>CALNCU010000152.1 GCA_937875395.1 uncultured Armatimonadota bacterium | reverse complement strand
AATTTTGGGTTCCCCCGTAATTTTAAGTGTACAAAGGAAACTATAGAATCTCTATGCCAAGCTCCAAAAAACAGCCGGGTGAGGGCGCAGCTTCTCTCCGGCACCCTCACCCAACAGATATGTCAGGCTGCCAACTCTGGTTCCTGCATGTAGAAATTGAGCCCGGCCCTGGCCCCTTCTGCCATAGCTTCCGTAACCCTTCTTGGATCAAGGGCATCCCCTACTGTGACAACGGTGGGCACTACCATCTGCAGTTTCTCTGCCAGGCTATTATTTGGGATTGAACCCATGCAGAGCACCACTGTATCCGCCGCAAGGTCTTCAAGCCCCTGCGGATTTTGCACCCCTATCTTCCCCTGCTCAAAGCTTAGAATCTTGGTCTCTGTTAGAACTTTTACGCCCATCTTCTGCAGGCGTCCAAGCAAAAGTTCACGCTCCGCCCTGGGGGAATCCACGGCAATTGCGCCAAGCATCTCCACTATGGTTACATCATGACCTTTAGCCGCCAGGTATTCTGCGGTCTGAGCTCCGGCGCAGCCGCCCCCGGCCACTATCACCCGTCCGGTTGCATTGGCATGTCCTTCCAGTATCTCCCGCGCGGTAAGGATGTTGGCCCTGTCAATCCCGGGGATTCTGGGGTGGAAGGATGAGGAACCTATTGCAACAATGGCTACATCTACGCCTTCATCCCTGGCAAGATCAGCCGTGGCCTCTGTGTTTAGGCGGATATCTATGCCCAGCTTATCCATCTTATGTAGCAGGTAGCTTTTGAGTTCCGCCCATCCCGGACGGTACGGCGCCGCCGCAGCCGCGTCCAACTGCCCGCCAAGATGGTCTTCCTTTTCACACAGAATCACTTTGTGCCCGCGCCCGGCCGCTATCCTTGCCGCCTCCATTCCGGCAGGGCCGCCGCCGGCAACCAGCACCTTAAGTTTGGTCGGCGGCATGGGTTTGGCAAACTCTATCTCCCTGGATGTAATAGGGTTTACGGTACACCATACATCCTGCTGATCGAAGAGCCTGGTTACACATCCCTGGTTACACGCAATGCACTTGTTAATATCTTCAATGCGGCCGTCTTTTGCCTTGTTGGGCCAGTCCGGGTCTGCCAAAAGAGGCCTTCCCAAAGCAACAAAATCTGCCTTCCCGGAGCTGATTATCCCCTCTGCCTCCTGCGGGTCTCTAATCTTCCCCACGGCAATCACGGGGATGCTTACGGCGGCTTTAACCTTCTCTGCCAGATGAACCAGTGGCGCATCCGGTATGGCCATGGGTTGTATCATGTATCCAAGATCATAGGATGCGTAGTTGCCTGCAGAGATATGCAGGGCATGGATACCCATATCCTGCAGGCGTTTGGCTATTTCAATATTGTCATCCGGGGTAATCCCGCCGGGGACCATCTCATCCCCGGAGAGCCTTATGGTAACCGGGAAATCCGAGCCCACTTTCTCTTTAACCGCCTGTACAACCTCTACCAGAAAACGCATGCGGTTTTCCTCTGACCCGCCGTATTCATCCTCCCGGATGTTGCTGAAGGGGGAGAGGAACTGCGCAATAAGGTAGCCGTGCGCGCCGTGCAGCTCTATAAAATCGCAGCCGGCCTCCTTTGCGCGCCGTGCCGCCTCTGCGTAGGCTTTTACTATACGGTGGATTTCATCTGCTGAAAGAGCGTGCGGCACCTCCCCTATGGTAGGGCCCGGGATGGCCGATGGAGCTACCGGTTGCATGCCGCTAATTGCAGACGCCGTCTGCCGGCCGGCATGATAGATCTGCGGCCCAATTACTGCGCCGTAGGAGTGCGCAATATCTGCAAGCATCTTTAATCCGGGGATCATATCATCAGTATGCAGGCCAAGCTCGTTTGCAAAGCCCTTGCCTTCCTGGCTTATATAACTGGCCTCCAGAATCATTGCGCCCACTCCGCCGCCCGCAATAGATTCTATGTGGGCAAGGTATTTTGCAGTGATATAGCCGTTATCATCTGCGTAGTTGCGCACCATAGGCGCCATGATAATGCGGTTTTTGATATTAAGGTTACCTATTCTCCCTGTGCTAAACAGCGATGGAAACTTTTGCATATTAGTACACCTCTCATAACAAAATTGGCGCCGGAGACAGTCTGCCGGGCGCGGTGAAATACATTAATGCTCTTTACCCGGGGCATGAGTTGTATAAAACTCCAGGGCTACAGAGCGGTATTAAGCCGGGGGACATACTTTCCGGCACAAACCATAAGGATTGCTATGTCATCCTGCAGATGCCCCTCTGAGAATTCCAGCAGCCGCTGAACCAGATGGCCGGTGAACTCCGCAGGCGATTCCGATGCCCTGGCGGCCAGGAATCTTTTCAGCCGGTTTATGCCGTAGAAAGCTGTTCCCCTTCTAGCATCCGTTGTGCCGTCTGTATAAAACAGCAGCCGGTCGCCGTTCTGCAGTTGGATTCTGTTCTCTACATACTTATTATTCCGGCGGATACCCAGCGCCATGCCTGCAGCCTCCAACTCCAGTACCTTCTTATCTGAATATCTAAGGCATAACGGTAATTCATGCCCGGCGTTTGCAAAGCTCAATATTCCGTTCTCTGCATTGTGCAATCCGTAGAATACGGTTACAAAACATTCGCTCCCTGATTGTGCATAGAGGGTGTTGTTTGCCCTCTCCACGACGGAGGATGGATAAGGGTTCTCATACGCGTATGCTCTTAGGGTATACTTGGTGCGGGCAGTACGAATGGCTCCCTGGATACCCTTCCCGGATGCGTCTCCTATTACTATCCCCGTCAGGCCGGGCCGCGGAGAGAATATATCGTAAAAATCCCCGCCCATATAATCGCCCTTGTAAGCAGCCCTGTATTCGCTTGCCATCAGCAGGCCGTTCATCCTCTCCGGGATGCTTGGGAGAAGCGCCTTTTGAAGCATTACGGAGAGACGGCGCTCCCTGGAGTATGCCCTCTCCAGCGCTTTTTGCATGGCCTTTATTGCGGTAATTTCTTCAAACGTGCCTACCGCTCCCGTGATTTCACTGCCATCGTATAACGGCGCGGCGTTTGCAACTGCGGCAATTACCGTGCCGTCTGCATGCCTGATTAATACCTCTTCTCCCAAAAGGACTTCGCCATACATGGCGGCTCTGTTAAGCGGCTGCTCATCAGGGGGAAACGGGCTGCCGTCTGGACTGAGCAGGTTCAACTCTGCGGAGCGCCCGGGCTTCTGCACGCCAACCTCTGCGCTCCATCCAAAGATTTCTAACGCGCGGTGGTTTATAATGGTTATTATTGCATCCTGCCCTTCTACAACTATTAACCCGGAGGGCAATGTCTCTAGTATAGATTCAAGATGCCTGCGGTTGCGCACAGCCTCTTGAAGCATCTTCTTGCTTCTCTCCAGCATATACTCTGCGTGATCCAGGGATTCTTGAAGTCGGCGTACTTCGGACATTCCATCTCTCCATCTAAGAATTACACTAAATATTACCCAGATAGGCTGCTCTTCAAAGGGCGGAGTCATTGGAATGAGGAGTATACTGTTGCCAAAGCCGGCACGGGCGGGCGCAGAGACCCGCTTCTGGGGATAGCGAATATCACTTTAGGGGGATCAGGGTTGCCGGTCAGGCAGATTCCATATGTCCGGCAATTGCGGCAAGGAACGCCTTGCCGTACTTCTGAAGCTTGCGTTCCCCTACCCCGGAAATTTGCTCTAACTCTTCAAAGCTGGATGGTTTTACCGCCGACATTACCTCAAGCGTTGAGTCATGGAAGATCACGTAAGGAGGAACGCCCGCTGCGCGTGCAAGTTCCAGCCTAAGACTGCGCAGTACCTCAAACAGCTCATATGAGGCATTATCCGCCAGATGCGCGCGCTGCTTGCCCTGTTTCTTCTTTCTGCCTGCAACCTTGACAGGGTCTCTTCTAAGATATATCCGCTCATCACTGCGGAGCATGTTTTCTCCCTGGCTGGTTATGGTCAGGCCGCCGTAGCGCTCCATATCCACCGCAAGATACCCTCCTGCAACCAGCTGGCGGAATACGGAGGCCCATTCCTTCTCAGAGAGTTCGCTCCCCTTCCCGTAGGCATTCAGGTCATGGTGGCGGAAGCGTTTGGTGCGTTCCGTCTCCTTGCCTAGCAGGATATCAATCAGGTGGACGGCCCCAAACATACGGCCCGTCTGGTGCACAAGATAAACAGCCTTTTTTGCGGCCATGGTGCCGTCCCAGGTCTCAACGGGGACAAGGCAGGTATCGCAGTTTCCGCAAGGTTTTTGCAGCTCATCCCCAAAATATTTAAGGAGCACCCGGCGCCGGCATGATGCCGTTTCGCACAGGCCCAGGAGCGCAGAGAGTTTTCTATGCTCAAGACGCCTGTGCGGCTCATCGGCCTCTGATTTATCTATAAGCTGGCGGTGTATGGTAACATCCGCCATGCCGTATGCCATCCAGGCATCGGCGGGGAGCCCGTCCCGCCCGGCGCGTCCCGTCTCCTGATAGTAGGCTTCTATGCTTTTTGGGAGGTCCAGATGCGCTACAAACCTAACATCCGGCTTATCTATCCCCATCCCAAAGGCTATGGTGGCAACTATTATCACGCCGTCTTCCCTAAGAAACCGCTCCTGGTTCTCCCGGCGGATACTGTTTGGCAGCCCTGCATGGTACGGCAGCGCATTCCATCCTTTTTCGCAGAGCCAGGCGGCCGTCTCTTCGGTCTTTTTTCTGGACAGGCAATAGACTATGCCGGAATCGTTAGGGTGCTCGTTTTTGATGAATCTGAGCAACTGCTGCCTGGGGTTGTCTTTCAACTCTATGCGATAGCAAATATTGGGACGGTCGAACCCGGCTATAAACGCGGGGGCATCAGTAAGCCCCAGCCGCTCCACTATCTCTTTGCGAGTGGGCGCGTCCGCCGTGGCGGTGAGCGCTATTCTGGGCACGCTTGGAAAACGCTGATGCAGGATGGAGAGTTGCAGGTACTCCTCACGGAAATCATGCCCCCACTGCGAGACGCAGTGCGCCTCATCTATGGCAAACAGGGCTATGGGAATGCCCTCCAGCATCTCCAGCGTATGATCCATAAGCAGCCGTTCCGGGGCTATGTAGAGCAGATCAAACTCTTTTGCGCGAAGCCTGCGCTTTACATCCTGCACTTCCAATGGAGACATGGAGGAGTTCAGGTATGCGGAGTTTACCCCCAACTCCTGCAGTGCAGCAACCTGGTCATGCATAAGAGCAATTAGCGGGGAGATGATTACGCCTACGCCGGGCCGCATTATGGCCGGTATCTGGTAACAGAGGGATTTGCCGCCGCCCGTGGGCATAAGCACAAACGCATCGCCGCCCATTGCAACGTGAGCAATAATATCCTGCTGCCGCCCCCGGAACTCCGGGTAACCGAATACAGTATTCAGCAGCCGCCGTGCTGTTGATATAGTCACAGCTTCAAGATTGTTTACTGGTATTGTTTCCATAGGCATGCAAAGCTTTCAGGCAGGTAATTGTAAGATTATTTATTGTATCCTCTTTTTGCCGCAACGTGCAACCTTCCGCACACACGGTTTGACTGATGCTGTCATGAATAGTAAAATATCTGGTAACCAAACGATTGGAGTTTTTTTTAAAATGTCCGTAAAGATTGCTGCAATAGCAGATATCCACTACAAATCAGAGCTGCCCTTCCCCTCTAATTCACCAAGAAAATACGCAATTGCAGATATATTGCTGCTTCGTGCGATAAAGCGCCTTAACCGGTATATACGCCCGGATATCACCATCATCCTTGGGGACTTGCTGGATGATGGCGCATGCCCAAACGCAGAGAAAGACTGTGCCCGGTTAAAAGAGATTCTGGAGCTTTTGGATTCCCCGGTAATCATCCTCCCAGGGAATCATGACAAAGATATAGAGGAATTCTACCGCCGCTTCCCCCGCCCCAACCAGATTACGGATATAAAAGACGTGCGCTTTGTAACCTTCTGGGATGAAGATCGCCCCGGGTGCCAATCCCACAGGTCTAAAAGCGGCATGGAGGTTATGTCTGCCGCAAGACGCGGGCACAGCGGGCCCATAGTCTCACTGCAGCATGTACCGCTCTTTCCGCAAGGTAAAAGCAACTGCCCATACCATCTTCTAAACAGTGAAGAAGCATGGGGTATATTTAAGGATACCGGCTACACGCTCTCCCTGAGCGGGCATCA
>CALNCU010000151.1 GCA_937875395.1 uncultured Armatimonadota bacterium | reverse complement strand
GTTGATAATAACATCTTTTTTACCGTTTGTCAACCAGTAAAACTATTTATTTTTTACTTGATACCACCGAAGAACTCTTTAGTCGGGTACCGGATTTGAGCACGGGGCATGGGGTCGTCTTTCGTTTTGGTGCGAACTCGGCGGTACATACCTCCGCCTCTAACATGCGCTCCTCATTCCTGTGATCCCATGCCCCATCAAACTGTTGCTGTGCTCATTTATGTTTACATGGCTAGTTGCACTCCGGCTCCAGGGGGCCGGCTAGGTCTTTCAGGAAGAAGAGCCTCCCCTTGAGCGTGGGCATGAAGCTGCTCGGGATCCACGGCGTGGGCTCGTGGCGGAGCGTCATCCAGAGGGACATCCCCTGCCACTGCATGCCGCGGCCAAAGATTCCGTCTGCGCCGCCTATAATCTCGTCGGACATAAGGAAGAGTCCGGGGCCTATGGTGTTTGCGCGGGCGGGGACCAGCGTGCTCCGGCTCTTAAAGCTTGTAATGGCGTTCTGTTCTATGGTGAGCGGGTGAAGCTTGGCGCCCAGGCGGAAATCCTGCTTCTTCCACTCTTCAACGTTTGCAAAATCTGCTGCAAAATGCGGCTCCCAGAAGGCTATGTGGCACATTCTGCCTATGCCAAAGATTGTTACAAGCTTGGCGCCGTCTGCCTTTAGCGCACGAATTTTGTCTCCGTAGGTGGGGAGTTCCGTCTTAACGGCAAAGTGGCGCTGGTTTTCCGGCACAGTCAGCTCTCCCAGAGGGCCGTAGAAGGCCTGCTGCATAGCATGCTGGAATGACTGGGTGCTTGAGGAGGGAACGGTGTTTCCGTCTCCATCGCTCCATTCGTCCATGTTAAAACCGTGGACATGGCTGCAATTTACATTCCATTGCTTAAGGAAGTAGACCGCCCACCTGTACATGCCCATGGGGCCTACGGGCAGAATAAAGGCCACCTGCTCTCCTGCATCGCGGGATTTTCTTATTGTGGTTGCAATGGCCTCTCCCATCATAACATCAAAATCGGCCACGTTTTCGCAGACTACGGGGGTGAATTCCGGGTTCCACCACGGCTGGCGGTCTGCAACGGATTCCGGCGGAAAACTGCATAGCTTATCTATCTTCTCTAAATCCCATCCGGCGGGATAGTAACCTTCCAGCAGCGAGCCCTTGAGGGTGCTTATCAAATCTATCTTCATTCCTTAACCTCCAAAATTACAATTCATATGAACGAATCAATCACCGGTGTGTCTGCCGGCACTAATAATCTAATTATACCGACGGCCTGCATTTTCCTTCATAAGCAGGTTAATACTTAAATGCCCGGCGGATGTTATATTCTACGCAGTCTTTCTAACCTCTATTTCATTGATCACTTCCTGCACCCCGTTTACGTGCTTTGCTATCTCTTCCACCCGGCGACGGGCATCTTCACATGGCAGGCTTCCGTATAACCGCACAATGCCGTTTACCACATCTATATTCAGCATGTAAGAGTTAATCCGGGTATCGCTTTCTATATCCCCGTTAATCCTGTCCCTTATTATGCCGTCGCCTATGGCATCGCTCTGCCCGGCCTTGCCCATAAACTCAATTGGAACCTTTTCTGATGCAGCCTCTTCCGCGAGGACAGCTATATTGTTTTTAACATCCAGCGCGCCGTTACGCCTGGCAATATCCTCTGCCAGCCGCTTCTGCTCCGGCATCTGCACGGTTCCACCCAGAAACACAATTCCGTTTATGGCACGTACGCCAACATCCAGCCCGCCCACCCCCGGATGTGAGATAAGGGCAAGCTTAATCTTGGCCGCAGTCCGTAAATCTCTCATTCTGGACACGTTAGCCCTCCTTAACCTTCATATGGGATATATACAGAATACCCTCTATATCTGCAAAATAAAGTAATATTTTCTCCTCTGCACGGGCAAATTAAACTTTGCATGCATCCGGGCGATGTTACCCGGGTATACAAAGGGTATGCAAAACATCCGCCAGAAGATAAAAAGGCTGCTTAGGAGCGCCGGCCCCGGAATTATTACAGGCGCGGCAGATAACGATCCATCCGGCATTGCCACGTATTCCCAGTCCGGCGCCCGGTTTGGGTATGCGCAACTCTGGACTATTATTCTTATGCTCCCTATGATGATTGCCGTGCAGGAAATGTGCGCCCGCATAGGCCTTGTAAACGGAAAAGGGATTGCGGGAGTTGTGAAACAGTACTATTCCAAATGGCTGCTTAATACTGTTGTTCTTCTTATTCTTGTGGCCAACACTATAAACCTTGGGACAGACCTTGGCGCCATGGCAGAGGCTACCCGGCTTATATTTCCGGCCAGCTACACCATGCTTACCGTATTTTACGCGCTGTTTTCTATTGCGCTTGTTATCTTATCTTCATATGAAATTTATTCCAGATATTTAAAATTACTTGCCTTCTCCCTTTTTGCGTACCTGATTACCGGAATTATTGTTTCCGGTAGCTGGAGCCGTATACTCTACTCTGCCGTAGTCCCGCATATAGAATATAACACCGAATTTCTGCTTCTTCTTGTCGGCCTGTTTGGAACTACAATCTCGCCTTATATGTTCTTCTGGCAGGCATCTCAGGAAGTGGAGGAGGAGTTGCGGCGGGGCTTGCTCTCTTCAGATTTAGACCATGCCCTCTGTGAACCTGTTCGCCGGCCAGTAAGATTCAGACGCTGCGGGCCGCTCCCGTATATACACCCGGGAGAGATTAGAGATATGCGGATAGATACCTGGACGGGAATGATCTTCTCTCAATCCGCCGCATGGTTTATTATAGTCACAACCGCCGGGACGCTTCACACGGCCGGCGTAGAAGATATAAACTCTGCGGCGCAGGCCGCAGAGGCGCTGGAACCCCTTGTGCACTCATTCCCCTATGCAGGAAGGATTGCGCAGCTGCTCTTTGCAGCGGGTATTATAGGGCTGGGACTTATGGCCATACCCATCTTTGCCGGTTCTGCCTCTTATGCGCTGGCGGATACATTCGGCTGGACACAGGGCCTGCGCAACAAGCTTGGCGAAGCCCCTATCTTCTATGCGGTTATGCTGATATCAACTCTTGTGGGGATGCTGATAAACTTTCTTGGTATTAACCCAATGCGGGCGCTTATCTACACGGCGGTAATAAACGGAGTGGCGGCGGTGCCCCTTATTTTTGTAATACTTAAGATAAGCAGCAACAAAGATATCATGGGGGCTTATACCAACGGACGGTGGACAAATATTCTGGGATGGGCGACTTTTATTATTATGGGGGTTGCCGCTATAGGCATGCTGGCGGCCTATGGGTTAAGCTAAAATCTACCTGCCGGATAAACCGGCTGCGGGCAGACGGCTGTTCAGCTCTTCCTTAACGGATTCCACAAGGAGACTGGTCTCCTTTGCGCTTGCCGCTGCTGCCGCCCAAGCCTGCCCCATCCCCTGCATAGATGCTTCATACCGTTCTATCCGCCCAAGAGCCTTCCCGTAATGAAGCCTTGCAGAGCCTCTATCCCCAAGCCGCTCATACTCATGTCCAAGCGCGGCGTGGGCAAATATGTACTCCGGCGCCACCAGCTCCGGGATTGCCTTTATCTGCTCATACGGAGTCTCTTCCTGGGCGGCCAGACGGCGCCAAATATCAAGGGCATCTGCCTTCATTCCGGCAGAATCATACGCGCGGGCAAGCGCCGCAAGCATCTGCGGAGAATGAGGATCGCGGCTTAACCCCTCCTTGTAGGCCCGTACGGCATCCATGGGGCGGCCCTCCCTCTCGTAGGTTTTGGCAAGCTGGTAGTAGCCTTTTGCATTGGAGGGTTCCAGCTGCACGGCCTTTTTCATCTCCAAGACCGCACGGGATTCATGCGCCGGGGGTTCCGTGTCTGTAACGGAGTATATCCTCCCAAGCAGGCGGTGCGGCTCCGGGCTTATTGGATTTATGGCGGCGGACTGCTTAAGGCTCTCTACGGCCGCATACGCATCTCCATCTGCAAGGGCGCGTTCACCGTATTCAAGCTTTGATGCCGCGCACAGCATAAGGAGAGATGTAAGAAGCATCACCCCTATCACACCCGCGGCCGCCGCGCGCGCTCCCCGGCCTATTGCACAGAAGCCCTGCTTCCCGCCCCCTGAAACAGCCACCCCGGCCCCAAGAACAGCCCAGAAGGAGAGGCCCACCGCAGTTACATACCAATCTGAATCTACCGCGTTTCTCATTAAGGAGGCGGCTGCGGCGGCAACAACGCCGCAGAGCATAAGGTTTTTGTCAGGCATCCAGGCAAACCCGCCGGAATTGCAATCTGCATCATCATCCTGATTACGGCTGCCCTTTCCGGCGGCGGCACATAGTGGAATCCAGGCAGATGCGGCAAGAAGCATAAGAAGGAATGCAGCGGGGATACCGGCCTCCGCCGCCAGTTGCAGGTAACTGTTATGCGCAAGCGCCGTGTACCCCACAAGCGCATGCCTGGGGTAGGCCACCTCAAACGTTCCAAGCCCAGTTCCAAAGACCGGGTGCGCGGCAGACATACGCGCCGTGCCCACCCATGTATAGATACGGAAATTCCCGGAATGGGCCTCCGTTTTTACGTTTGCCACCCTGCTTATGATGGGCTTTCCCACAAACAGCAGCGCAATAATAAGCACAAGCAGAACAGGCGCAATTCTTGTCCACTGGAACCTGCCCATAGATCGTGAACGCACGGCAAGCAGAAGAAATATAAAGATACCGCCGGCGCCCGCCAGGGCACCAAACCTTGAGCCAGTAACAGCAAGCGCAATGCCGGAGAATACCACCCCAAGAGTAGAGATCAGCGTCATCCCCATACTTGTCTTTGAAAGATACCACGCAAGGGAGATGGGCAGCATAATTACCATAAACCCGGCCAGGTAATCCGGGTTGAAGAAGGTAGAGAAGGTTCGCCATGTCACCGCACCTGCGCGCAGGTTTGGTATGTACTCCCTAAGACCTATTGCCCCAACTATTATTGCAGATAAAAGCAGTGCGGCAAGCAAACCGTACACTATCTCACGCTGCCCCTTTAATGAAACCGCCATAAGGAAGATGCACAGGTAGCAGCCAAAGTTGAGGACGGCGGATAGAGAGGCTGCGCGGCTTGCAGTGCCCGCCGCAGATACAATCAACAGGGTAAAAAGGATTACGCTTAAAAGGGAGAGGCGCGCGGGGAGCCTTATTCCATCTTTTCCCGGCGCCAGCACCCATAAAAATACGGCGGCAAATACTATGCTTTGCACGGCAAGGTTAGGTACGGCGTCAAACCTGCCTGCAATGACTGGCGCCAGAAAGAGCCCCAGCAAGGCAAGAGCATATGCGGCAATACTAATAATGGATACTTTATTTCCGGCGGGTGCAGCCGGCAAAGTTTTTGAATGTTTTCCGCGCTTAGCCATGAGCGTTCCTTCTTTTGCCAATATACCGTTTCAGCCGGTAGAAATAGTTGCGGCCCACAAAACCTGATGCCCTTGCAATAAGCCCCAGCGGCACAATTATGCGTTTTGCAATAGAGGCATCCTTCCGGTAATGCTTAAGAAAGAAACGGTACATGCTCTTGTGATGCTCTATAATCATGCGGTCCGGGGTTTGATCGCTGCTCTTTGCACACGCATGCACCACCACTGCCCCGGGGAAGTAAGACACCCTCCATCCCTTCTCTTTTGCCCGGTAGCCCAGGTCTACATCTTCACAGTACATAAAGAACCGCTCATCAAGGAGGCCTATATCTTCTATAAGTTCTCTTCTTGCAACAAGGGCCGCCCCGGACACCCAATCTACATCCCTTTGCTCTGAATGATCCCATTCGGCAAGGAGGTAATCCCGCACATAGGGGTTCTTGGGGAAGAAATGCCTTAGAATAGTGTTGCGGAAGATACCTGCGGCCAGCGTGGGGAACTGCCTGCATGAATACTGAATGCTGCCGTCCGTGTTTAGAACCTTAAGGCCAAAGATGCCTGCATCCGGGTTGTCGTCTCCAAACCGGATAAGGGCATCAAATGCGCCGGGGCGCACAATGCTGTCCGGGTTGAGCAGCAGAATATACCGTCCCCCGCTTACCCGTATCCCCTGGTTGCTTGCCTTTGCAAAGCCCCGGTTGGATTTGTTTACTATCAGCTTCACATCCGGGAATTCACAAGCAACCATCTCTGCGCTGCCGTCGCTGGAGGCGTTGTCTACAACAATAATCTCAACGTTTGAACCGCCGGCAGAGATGGCGGAAAGGATGCAATCCCTAAGCTCGGATGCCGTGTTCCAGCTTACTATTATTACGGAGAGGTCTAAAGCCCCGTTGGAGATGCTAGCCGGCACGTGAAGCCTTCCTTGATAAAATATAAGAACTTAACATAACAGCCCACTTAAAAAGAATAAAGAATGGCCCTGAAAACCGTTTTCTGTAGTGTTTGCTGTAGAACCGGATTAGAGATTTGTGAGATTCTTCTATCATCTTCGGCCACACCAAAGATGTTCCGGCTCCGCCGTGGTGCAAGACCTCTGCAGAGGCGGTGAAATATATCTTCCAGCCGTTCTGCCTGGCCCGGTAGCACCAGTCTACATCGTTAAAAAATATGGGGAAATCTTTATCAAACACGCCCACATCATCAACCGCCTTGCGGCAGAGGAGCAGGCACGAGGCCATAGGTTGATCTACCTCTGAATCTTTATCGTAGGTGAAGTATGACATCCTGTAGGCGCCCAGCGTTTTGCTTGATGGTATAAGCCTGCTCAACTTTGCATACTCAAAAAAGATGGGGAAAGGTTCCGGAAAGCTGCGGCAGGAGCTTTGGATTTTTCCATCCGGTCCAATAAGGCGGCACCCCACGGCGGCGGCGTTTGCATGCGCTCGCCCAAAACGCAGCAGGGCATCAATTGCGCCGGGCTTCACCTGGATATCCGGGTTTAAAAGAAGAAGATAATCGCCGGCGGAGGCCTCTATCCCCTGGTTGTTGCCCTCTGCATAGCCCCGGTTTTGGCTGTTTGCAATAAGCTTTACTTCCGGGAACTCGCAAGAGACCATCTCAGCGCTGCCGTCACCGGAGGCGTTGTCTACCATTATCACTTCAAAATCTGCAGAGGGGGGGTTATCCCGCACGGACTGCAGACAGCGATTAAGGTAGTCTTTTGTCCTCCAGTTAACAATAATGATGGAAAGATCCATAATACTCCATCGGCTAAATTATGATGCGGATAGATGCAAAAGGAGTTCGCTTAAATCCCTGATTACAATATCCGGCTGCTCTGCATCAAAAAAATCATCGGGACGCCTTTTGCGAAGAAACCCCACGGTTTTTGTGCCGGCAGCCCTACCGCACCGCACATCCAAAGTGTGGTCGCCCACCGTGACGGCCTCTTCCGGGCGTATGTCAAGCATTGCAAGGGCACGAAGGATATGGTCCGGGTGCGGCTTTACGTATGGTACATCATCCCTGGTAAGGAGTATATCAAAACTTAAACCCGTGCGCACTATTGAACGCTCCACCGCCCTGCTGCAGTTGCGGGTGACTATGCCTATCTTGATACAGGCTTCGCGCAGCCTCTGCAAAAGTTCCGGCGTGCCCTTAACCAGCCGGGCATTCCCGGAGTGCGCAACCTCTATCTCTTCCAGTTTATTAAGCGCATTCTTCCGCACAAGCCGCGCCCGCTCTTCCTGGGAATCTGCCTTAAGGCTTGATACTATGTAATCTACAATTGCAAGTATATCAAGCCCCTTGATTCTGGAATCTGCAATGCCGCAGCTGTTTGCCAGCGCATGCATCTCTTTTTGCATCAACGGGAAATCTATATTGGTATCAATAAGGGTGCCATCAAGATCAAAAAGCACCGCATGCACATTTGTAAAAAAGCCGCTCATCACCGCCATTATACGTTTTTAGGGGAACAGGGTCAATCTGCAGATTCAGGCTTAACCCGTATAAGTTCCGCCGTGTGCGCGGCGCGGATATTCAGCCCGGCCCTCTCTATTCCGCCCCTAAGTTGCATAAGGCAGCCCGGACAGTCCGTGGCAAGAAGCTGCGCCCCTGCGGACTTGGCGGATTCCAGCTTGCGTTTAAGCATGGAATGGGAGACCTCCGGGTAAGAGAGCGTAAAGCTGCCGGCAAATCCGCAGCAGGCATCTGAATTGGGCATCTCAGAGATATTGTACCCGGCAAGGGATAGAAGCGTTCTGGGTTCTTCAATTATGCCAAGCCCGTGCCGAGCATGGCAGGGATCGTGATAGGTAACCTCTTCCCCCTGCCCCGTATTCTCTATCTGTGCCTTCGAGACTCCGCACACCTTTACCATGAACTCTGAAAAATCCAGCGTCTTTTTGGCTATATCCTCCGCGGCGGCAGATGCATCGCCGTGGAGAAGCCGGGCAAAATCCTCCCTGAAAGCCTTGGAGCACGTGGCGCACGCAGTGATTACATAATCTGCCTCTGCCATGCCGCCAAGGTGGATATTGTGCAAGGCAAGGTTTTGCGCAGTCTTTTTATCTCCCTTCAAAAGCGCGGGAATACCGCAGCAACCCTGGCCGCCGGGGATATGCACCTCCCACCCCAGGCCGGAGAGCGTATCTACAACAGCCTTTCCTATCTCCGGGTAGATGTTCTCTATTACGCACCCCGGGAAGAAGGCTACTGTGCCCCGCTTTGCGCCAATTGCGGGCGAGCGCCCAGGCACCACCTCTGAGAGCGGTTTTTCTGCCAGAAGGGGGAGGCTTCTGAACCCGGTGTACCTGGATGCGGGGGCCGGCAGGTTTGGAACCCCTTTTGCGTTTGGCAACAGAAGCTGCTGTACGCTTCTGGAGAGCTTTACGGCCAGATTAAAACGTTCCGGGCTGCCCAGCACGCCCTTAAGCGCAAGCCTTTGTATAAGCGGCTGGCCCTTTTCTTTGGCTATCCTTTCTCTGAGCTTTGCAATCATCCCCGGAACATCTATCCCGGCCGGGCAGTAACTCTTGCACCGACCGCATGTTGAGCAGATATCCGCAAGGTTTTCCGCGCTCTCAAGCCCGGAGAGAAACGCCTCTAAGACCGCTCCTATCCCCCCAAAATAGAGATGCCCAAACACGTGCCCGCCTACAGATCTGTAGACAGGACAGACGCTAAGGCAGGCGCCGCACTTTATGCAGTACATTGCCTCCATGAAGTCTTTATTTGCAAGAAGCGCCTTTCTGCCGTTATCTACAAAGACCACATGCATCTCTTTTGGGCCGTGGCACCCAAGGGTGAGGGTCTTTTCAATATCTGATGTGCGGCTGGGGCCTGTGATAAAGGAGACGTAACTTGTCATCTTTTGCCCGGTTCCGCTCTTAGAGAGCATCTTTAAAACGGCCGTCGCCTCATCTATAGACGGCACAAGCTTGTCGTAGCTCACCACGGCCACATGCACATCTGGGAGGGATGTAACAAGCCTTGCGTTGCCCTCATTACTTACAATAACAATGGTTCCGGTATCTGCAATTGCTATGTTTGCGCCGGAAATTCCCATATCTGCATCAATGAACTTTTGGCGTATCTCTTTGCGGGCGACGGCCACCAGCGCGGGGATATCCGAAGGAACCTTCTCCCCCACGGCCTCTGAGAATATCTCCGCCACCTGCTCCCGGGTCTTGTGTATTGCCGGGATGGTGAGGTTGGATGGGCGCTCCCCGGCAAGCTGGCATATCCATTCCCCCAGGTCCGTCTCCGTAACCTCCATGCCCAGGGAGATAAGGTGCTTGTTAAGTTCTATCTCTTCTGTGACCATGGATTTGGATTTCACTATAGAGCGGACGCCGTGCTCCCGGGCGATCTCCCCCACTATGCGGCAGGCATCTTCCGCACCGGATGCCTGGTGCACCTTTACGCTTACCGCCTCTGCCTCTTTTTTGAACTGTTCAAAGAGCTGCGGTATTGCATTAAGAGATAATTCTTTGCACTCCCTTAAACGCGCTCTCAGGGCATCAATATCGCACCCTTCAAAAGCCGCCTGCCTTGATTTGGCATA
>CALNCU010000150.1 GCA_937875395.1 uncultured Armatimonadota bacterium | reverse complement strand
CATACCGGATGAAACTTGATAGGCAAAAAAAGAGTCAATGTCCGGAGTTCCTGTTGCTTGCAACACAATAGGCTGCCTTGCCTGGCTCCCATACTGCTAAAATACGGATACATGGCAGCTCAGTTCCCCCAAAGGTATAGTTGCTGCTTGTAGTCACGGCCGCAATGTCAGTTACATAGTAGATTTCCGCTGGGGACTATGCTTGGCGCAACCATCCTGTACAAAAATATTTTATTTATTAAGAAGGAGTTTTGCCGCGGGCGTAGAATATTAAAACATAAGTGACCCGATACACCGAGTGTTTAGTTAACATAGAGGCTTAAATGGCTCCCAAATATCAACAACTTGCAAACACCTTAAAACAGGATATTAAGACCAGGCTTAAACCGGGAGACCGTATGGCATCCCAGCGTGAGTTGATGAATGCCTATGGGCTCAGTTTTACCACAGTAGACAACGCGCTCAAGCTTCTGGTTAATGACGGATTGCTGGTTAGGCTGCAAGGCAAAGGGACGTTTGTTAGCTCCATAGAGGCAAAAGACAAGAAACCCACCTCCAGCAGCATATATATCTTCTCCGCGCTCTCTATGCCTGGGAGAGCGCACGCCTTGGTGGATGGTTATCTAAGCACATTGTACAGTGCCATAAGAAATGAGCTTGTGGATACCGGAATCAATCTTTCTTTTGCCACTTTTATTAATGCCTCGCCGGAGCAGATAGCCCGCCACGAAGGTTTTGATGCGGCAATTCTGATTGCGCCAACTGATGAGTATAAAGAGTTGGTAAAGCAGTTTGAGATTAACCACATCCCCACAGTTGTCATAGGCGCCGAGTGGCCGGACATAGACCTGCCGCTTGTGGATAGCGATAACGAAGAGGGGATATGCCGGGCAGTTGAACTTCTGGCCGGGCATGGCCACAGACGGATATGTTATATAGACAGAGATAATTCTACTATTCACAGCGAAATCAGGAAGAAGGCACTTCTTGCCCAGATAGCAGAGCGCAATCTTATCATCAAGGATGAGTGGTGCATAAACATGCCGTTCAACCGGCTTGATGATAATAATCGCGCAGATATCCGTAGAATTTTCACCCGGGATGAGCGCCCTACGGCAGTAATGTTTAGCAGTTTGTATCCATCCGCAATGCTGGTTATTTCTGAACTCAAATCGCTTGGATTAAGATTGCCGGAGGATGTCTCCATTATAGGCTTTGACGACCCTGCATGGGCATCCTGCACAGAGCCGCCGATTACTGTAATCAAACAGCCGCTTGAAGAGATAGGTTGCCGGGCCGTGAGAATGCTTCTAAGCCAGTTGGAAGGCAAAATATACACCCGCAAAGAAATTCTGAAGGATGAATTAGTAGAAAGAGAATCCGTAGCTCAAATACAGGGTTGAACTCAGAAAACACCAAGGAGGTAATACCATGTTAGTAAGTGTTAAACGTGCAAGAGGCAATGGATTCACACTGATAGAGTTGCTAGTTGTTATAGCTATAATAGCAATATTGGCAGCCATACTCTTTCCGGTGTTTGCTCAGGCCAGGGAGAAGGCCCGGCAGACTACCTGCCAGAGCAACCTCAAACAGTTGGGAACAACGGCGATAATGTATTCCCAGGATTGGGATGGTTTTCTTCCCGTATGTGTAAATCAGCAAACAGGCGATTCTGCCACATGGGTTACCTGGGAAACTACCATTGGTCAATTTATAACTCCAGGAATGAAGTTCACTCTTTGGGCCAATGGCTCCGAGCGCTCAGGATGGGAATCAGGTGCCAGAAGCACCCGTGCCCTTTTTAAATGTCCGTCCTCATCAAAAAACTACAGCACAGGTGAATCCTATCTGGGCGTAAGTATAGGCTACAATAGGCGATTAGGCTTTAATACCGGTAGCGGCTTTCAGGCAACCTATATTCCAAGGGATCTTAATAAGCAGGATAGCACGCTTATAATACTTGCAGATATTGGTTTGGCGGGTACCGGGGATCCATATAGAAGCTTTGAATCTGCTAGTTATTTTTCTGCTAAACGGCATAACGGGGGAGCAAACCTGTGCTTTGCTGACGGGCATGTAAAATGGTACTCCCAGAAGGAGATACTTGGCTTTGCATACAATAGTGATTATTTCCTGCCAAAGTAGTGGCTCACCAAGTTATGGGGGCTGATACTTCGGCCGCAGAGCCGGAGGCGCCGCTGCCGAAGCCCTGTTTGAACTTGCAAATCTAACTTAACAGAACACTAGGCTGCAAGTTGTATTGCGT
>CALNCU010000149.1 GCA_937875395.1 uncultured Armatimonadota bacterium | reverse complement strand
TTCTTTCAGGGCAAACCGATGCATCCCCCCAGGCCCAAAGGAAATCAACCGATGTGCTTCTGCCGGCAGCAACCACAATGCCGTGCAGAAGCCCGTCTTCTACTGCATTAATACATGCGGTCTCCAGCGACCTGTACATAATATCTTCCTTTTAGCCAAAAAAGGGCGCGGCTTGTCAAAGAGCCGCGCCCCTCATGCTTAGCGTTTACTTTCTACCTCACAGGGAAGGAGCCATCTTGGACGTTTTATAAAGTCTCCGCCCTTGAAGGTCTGCTCTATCTTCTTGCATTTTTCCAGGTGGTTAAAGCAGCTGCGCATGCAGCCCCTGGAACCTTCCACGCCGAAGCTCCCGGCCTCTCCCCACTTTTGAAGGTAGGCGTGGCCTTCTATAACCTTGCCGGATGGGTCTTCCTCAGACGGCCGCCACTGCGACGTGGAGAGCGTCCAGGCTATTTTATAGCCCATCTCCTCTGTGACGTTCTGCTTGGTTATGTCAAAGTTCCATCCGGGGATGGCTTTGTGAATGAATGGTGAGACCCTGGCATCCGCACCGTGGTACATAAGGGTGCACTTGCCCATATCCACGTCGCCCCACTCGTAGGTTTTATCATCTATCTGTATCTTGACTGTTTTGCCCTCTTTTATGTGAGGGATGGCTCCGGGACAGCCCTTCACGCACTGCATGCACTTGTCGCAGATGCTCCCCGGCTCAATGAGCGGGTCCGGCTCAAGGGGCATGTCCGTTATGATGGCGTGCAGTCTCTGCCTGGGCCCAAACTTCTTGGTGAGAAAGACTTTTGACCAGCCCATCTCTCCAACTCCTGCTGCAACACCGGCTATTCTTATTGCCAGATGGACTTCCGGGGCCACTGCGCCTTCCCTCAACGGCACAGAAGAAGGGTCCTGCCGCTCCGGCACGCCGGAGTAGTAGGGCACGGCTTCATATCCGTGATCTTCAATAAGACAGGCCAGATCATACTGCGGCGTCTGGATAAAGAAGGAGTTCAAAAGGCCGGCGTAATCAAAGTATGTGTAGTTCGGCCAGTATGTACCCTCTTCCATTCCCCGCCAACCGCCGCGGATAATCCTTTTGCCTATAACTATAACGGATTTTGCCTCCGGGAAGATGGATGCCGGATGCATCCGGGGAGGGGCGCCCGCAAAGC
>CALNCU010000148.1 GCA_937875395.1 uncultured Armatimonadota bacterium | reverse complement strand
GCATACCTCTTTGTTGCAAACGACTCCAGAAAGGCAGAGTCCGGCACCCTTACCATAGATGGAATAGGAGATGCTGTAGGCATCTGTCTTGCAGATGGAGCAAACAAAGAAGGCATAAGCGTAAAAGGCGGCAGAATAGATTTCAAGCTTGCGCCCCTTGCAGCTGCCGTATATGAAATAAAAAGTAAATAGGGAGTAATCACAGGTATTCCATCCTGCCGCCGTACCTAACCGTACTATGCAGGATGGAATACAAAACATTTAAAGGAGTGAAAGCCATGCACTGGTACAGATGCAAACATACCATATCTGCCGGCAAAAGGCAGAATTCCGGATTCACACTTATAGAGTTGCTTGTTGTTATAGCTATAATAGCCATCCTTGCTTCAATCCTCTTCCCGGTCTTTGCAAAGGCAAGGGAGAAGGCCCGGCAGGCCACCTGCACAAGCAACATGAAGCAAATTGGGAACGCCGTGCTTATGTACTCCCAGGATTACGATGGCTTCGGCCCCGCGTGGTTTGATGATGCCGATACCAGCAACTACCAAAAGACCTACTGGATGGGCCAGATTGCAAGCTACCTGGGCTTCCATGGCGGCAACTTGTCACAATGCCGGGGCGCAGGCGGCACCAGCTACAATGCCGACAGGTTTGTCAAGGTGCTGCAGTGCCCGTCAAGATGGGATAGAACATTCCCTATCTGCTACGGGATGAACGCCAACATAACTATAGCCGCAGGTTCCAAGAATGCGCAGGGGGAGCCGATTAATTTTGACAAAATATCATACAGCGACAAAACGCTTATGGCTGCTGATATAGGCAAAACCTCATATTGTCCAAATATCACCTGGCCAGACTGGTTAGGAAAAGCCTGTGACACAACAGGTTCGCACAATAACGGCATAAACCTGGTGTTCTGCGACGGTCATGTCAGGTGGGCAAACTATGGTTCCGACACAAAGGGCACATCTGCCGGCTGGAGGTATGCAAACTCCGGCATCATACTAAAGGTGGGCGGCAGCCGGTATGACGGCCCGGCCAAGTAACCCGCTACGGCTACCCAGCTGATAGAAAGGAACAACAGATGTCAAAGAGCAGAAAGAACATTTCACTTGCAGAAGTCATATCTATTCTGGCGGCTGTAAGCTTAATTGCGGCAGTCCTTTTCCCTGTGCTGGCACAGGCAGAGGGAAACAAAGTGGATGAGATGTGCATAAGCAACCTGAAGAAGATTGCGCAGGCAACACTTGCATACGCAGAGGATTGGGACGGCTACGGACCACAGCAGACAAATCATGTTTACAAGAGCTACTGGCAGGGCCAGCTTGCCAAAAACCTTGGGTATAGCGGCAGTGAACTATCCAACTGCTGGGGCGCGGGCGGCAACAAAGAAAATGCAGACAAATATATCAAGGAGTTGCAGTGCCCTACCCGCTGGGCGAAGGATAAGATATCCTACGGGATGAATGGAAACATTACAATGCAGGGTTCTGCATTTGGGGCTCCCCTTAAAATTACAGAGCTGAAGCATGCAGCAAAGACGCACCTTGTCTCAGACGCCGATCGTTACAACGTACCGTATCCAGACTGGCTGGCAAACGTATGCAACACAAAGACTGTGCTGTCCAGCACACACAATGGTGGATTGAACGTAGCATTTTGTGACGGCCATGTAGAATTCAGGAATCACGGGTCTGAAAAAGGGAGCTGGGATTACGCAAAAACCGGCATAATCTTCCGCCCGGGATGGAACCGCGCACCAAAGTAATTAAGGAAAAGGATTAAACTTATGATAAAAAAAGTAAAAACCTGCGTAGCGGGAATAGCTCTCCTGCTGAGCGTTCTTATTGCATGCCCGGCGGGAGCCAATCCCCTTCAAAACATGCAGGCAGATGATAAGACAATCTTCTTGTTGCAGGTAGACCCTGCAAAGAACCAGCTTGCAGATAAAAAAGGCGTGTTTACGCCCCTTGTCCGCGGCGCAAAAGTGGTGGATGACCAGTACTTTGGCAAGTGCCTTGATTTTGGCGATGCCGGTAACGGCAACATACGCGTTGCAGACGGCGGAAAAATAAAGTTTGACGGCGGATTTACCGCAGAGGCATGGCTCTATCTGAAGGAGAACCAGGCGCCGCACCCCGGCGGAAAGTTTATGGTCAAGTTTGGATCGTTCTATATCCTTCTAAAGGATAACAAGCTCTGCAACGCGTGGATAACGTTTCCGACCGATGAAATCTTTACAACAGATAACAAACAGCTAAAGTACCATCCGGCAGATACGGAAGGGTTCGGCGGAGCGGTGACTATTCCTGCAAACCGATGGGTGCACCTTGCCATATCTTACGACCAGGATTTGAAGGTGATAAGGACATGGGTTGACGGAGGGCTAGACCGTACCCGCTACCTCTACCGTGAGGGAGATCAGCCGGTGCTTATAGACCCATCCAAATCTATAGATTTCCTGACAGGCGTTAAAAACATCCGCGTGGGCGCCATCCGTCTCTCCAAGGGGGCGCGCAATATAGGGGAAGCGCCCGCCATGGAGGCGTACTTCCATCAGTTACAATGGCAGGGCAAGATTGCAGTGGGTATAGACCACATAGACAAGAGTCTGCCGCTCCCCATAGAGGCTGCAATCACCATGGAGAACCCCGCCGGGCCTGCAAGTGTGGTAAAAAGGGTAACCCTTGATTCCTACAATCGCAAAGTTATACTGGTTGACGCTCCCGCCTGGAAAAGGGCTCATTTTACAATGATACTCAGGGTCTATTCCGGTAACAAGCAGGTCTTTTCCAAGACGGCAAGAATAGCCCCCGTCGCTCCTTCCGGGAGAGTGCGGATAGGCGCAGACAACTCAATATCCGTTAGCGGCAAAAAAATCTTTCCGCTTGTACTCTACGGCGTGCTTGCAGAAGATTTAGCGCAGGCGGCGGATATGGGCTTTAATATTGTATTTGGAAAGCCATCCGCACTAAGATGGAAGAGTTTTCAATCCAAACTCATTGCAGACTACTCTGATTTGCAGGAATACCTGGACGAAGCTCAGAAAAAAGGCGTTTACGTAATGATGGGCGCAAACACAACCTTTGGGCATCTGGGCCACGTGCCCGTGCTAAGGGATCACCCGGCGCTTATCTCCTGGGCCGGGTTTGACGAACCCTGGGGAACCTTCGCCAAGATTGTAGATAGCTACAACGCAACCAAAATTCTATCCCCCAATGTGCCCATATACGTGGTTCAGAACAATATGACCAGGTTTGCAGAGACCGCCGAAGGATCAGACATAGTTGCATGCGATCCGTACCCCATACCGCTTGTATCCCTAAGGACGGTCAGCTACCACACAGAGGCGCTTGTCAATGCAGTGGACGGGCTGAAGCCCGTGTGGACTATTTTAGATCAGTACCAGTGGAAGCGTCCGAATCTTGCAGAGATGCGGTGCATGATGTACCTGGCTCTAATCTCCGGTGCAAACGGAATAGGCATCTACTCCTGGGATGAAAGACAGTACGGCAAACCGGGCTGGATTACAAAAGAGCACCCGGAGGACCTGGAAGTGCTCAAAAAATCTGTGGCAGAGCTAAAGAGCCTGGAAGAGATACTAATAATCCCCAACTCTGCACGCAAGCTAACCTGGGCACACGCAAACAAGGCCCTGCACGCAGCCGTAAAAGAGGCGGGCGGCAAGGCATACCTCTTTGTTGCAAACGACTCCAGAAAGGCAGAGTCCGGCACCCTTACCATAGATGGAATAGCAGATGCTGCAGGCATCTGTCTTGCAGACGGAGCAAACAAAGAAGGCATAAGTGTGAAAGGCGGCAAGGTAAGTTTCAAACTTGCGCCTCTTGCAGCTGCCGTTTATGAGATAAAAGGCGGCAGGCAGTAACATCCCGGCGGCCCGTATTTCCCGGTACGGGCCGCCCCTCCCATATTAAAAATTCGCCCGAAAGGTGCGTCATAATAACCGCCTGCGGACACAATGCAACCGGCGCCGGAAGAATCCGGCGGCCGTGCGCCCTTTACATAAACTGAACTGAATTATGGAGATTAGAATGCAAGCGTACGTAACAGAGCCGGAAAAGAAGATACCGGTAGAAAAAGATGCAGATGTAGTAGTAGCCGGAGCCGGCCCGGCGGGCCTCTCTGCGGCAATATGCGCCGCCAGAGAGGGCGCTAGAACCATACTTATAGAGCAAAGCGGATCTGTAGGCGGGGTAGCCACAACCGGCCTTATGAGCCATTGGGCGGGCAGGACGGAGCCGGGATTCTTTGAGGAGATAATTGAGCGTTCCCACGATCTAAGCGAGAACCGCAGGGTAATCAACCCGGAAAAGCTTAAAACCGTGATGCTTGATATGCTCCGAGAGGCGGGCGTAGAGCTCTATCTCTACAACTTTATCTCCCAGCCCGTGATGGATGGGCGCCGTGTAAAGGGCATTGTAACAGAGAGCAAATCCGGGAGGCGGGCGTTTCTTGCAAAGGTGGTTGTAGATGCAACCGGAGACGGAGACCTTGCCGCCAGGGCGGGCGTGCCTTTCTATAAGGGACGGGAAGAAGACGGCAAAATGCAGCCCGTAACGCTTATGTTCAAGGTGGCGGGTGTAGACCTTGACCGGGCCGTACTCCCCTGCGCATTTGAAGATGAACGCCCCGTTCCCCTTGGCATGGTTCAGAAACTGGGCAGAAAGCATCTCCCGCACCCGGCGGGGCATGTACTTCTCTACAAGGCAAGCCTGCCGGACGTGGTAACGGTAAACATGACAAACTGCACCAACATTGACGGCACCAGCGCCAACGATCTTACAAAGGCAGAATACATCTGCCGCGGACAGATAGACGTTATTGTAGATTTTCTGCGCAGGTTTGTCCCTGGTTTTGAGAAGTGCTACATTATCTCCAGCGCCTCCCAGATGGGTGTAAGGGAGACAAGACACTTTGCAGGGGAATACACGTTAACGGAAGATGATCTTCAAGAGGCCCGCATATTTGATGATTGGGTGGTCACCCATTCCCAGTTCAACTTTGACATACATAACGTTGACGGCGCCGGGCTGGATGCAAACGGCGCGCAGTACCACTTTAAACAGAGAAACGGCTATACCATCCCTTACAGGTGCCTGCTGCCAAAAGAGGTTGAAGGGCTGCTCCTTGCCGGGCGATGCATCTCCGGCACTCACAAGGCGCATTCCAACTTCCGGGTGATGCCCATATGCGCAAGCATAGGACAGGCAGCCGGGACGGCGGCAGCGCTTGCAGCAAGAAAATCCATTCTCCCAAGGGAGCTTGATGCAGCAGAGATACAGGCAGTATTGGAAGCCCAGGGTATCTGCCCGTAATCTAAAACAGGCGCTTCTCTGCAGAGTAAATTTCAATACCGCCAAGCCGGAAGCATCGCTGCCAAAGCAATGGACATCCAACCCCGGGGAGATACTCCGGTCGCAGAACCGCAGGCGCCGCTGCCAAAGTAAGGTGCATCAACCCACGGGGAGATACTTCGGTCGCAGAGTGCCTTGGCACGCCGCTGCCGAAGCAT
>CALNCU010000147.1 GCA_937875395.1 uncultured Armatimonadota bacterium | reverse complement strand
AACACCATCTCCAGCACTGTCAGGGTATGGTGGCTTATGCCTCTGTGGCGCTCCCTTTTATCTGCAAAACTTATTCTGGGAATAATTACCGGGCGCCCGCCGATAGACCCTGCCGTATTTGCCGCTGTTCCCTGGGCTATCCCGGAGAATCCCAGGGGGGTGCCCGTTCCGGTATTCCCCGGCCCCTGGCAGATTATTGCAATGTCTGCATGCAGAACATCTTTTGCCGCAGCAAGGGCGGAGAACAGGTTAACCGCTTCTATCTCCCCGCCAAACGCCTGCCCGCAGGTTATTGTGGAGTCTATTAGCCCTTTTATGCGAAGAGCGGCTGCCAGATTACTTAATGCAAGGGGGAGCGCGGCTTCATCTGTCATTATGTAGGATACATGGGCGGATGGATGCGCCTGCTTAACCCCTGCGGCAACCCCGGCAATCTGGCTGTGAAGCTCACAGCAGACCACGGGCATTCCGTCTAAAGATACAAACCCCGCCATGTTTTTATGATTGGGGCTTTCCTGCTCCTCAACAGAGAGTACGGCAAGCTGGTTGGGCGTGTATCTTAGCTTCATTATGTGCCCGGGGGCGGCGGCATCTTCCCCCTCCGGGTTAGAGAGGTTTGCCATCACAAAATGCAGGCCGCCCGTTCCAAGGGAGAGGGCGCAGGCCGTGGTGTTTGCCAGAACGGAATCGCCCGGGGAGACGCAGCCGGTTAGGTGCGGGTAGTTTAATGCCCGCTCTTCTTTGCCGTCTATCTCTACAATAATCTCTTGCGCCTGCCGTGTGCAGCCTTCCGTCAATATACGCCTGACTACGCCTACTCTTCTTTTAAGCATACGTTCCACACATATAATTTTGATATCTACCGGGCTTTGGCAGCGGGCGAAGCATAAAACCCGCCGGCCTGCGTTACCGCCCTGATGCTATCTTTATAATTTCCAGAGCCATGGCAGAAGATTTTACCAGATCCTCTATTTCCAGGGATTCATCTACGGAATGAGGGTTGGTATACCCCACCCCTATCACGGTGGCCGGAAAACCGTGCGCATTCAGTACGTTTGCATCACTTCCGCCGCCTGCTCCGTGCGTCTTGGGTTCAATCCCGGCTCTCCCGGCCGCTTCTACTGCAATCTGCACCACCTGGGAGTCAAGCGGGAGTTTGTAGCCGTCATAAGACCTTACAATCTCTATATCTACACGCGCCCCCATCTCATCTGCCGCACGCTTAAACTCTTCCTCCATGTGCTGCACCTGTGCCTTCGCTTTGGATTCCGTGCGGCTGCGAGCCTCTCCAAACACTTCGCAGTAAGCGGCTACTACGTTTCTGGCCGTGCCGCCCGTGATTGTGCCTATATTGGCGGTGGTTTCTTCATCCAACCGGCCCAGTTTCATGCGTGAGATGGCCTTGCTTGCCACTGCAATGGCGTTTACGCCCTCCTCCGGGTTTATGCCTGCATGAGCGTTCTTGCCGTAGATTCGTGCTTTTATGTTGTCATGATACGGCGCAGAGATGGTGACTCCGCCAAGCGGGAGGCCTCCGTCATATACAAATGCGCAACCGGATTGGAGTTTCTTTATATCAAGATACTTTGCGCCGTACAAGCCAATCTCTTCAGCAATGCTGAACACCACTTCTATGCAGCCGTGCGGTATTCCGTCTTCTTCCATAACTGTAAGGGCTTCCATAATGGCGGCAAGACCGGCTTTGTCATCTGCCCCAAGAATGGTCTCTCCGTTGGATTTTATAACTCCGTCCGAGAGTTTGTATCCCCAGTTATCCGTAGGTTCAACGGTGTCCATATGGGCGGAAAACATGATAGGGGTTGCATCCGGCACAGTCCCCTTTTTACGTGCGATGATGTTTCCCGTGTCGCCGCCTATCTTCTCTCCGGCATCATCACGGCAGACTTCAAAGCCCATCTTCAACAGGTCTGCCTCAAGGATATCTGCAATCTTTGCCTCATGGCGGGTAGGGCTGTTTACCGCTGCAAGGCGTAAAAAGTTTTTAACCAGACGATCTTTATTTATCATTACGTTTGCCTCCTGCCAAATTAAAAACTGCAGGCAGCGTTATGCGGCCTGCAGCTGATGGTTATCCATTTTACATGGTTAGCGTTACCTTTTTTAAGTGGCGCGGCTGATCCGGGTTGTTGCCTTTGGAGACGGCCAGATACTGGGCAAAGAGCTGTCCGGCTACAATATCTACTATGGGGCTTATCTCTTCTTCCACATCAGGAATCTTGATGGCTGTTGTGGCCATTTTAAGGATTTCATCTTCTGGAGAGAATACTATAAGCTCGGCGCCGCTCTCTTTCATCTTGTGTGCAAGCTCTACCATGGAGGAGTATGCTTTTCCGGCAGGGGCATACATAAAGACCGGGAACCCCTCATATACTGCGGCAATGGGGCCGTGCTGTACGTCTGCCGCGGAGTATGCCTTTGCCACTATGTAGCAGGTCTCCGCAAGTTTAAGCGCAGCTTCCTGGCAGGTGCACTGGTTAAGGCCGCGCGCCACCACCATGCACTGTGTCATGTATCTGTAGCGTGCAACCACATTGGCAATCTTCTCTTCTTCCGCAAAAATCTTCTTCATAACGCCGGCAGCGGTCTTAAGCTTCTCTGGCATCTTGTCATCGCCTTTAAGGGCGGCGGAGAGCAGGTACACCAGCCCAAGGGTGGATGTGTAGGTCTTGGTTGCGGCCACGCTCTTCTCTTCGCCCGCATCGCAGAAGAGGCTGTAATCAGAGATCTTTGCAAGAGTGGAACCCTTCACGTTTGTCAGGCCCAGCGTAAGCGCGCCCATCTCTTTTGCCTGTTTCACAACCTCTGTAATATCTGTGGATTCACCGGATTGGGATATGCCTATCACCAGCCATTTGGAGAGGTTAAGCTTTGAATGGTACATGGTGAAAACAGAGGGGGCCGCAAGAGATACAGGAATTCCGTTGTTTGTCTCAATCAGGTACTTGGCGTATGTTGCGGCGTTATCTGATGTTCCTCTTGCGGCAATGGTAATCTGCTCTATGCCTTTATCTTTCACTGCTTTGGCCAAGGCCTGTGCGCTTGCCCATTCGCTTGCCGCCAGCCGCTCCAGTATCTCCGGCTGCTCATGTATTTCTTGTAGCATGTAAGTCATTGTAATTCTCCCCTTTTACCTCTTCTGCCTCTTTATTTGGATGGCAGGCACCTTGCGCCTCTATTAGGCGAACCCGGCCGGTGCTCTCCGGGCTATAAAACTTACGCAGATTTCAGCTTGTTGAACTGCGCTTCAATCTCTGATGCCAGCGCGCCCTTGGGGTCAAGACCGCAGATACCCTCAAGAACGCCCAGTACGCCTGCATCCCGTATGATGGATTGCACCTTTACGGCTGCATCATCCTCCGGGTTATCATAAAGAAGCGCCGCTGCCGCCACAAGGCATGTATTTTGCGGTTCTATACCGTAAGAGGCGGCTAGTTTTGCTCCCCCTATTATTCTATCGTTGGGACCGAGCTTTCTTATTGGGTCACGCCCCACGCGGGCGACGGTATCTCCCAGAGCAGCGTTTGCAAACCTTTTTAGAAGGTCGTCTATATGCGCCTGGTGTTCTTCCGGTGTGAACCCCCATTTTTGTATGAGGGCCTTTCCCGTTTCTCCAAGCACATGGTTCACTCTGTCTCTAATCTCCGGGTCTGCTACCGCCTGGTAGATATAATGGTATCCCTTAAGGTATCCAAGATACGCTGCAGAGGCATGCCCCAGGTTATGTGTAAAGAGCTTGCGCTCCACATAGCCTTCAAAGTTATCATACGGGCTGAAGCCTGCTATCTCCGGGATGGGGCCCACAAACCCTTTTTTGTCCACGGGAAGGGTTTTGTAAGCCTCTACAACAACACGAAGGGGATCTTTCTTTCTATCTTCCTCCGTCATCACGGGGACCATGCGGCTGACCACTGATTCCACAAATCCTACATGAGAGTCAACGTAGTCTTTAAGGGAATCCGGGAGTTCCGCCAGTATGTAACCTTTTAGTATATCTGAGGCATGGAGCAGGTTCTCGCAGATTATTATGTTCAGGGGCGACTCTACGCCGCCCTCTGCCCTTAGCTTAATACCTGCTGCTATGGCCGGCGCAATAAACTTTAGCACGTTTACGCCGACCGCCGTACATACAATAGGCGCATTCTGTATCTCACTGGCAACGGAATCTATATCTTTGCTGTTTACGGCGCGGATATTTTTTATTGTAACGGTCTCTGCGCCGTCCCCCACAATCTCTATGGGGTAGCTCTTTTTATTGTTAATCAGACCTACAACCGGGTCTGCAATATCTACAAAGACCACTTCATACCCGGACTCCGTGAAGAGCTGGGCCGTAAATCCCCTGCCTATGTTTCCTGCGCCAAATTGTACTGCCTTAAGCATTTACTTCTTCCCCGTTTTCTTCTCCACGGCTCTTTTTGCGGCGTCGGCAATATCGGCCGCGGTCATATGGTACTTTTGTAGAAGGTCTGCGGGCTTGCCGGATTCCGTGAAGGTATCCGCCACCCCTACGCGTTCCATAAATACCGGATGCTCGCCCGAAAGGAACTCGGAGACGGCGGCGCCCAGTCCGCCTACAATGCTGTGCTCCTCTGCAGAGACGGCGCATCCCGTCTTTTTTACAGAGGAGAGGATGGTGGCGGTATCCAGCGGCTTAATGGTGCTTACATTTACAACCTCTGCAGATATCCCCTCCGATGCAAGCGCTTCCGCCGCCGCCAGGGACTCTGCCACCATACATCCGTGCCTTCCTTAAGAACCCGCGCCTTCCCTATCTCAAACTCATAGCTGTCATCAAAGATTACCGGGATGCCGGAGCGGCCGAGCCTCATGTATACCGGGCCCTGGTACTCTGTAATTGCAAAGACGGCTTTTTTTGTCTCTACTGCATCCGCCGGAACAATTACCGTCATGTTGGGCAGAACCCGCATGATGGCTATATCCTCATTTGCCTGGTGGGAGGCGCCGTCTTCCCCAACGGTGATTCCGCCGTGAGTGGCAACCACTTTTACGTTTGCGTTTACATAGCAGACGGACATTCTTATCTGCTCCCAGGTGCGCCCGCTTGCAAATATGGCAAAACTGCTTACAAAGGGAATCTTTCCGCAGGTGGACATGCCGCCCGCATTTGAAACCATGTTTGCCTCTGCAATACCAAAGTTGAAGTGCCTGTCCGGAAAGGCTTTCTTAAAGAGGTTTGTCTTTGTAGATTTGGTGAGGTCTGCATCACAGACCACTATGTTCTTATTTATCTTACCCAGTTCTACCAGCGCTTCGCCATAGGCGTCTCTGGTAGCTATCTTCTCTGCCATGCTATTCTCCTCTAAATGGAATCTAGTTTAAACGCTGACGGAAGTAGTTCCGTAAGCGTATATGTTTCTACACCCTTGATTGTATCAAGGTAGATGAAAAGTATCTCCCCTTCAGGCGCAAACTCATAAAGCACCTGGCGGCAGGCACCGCATGGCGGGGATGCTTTCCCCGTGGAATTTGAGATGGCTATAGCCCTTATAGACCGCTCTCCGTCACAGATTGCCCTTGCTACAGCAGCCCTCTCTGCGCATATGGAGAGCCCGTAAGAGGCGTTCTCCACATTACACCCGCAATAGATGCCGCCGCTGCCGCCAAGAACCGCCGCTCCTACTTTAAATCCGCTGTATGGGGCGTAGGCCTGCTCGCAGGCATGGCGGCTTCGTTTAATGAGAGTATCTATATCTACAGGCTTAAAATCCATGCTCATCTTCCTGTCAGGAAACGCAGGACAAGTCTTCCAATGCCTGCTTTACCTGCTCCGGGTTGGGCGCTTTGCCGTGCCAGTCGCAAATGTCTTCCATATAGCTTACACATTTGCCCTTAAGGGTCTTTGCAACAATCATGGTGGGCTTTCCGGGAACCTTGCCCTTGCCGGAGAGCGCATCCAGTATCTGGGTGTAATCGTGGCCGTCTATCTCTATTACGTTCCAGCCGAACGCCTTCCACTTCTCCGGGATGGGGTTTATTGCCATAATCTCGCAGGTGGGGCCGTCTATTTGCAGGCCGTTAAAATCTGTAACGGCTACCAGGTTATCCAGCTTAAAGTGAGCGGCGGACATGGCGGCTTCCCATATCTGGCCTTCTTCGCTCTCGCCGTCTCCTATAAGGCAGAATACTCTGTAGTCCTTGTTATCCAGTTTTCCGGCAATGGCCATTCCGCACGCGGCGGAGAGACCCTGCCCCAGGGAGCCAGTGCTAAACTCTACGCCGGGCAGCTTGTTTTTGTCCGGATGGCCCTGCAGCCGGCTGTTTATTGCGCGGAAGGTGGTTATCTCTTCTCTTGGGAAGAATCCGGCGTTTGCCAGCGCTGCATAGAGCACGGGGGAGGCATGCCCCTTGGAGAGCACAAATCTGTCTCTATCCGGCCATGACGGATTGTTAACATCGTACTTCATGATATGGAAGTAGAGCGCGGAGACTATATCTGCGGAAGAGAGAGATCCTCCCGGGTGGCCGGAACCGGCTGCTCCTACCATTACAACTATGTCTTTCCGCATCTCTGTGGCTTTTTCATTAAGCATGCGGAGAAGATCTGGTGAGTATTCGGACATGCACTATTCTCCTTTTATGTTATTTATCTCTTTGCATTATGCGCAAGGTATTGCACATTTACGGCGTGCAGGTATACCAGGCAGGCGCGGGTGCAAAAAAAGCCCGCATTTCCCTTTTGCGCGTAAAACTAAAATATGACAAGCCATCGCAGAGTGCTTAATTATCTACATATGCTTCGGCAGCGACGCCTTCGGCTCTGCGACCGAAGTATCGTCCCGGGGGTTGATCCACCTTGCTTTGGCAGCGGCGTGCTTGGCACTCTGCAACCCGAAGTATCGCCCTCGCCGCTAGTGTTCCTTAAATACTACTACGGTGGCTCCGGCGCCGCCCTCTTCTCTTTCCCCAAGCCTGTAAGATTTCACAGCATAATGGTTAGACAAAAACCCCCAAACGGCCTTCCTTAAGGCCCCGGTTCCCATTCCGTGAATTATTCTTGCGTTGGGCACCCCAGAGAGATAGGCGTCGTCCATATACTTATCCAGCCTGATGAGCGCCTGCTCCACCCGCTCACCTATAAGCTTTATCTCTGAAGATGTGCTTACCGCCTTGGACGATGCTATGCGCACCGCCGGGGCCGGGGCTTCGGGCTTTCTGCCGGGCCGCTTCTGCGGATTCTCTGCCGCAAGCTTGCGAATATCTGTAAACGGCACGGTAATCTTTATACCGCCGGATTGAATTACTGCGTCGCCGCTGCCGGGACTGTTTAACAGTTCGCCCTCAACACCGTAGGAGACCACCATCACGCGGTCGCCCTTGCAGGGTTCGCCGTCTTCCATGGGCAGAGATGCGACGGGCAGAACGTCTTCCACTTCCCGGTGTATCTCGGCCACTACTTCCTTGAAGAGTTCCCTGTTCTGCTGAACCCTTTTGCCAGAGGACGGGGCGCTCTTTATATCTAGGATAATCTCGTCCAGAAGCTCCATGCGTTCCCGGACGCCTTTGTCTATCTCTTCCGCCACTTTGCGGCGCATCTGCCGCCGGGTCTCTTCAAGCTCTTGCAGCCCTTTTTCGTACCTGGATTTAAGCTCGTCAACGCTCCTTGATGCACGCGCCGCCGTCTGCTCCCGTTCTGATGCTGCGCGGTGGCTCTCTTCTATCTTCCTTATAATCTCTTCAGAACGAGTGCCGCCTTTTATATTTTTGCGGGCGCTCTCTATAATATCATCAGAGAGGCCCAGCCGGGATGCAATTGCAAAGGCGTTGCTGCTCCCCGGAACCCCAACCATAAGCCGGTATGTGGGCCTGAGCGTCTCTACATCAAACTCTACACTGGCGTTCTCTACTCCATCATGAGTAAAGGCATATTCCTTTAGCTCTCCGTAGTGGGTGGTGGCTACAATAAGCGCGCCGCTGTTTAAAAGCTTATCTACAATAGCCTGCGCAAGCGCCGCGCCCTCCGCCGGGTCTGTTCCTGCGCCTACTTCATCTAAAAGTACAAGCGAGCCTGCGCCGGCATCACGGATGATCTCTACTATATTTGTCATATGAGAAGAGAAGGTACTCAGGGATTGCTGAATACTCTGCTCATCGCCTATGTCTGCAAAAATCCTGTCAAATACGGCAATTCGGCTATTCGGCTCTGCAGGGATGTGCAGCCCGCACTGCGCCATAATGGTAAGCAGCCCTATTGTTTTTAGCGTAACCGTTTTGCCGCCGGTGTTTGGCCCAGTTATAAGCAGCGCCTTAAACCCTTTGCCAAGCTCTACGTCTATGGGCACAACCTCCCCTTGAAGAAGGGGGTGCCGGGCGCCTATAATATCTACCTTGCCGTCCCGGTTAAGGAGCGGTTCCGTAGCGTGCATATCCTCTGCAAGTGTTGCCTTTGCAGATATGAAATCCAGGCGGCCCATGGCGCTGACGGAAATTTCTATCTCCGGAGCGGCTATGCGTACAAGGCCCGTAAGACGGCGGAGTATCCTCTCCACCTCTTCCTGCTCCCGCGCAAAGAGTTCGCGGATATCGTTGCCCATATCTACAACGGATGCAGGCTCTATAAAGACTGTCGCGCCGCTTGCGCTGCTATCGTGAACTATACCGTGGAACTGTGTCCGGCACTCTGATTTCACCGGGATGCAGTACCTTCCGCCGCGCTGCGTCACCACCGGGTCCTGGATCATAGTCCTGAACTCCGATGCCTGTATTATGGAATGGAGACGTTCCACAAGGCGGGCCTGGGTTGTTTTAAGTTTTGTTCTTATTCTTGCAAGTTCCGGACTGGCGTCGGATTTTACCTCTCCGCCGTCACCCACGGCACCCCTTACGGAATCTTCTATTGTTTGAAACGCCCCAATCTGGCGGGCTATCTGCGACAGGCCGGCGCATCGCTCTGCGCGCTTTAGTATGAACGACCTGAGCCTGCGTCCGCTTGCCAGGGTCTCTGCCACATCGGCAAGTTCCGAGGGCTGAAGCACCGCAGAGAGCATCGCTTTCTGCACAAGGGGGCGTATATCATGGATTCCGCCCAGGGGGATGCTCCCCTCCTCCTGCAAAATACCGCGAGCCTCGCTTGTCTCCTGCTGCCTCTCCTGGGCGATGGGAAGGCTGGCGGTTGGTTCAAGCCCGCAAACAATCTCCCGTCCAAGGGCGCACGCCGTGCGCTCCGCAAGCATTTCCTTTACGGACACAAACTCTAAAACACTAATTGAATGTTCATCCATACCGATTAATTATATCAAAAACACACCCGCCAAACAACCCTGCATGCAAGGTGAAATTTGGGGTTCCGGCAGCGGTTGACGCACCTTTGCGCCTCTGTTACAATACAATCACTTGTTTAGTGTAGGGGAGGCATAGATAAGGCTATGAGAATCTGCGTTTTGCACGGCCCAAACCTTAACCTTCTTGGGGGCCGGGAACCGGATGTTTATGGAAGGCTCACGCTGGAAGATGTAAACGCTCTCATATCTTCCCATGCGGAATCCCTGGGCATTACCGCAAGCATTCAACAATCCAATTCTGAGGGCGAACTTGTAGATGCAATTCAGGACGCCCGCACATGGGCGGATGCAATAGTAATAAACCCAGGCGCCTACACACACTACAGCATTGCCCTACGCGATGCCATTGCAGCGGTGGATATCCCTGCAATAGAAGTGCACCTCTCCAACATACACTCCCGTGAGGAGTTCCGCAAAATCTCCGTCACGGCCCCCGTATGCGCGGGGCAGATTGCAGGGTTTGGAGCTAATAGTTATACGCTGGCAATCTCTGCCGCCAAACAGCTGATAGAAAGCCGGGAATAGATAATGCAGAGCAGGCTTCAAAGATTGCGGGAGACGCTCTCTTCTGCAAATGTTGATGCTTTTGTTGTTACGGATATTTTAAACGTAAGGTATATCTCCGGGTTCACCGGCTCCACCGCAACACTTTTAGTAGATTCCAATTCTATCAAGATTCTTACAGATTCCCGGTACATGGAGCAACTGGCGCAGGAGTGTCCATCGGCAACCATAATCCAGGTGCAAAGAAACTGGACAAAGCGCGCCGCAGAACTGATAACGGATGCAAAGTACTTGCGGGTGGGCCTTGAGTATTCCATACCGTACAGGGATTGGGAATCTCTAAATCTCCTTTCCGTCGAGACGGAACTTGTCCCCATGGAAAGCCCCATCAACCAGTTGCGATGGAAGAAGGATGATGTGGAGATCCTGGCCATACGGCATGCCGCACGAATAACAGACATGGCCTTCAAACATGTTCTTACAGTGCTCCGGCCGGATATCACTGAACGGGATGTGGCTGTAGAGATAGAATGCTTTATGAGACGTTCCGGCGCCGAATCTGAGGCGTTTGATACCATAGTTGCCGCCGGGCCACGCTCCGCCATGCCTCATGCCCGGTCCACAAACAGGCGGATAGGCACAGGCAGCCTTGCGGTGATGGATTTTGGCGCCCGCCATGACGGGTATCATGCAGATATCACGCGCACCGTGCTTATAGGCACCCCGTCAGAGGAGCAGCAGCGGGTGTACAATACAGTCCTTAATGCGCAGAGGACGGCCATGGAAGCAATCCGCCCTGGAGTAAGCGGCGGCGCAATAGATTCCCTTGCTCGGGAATACATAGAAAAGAGCGGTTACGGTGCATACTTTGGCCACGGATTGGGGCACGGGCTGGGGCTTGATGTGCATGACGGAGCCATTCTGGCAAAAGACAGCCGGATAATACTTGAAGCAGGCATGGTGGTAACCGTGGAGCCGGGCATATATATTCCGGGCTGGGGCGGGGTTAGAATAGAAGATGATGTGCTGGTTACAGAGAACGGCTATGAGATTTTAACGCATTCAGATAAATCTCTTGCCGTCCGGTAAGTTTACTTTCAGGAGGTAATAAGGATGTACGACCGCATTCTGCTGCCTCTGGATGGGTCTAAAACGGCAGAGGCCGCCATTCCCCATGCCAGGGTTATGGCAAACGCTTTTAACTCTGTTGTAACGCTCTTTTTTGTAATAGAGCCGGCTCTCTCCTTCCCTGAAACAAATATTTCTGCAGCGCTCACAATACCCACTCCCCCTGATGTATTACCGGATGAGACGGGAATGCGTAACGCAGAAGAGTACCTGCGTAGCGTGGCAGAACCCCTCCGGCGCCAGGGGATCAGGGTGGAAACGGTTATTAAGCACGGAAGCCCCGGGGACGAGATTTGCGACTATCTGGAATCCGGGTATACCGATATGGTTGTAATGACAACGCACGGCAGGTCTGGATTTCAGCGATTTGTCTACGGAAGCGTGGCAGAACATGTTTTGCGTAACTCATTCACGCCCGTTCTGCTCATAAGGATACAACCAAAGCAGGCAGAATAGCCGCATAACAGAATGGAGGTTTGATGTCACATGTATAACAAGATACTGGTTCCGCTGGATGAATCCGAAATTGCAGAGACCGCTCTGCAGCACGCCGCCGCCATTGCAGAGGCGTTCAAATCAGAACTGGTGCTGCTAAGTGTTATTGAACCCGTCACAATCCTCCCGGAACCGGGCGTTGTGGGGCCTGTTTTAACTGTATCTGTAGATGTAGAGACAGAGATGAAGCATGCCAAGTCCTACCTCTCCAAACATGCATCCAAGCTAAGAGAGCAGGGAATAAAGGTACGCACGGAAGTTGTGGAAGGGATGCCGGCGGGACAGATATGCCAGTATGTGCAAGAGAAGAATATAGAGCTTATAGTTATGACAACCCACGGCAGATCCGGCCTTTCAAGGCTTGTATACGGCAGCGTTGCAGAAAATATTCTTCGCAATGCCAAAATCCCTGTTCTGCTTATACGTATACATCGCGGCAGCCAATCCTGAATTTGCCACCAGAGAGCCCGGCCTGTTTTTAAGGAGATACAGCGGCGGGATACCTCTGCCGCAGAATCCTTGGTTGCCGCCTAATATCATGTTACCGCCGGAGACCTGGCGCAGAGCGGAGTTTATAGTTAGTGGAAACGCATCAGATAACCAGTACCATACTTCAGATAGTGCTTATTCTTTCCTTTGCAAAGGTGCTAGGAGAGGTGGCGGAGCGGCTGGGGCAGCCATCTGTGCTTGGGGAACTTGTAGCAGGCGTACTACTGGGGGCCAGTGTGCTCGGCTGGATAAAAACCAGCGACAGCATAACGCTTCTGGCAGAGTTGGGGGTAATACTCCTCCTCTTTGAGATAGGACTGGAAAGCGATATAGGCGATTTCTTAAAAGTAGGCGCCTGTGCAACCGCAGTTGCAGTAACCGGAGTAGCAGGCCCGTTTGCCGCCGGATACGGCATCTGCCTGCTCCTTGGATTAAACCATACTGTCTCAATCTTTGTAGGGGCAACGCTCACGGCAACCAGCATAGGTATAACGGCACGCACCCTGAAAGACCTTGGAGCCAGCCGCAGCCGCGAAGCTCAGATTATTATAGGCGCCGCCGTTGCAGATGATATTATAGGACTTGTCATCCTTGCCATAATAACCGGCATAGCCCAGGGGACAGGCATGACTCTGTGGCCGGCGGTAAGAACATCTCTCCTGGCCGTCATTTTGCTTGCCGGGGCCATCCTTGCAAGCATTCCAATTGCCCCCTATGTGCTTAAGATTGTAAACCGGCTTAGAACAAGGGGGATGCTCATAGTAAGCGCATTCGGCTTCTGCCTTCTTATGGCCTATTTTGCAGACCGGCTGCATCTTGCCACCATAGTGGGCGCATTTGCCGCCGGACTTGTTCTTGCCCGCACAGAAGACCAGGCGCGGATACAAGTTCGCATAAAGCCGCTTGCAGATATATTTGTCCCCATCTTTTTTGTATCCCTTGGGTTAACGGTAGACATCTCTGCGCTTAACCCGCTAAACCCGGCTGCGCGTTCAACAATTGTATTTGTGGCACTGATTGCAACAGTAGCAGTGCTGTTTAAGATACTATCCGGCTATGTAATCCCCAGGATGCCCGTCAGCCGCGCGGTTATAGGCATTGGCATGGTACCCAGGGGCGAAGTAGGCCTTATATTTGCAAGCATAGGACTCTCCAGGGGGATAATTACTCAAGATTTATATGCTGCATTGCTTGCCGTAATTTTTATCACCACATTCATAACTCCTCCTCTCTTAAAAGCTGCAATTTCAAAGAAAATGCAGACATCTGTTCACCAACATGTTCCCAGTAGCACATAAATTTATCGCATCTGTGTATAGTTTGTGTTGACTTATGTGACCGCTAATGGTATATTGTAGCCACATGACCTGTCATGGCATGACTATCAACATAAAACTCTCTAAAAGAGGGTGCAATCACAAATATGCCGGGAGCACAGCATGAACAGAACAATAATATCTGCTATTCTTGCGGCGGGAATTCTTCTCTCCATCCAAGACATGGGGCATGCCGGCAGCAGCAGTATAGCGTATACAAAAAAATGGCTGCGCAATACGCCCGTACATGTGGTTACGGTTAATCTGAACGACCCGGATATAGTTGTAAGTACGGCGATCGCCAGGCGCGGCATAGGCTCCTCCGAAGGATTTGGGTCCATGCTCTCCAGGCTTAGTCCGGCTGCAGCCATCACCGGGACATACTTCTGCTTAAACAGCCTTGTGCCCGTTGGGGACATTGTTGTTGATGGGCGGACAGTAAATACCGGCTCGGTAGGAACAGGCATCTGTTTCACCCCGGATAACATTCTTGAGTTCAAGCCCGCCGGAGGGCGCCGTGATTGGACCGGATACCAATCCGTGGTATGCTCCGGCCCAAATCTTGTTAGAAACAGAATTGCGTATGTCACAAAGAGAATGGAAGGCTTTACATCCGAGTCACTCTACCGCAAAGCCTCCAGGACGGCGGTGGGCATTACAAAAGCAAACAAGATGCTCCTTGTCTCTGTAAACCAGCCTATCTACATGGGCACTCTGGCAAAGATTATGAAGGATTTAGGCGCTGTAAATGCCGCAAACCTGGACGGGGGAACTTCAACTGCACTCTACTGCAAAGGAAGGGTTCTAAGCCATCCCGGTAGAAAGCTTACAAATTTAATTGTAGTCTATGAATCTCAAAAGAAGTTTGCCGCAGTAAGACACAGGCTTGCCCCTTCCCCGGTAGCATCCGGAGGCAACCCCAGGTCTTAACCCGCCCCGTTACAAAAAACACAGGAGACTCATTCTTAGCTCTTATGAATGAGTCTCCTGTTAATTTTTGCCTAAGAAGATTTGGTATAAGCAATGCCTTGGCAGTGAACGGGGCATCACGCTATTTTTTTGATGCGGCGCCCAACTCTGCAGAACGCTTTGCCGCCGCAGTTACGGCCTCTATGGATGCAGAACGGAATCCTGCGCGTTCAAGCTCCGCCACGCCTGCAACGGTAGTGCCGCCGGGCGTCATAACCTTGTCCCTGAGCTCTGCGGGATGGATGCTGGTCTCAAGCACCATCCTGGCCGCCCCGGCCACCGTCTGAGCAGCAAGAACCATAGCCGTTGATTTGGGCAGCCCCATGCGAACGCCGCCGTCCGCCAGAGCCTCTATAAACATATAGACAAACGCCGGCGCGCTCCCGGAGAGCCCTGTTACGGCATTAAGCTTTGATTCCTGTACCTGCACAACCCTTCCAACCGAACCAAAGATTGCTGCTGCAATCTCCGTATGGAGGCCGCTTGCAAACATACCGGGGGCAACTGCGCTGGCACCCTCGCTTACAAGGCATGGGGTGTTGGGCATTACCCGCACCACGGGTATCTCCCCCTGGAGCCTGCTGTTAATGCTCTCTGTGGTTACGCCTGCTGCAATAGAGATTATCAGCTTTTCAGGGGTTACAAAGCTTGCAATCTCTGAAAGCGCAGGCATGACTATATCCGGCTTGACGGCAAGAATAATAGTGTCTGCAAATGAGGCCGCGGCACTGTTTTGCTGCGCTACGGCAACCCCCATCTTCTCAAAATGATTACGCCTGTCCTCTGACGGATCGGCAACCATTATCATATCCGGGCGTACGCCGGCACGCAAAAGACCGTGCGCAATAGCCTCGGCCATCATTCCTGCGCCAATAAAGCCTATCTTCATACTCTTTAGCATGTTATCGCCTCTCTTTAACAAGCCTTGGATAAACTGCGCTTTATCTTAAAACTTGCTGCCGTCAAAGAGAAGGCTTGGAGATGCTTTGTGCAGATCGTCCGGCATATCTATACTTACGTTGCTTGGCGCAAAAAGGTAGACTCTATCGCCAACCTTCTCTACAAAGCCGTTCAGAGCGTAGGTAACCCCGCTCAGGAAGTCTATAATGCGCTCGGACATCTCAGGAGTAGTCTTCTCCAGGTTGATAATCTGCTGGCGGCCGTCTTTTAATCCGTCGGCGGCAAGCCTTGCATCGTCAAATGTAAGCGGTATTCTTACGGACACGTAACTCATCCTTGCTGAGTGGAGCCGGAGGGTTATCGGACGCTTTCTTGTATCCGCGGCTGCCACGTCTTCTGCATCATCGTATTCTTCTTCAAGTTCGCTTATGCCGAACCCTTCTTTGATTCTGGTCCACAGCCCCCGCTGCCTATACTCGTCTGTGGACATCTCTTCATTCATCATGTACCCTCCTAATTTGTGAAGTAATCTTGGGAATAACTTACTGCCTTTTATAAATTTTTTTACCGGTCAGCTTCTAGGCCCAAAGATTGCCGTACCTATTCTAACCATGTTGGAGCCCTCTTCTATAGCCGCCTCAAAATCTGAAGTCATGCCCATGGAGAGCCATCTGCGGTTTTCATCCGGCAACCTGTCCCAGAGGGATTTAAGCTCTGCAAAAGAGCGGCGGATATCTGCATCGCCCGCTCCAAGCGGGGCTATCCCCATAAGCCCAGAGAGCTTTATGCCGGGGACGGATGCAACCGCTTCGCAAAGCCTCTCTACATCCTTCTTTGATACGCCAAATTTTGATTCTTCGCCAGAGATGTTTACCTCTATCAGAACCGGCATAACCTTCTCTGCAGCCAGGCTCCTCTTTCCTATCTCTTCTGCAAGGCGAAGGCTGTCTACGCTCTGAATAAGATCAAAGATAGGTACCGCCTGCCGAACCTTGTTGGTTTGCAAATGCCCTATCATATGCCATTTCACGGCATTTCCAATAGAAGGGTACTTCAAAAGGGCATTCTGAATGTAGTTCTCACCTATTTCCGTAACCCCGGCATCAACGGCCTGGCGGATACGGTCTGCATCCACAGTTTTGGTGACGGCAATCAGGGTTATATCTTCCCCCTGCCTGCCGGAGACGGCCGCTGCCGCCCCTATTCTCTCTCTTATTTTTGCAAGGTTCCCGGCTATGGACATAGATTCCAACCTGACTATAGGGGCGATACCGTAAAAGGCAGCGCCGCCAATTGCTGACTTGGGGGCATTATAACATAAAAGCAAATACATCAGCAATAATGTTTAAGTACATTTTCGGCTGGTTCGCGTTGACAAATGCCAGCAACCCCTGCTAGAATTAGAGGTGTGTATTTTTGTTCCAATTAAACTTCCAACCACCCATCCTTATGCTTGAACTGGCAAATATCCTTCTTGATATAGATGCACTGGGGCGCATGCAGGCCGAAACCCAAAACGGGATGGCCTGCCAGCTTTCGGCTGCAGAGAATGCAATATCCGATATCTGCAAAGACCCGGATGCCGCACGAGCACGCTTAAATGCGGCTAAAACATCCTGGCTGACGGCAGATTTTACGGAACTTCCAAGCCATACGGAAAGCCTCCCCGCCGTCCCTGAAAAGTTTACCGTGGTTGCATCAGACGGCTCTCAGATAGTGCCGGATAAAAACCAGGTTGCGCTCTGTTACCTTCTTAACGCATCAAGCATAGTACTCCCTTACGGAACAGGCGCGCGGCCTGAAGCAAGGTCCATCCCCCGCCTATGCTACAAAGATGAAGATCTTTTTGAAAGGTACGAAAATAAAAAAGTTCCGGTAACAGATAAGTTTCTTGCCATCCGCCGCACGCTGGCAGAGAGCGAGGCAATGGAATACGCCATATCAAGAGCAGACACCGGCAGCCCGGTTGTGGCGCTTTGGGATGGAAGCCTTATCCACTGGTCAATTGAAAACGAACCGGCAGACTACAAGGAACGGGTGCTCTCCCAACTGTTTAGGCTCTTTGATCTGGCACAGGAACGTAGAATACCCATTGCCGGATACATAAGCGATCCCGGCAGCCGGGACTTTACAAACACGCTTAAAGTAATGCTCTGCGATGCCGCTCACGTAAACTGTGATAACTGCCCCCACCAGGATGAAGAAACAAAACCCTGCAATAAGGTGGACAGGCTTAAAGATTCATCTGTTCTAAAGAAGCGGTTGCAGGGGGGTAAACGCTCCGTACTTTTTACCAGTTGCTCAAAAATTCTAAATAACTATAGGCAACACAAAATTCTTGCATTTTATATGGATATAGGAAGCGAGATAGTGCGGGTCGAAGTACCGGAATGGGTGGCGGAAGACCCGGAGATGCTCTCTCTTACGCATGCCGTCTGTTACGATCAGGCGCAAAAGGGGCGGGGTTATCCGGTTGCGCTCACAGAAGCGCACGAACACGCCGTTGTGCGCGGGCCGGAGAGAGCGGCGTTTTATCAGGCAATAGAACACTCCTGCATAAAACACGGCGCACGCATTCAAAGAAGCAGAAAGCGTATATCAAAGAACTACTAGTGTTCTGTAAACTTGGACTTGCAAGTTCAAACAGTGCTTTGGCAGCGGCGTGCCAAGGCACTCTGCGACCGGAAGTATCGCGAACATAATTAAAGTTTACACGCTACTAGCAGGGGAAGGGATCATAAAATGGCGGCAACCGGATACATCGGCGAAGTAATAGAGGCCAGCACCACGCAGTTTACGGCGGAGAGCCGGGAACTCTACTCCCCTCCTCCGTTTGGCAGCTTTGTTAAAATCCCCTGGAAGATAGAACAGGCGCCGGAAGCATTACCTCAAACATCGCCTGCCTCCCAGGATGATAAAGACCCTTTTATGGAGCCGTTCCTAGACCGCGCAGGCTCCTTTAGCGCAGACTACAGAACGGCGGTTCACGGCGAGCCGGAAGAGGTTTGCAACCTTCAACCGGCCATATATGCCATAGTACACGAGGCATCTACATCACCAGCAGATTCCAGCAGGCGCATCAGAGCCTACTGGAAGGATGAGGATCAGCTGGACAGAGAGCACCCGGAAATATCTGAATGGATGCTTGTCACCCACTTCAAGGCAGTGGTTATAGGCTACTCTGCAGGGGGCGCCGTGAACCAGATACTCCCTCCGCAGCCGCCAAAAATACTCTCCCATGTCTACCCGTGCTCTACGGAAGAGGTTCGCATAATCACCAAGAAGCTGGATTTCCTTCGCACGCTTACAGGCATTGGAAGCATGCCCGCAGAAGAAGTAATAGCCGCATCTATCAGAGAGGCCTGCGCCGCCCGCAACAATTCATTTGACTACCTGGTAAGCGCCGGCAGAGAACTTGCCAATCTGCTTAAAGATGATTATGATAGGCTGCAGGCCATAATAAGGAGGGTGCAGCTGTGAATGCCAAAGATTTAGAACCCGGGCGAGAGATAGGACAGGTAATAAGCGGCTCCCTTACAGACGGGCTTATGATGAAACTTAACCCGGAAGAATCCGTGGAAGATATACGCGCCGGGCGCTTTGTGGTAGCAGAGGGGAAGAAGAACCAGTTCTTCTCTATGATTACAGATGTAGTACTTGGAACATCAGTAAAAGGCCTGCTTGATAACCCTCCGCGCCGCAGTGACTTGCTTATGCAGCAGGTGCTGGCCGGAGCGGCCACCTTTGGCACGGTGAAGCTTAGGCCCATGCTCATGCTTCCGCATGAAGAAGCAGACTCCCCAGCAGATGGAGAGCTTAGGCCTGTCAAAACCATTCCGGGGCACTTCAGCCCGGTACGCGGAGCCACCGCGGGAGATGTAAACCGTATCTTCGGCGATGAAGAGACAGACCCAAAATTCTTCAACATAGGGACGCCGCTGGATATGGACGATACCCCCGTATGCCTGAATCTGGAACGGTTTGTTGAACGGAGCAACGGCATCTTCGGCAAATCCGGCACAGGAAAAACCTTCCTCACCAGAATTGCGCTCTGCGGCATAATTAAAAACCGCAAGGCCGTAAACCTGGTCTTTGATATGCACAGCGAGTACGGATGGCAGGGCACATATGAGGGCGACAGGGACGCCGTCCGGGGCCTTAAGCAGTACTTTGCCGATAGAGTGACCGTATTCTCCCTGGACCCGGAATCCTCCCGGCGGCGGGGAGCATCCATAGATTTTGAGGTAAAAATCCCCTACAGCCAGTTGACTGTGGACGATATAATCCTGCTTCAAAATGAGCTTAACCTAACCCCAACAACCCTTGAAACCTGCTACGCGCTTCTGGGAAGATTTGGCGATCAATGGTTCAGCCGGTTCCTCAAGATGGACAGCGACGCCGTCACGGATTTTTGTGATACAAACAATGTAAACCAAAACGCCATCTCTGCGCTCCAACGAAAGCTGAAGGTTCTGGCGGAGAGCTGCAAATCCTTCCTTATAGATGATTCAGTGCACACCGTAGATGTAGATGCGGTTAAGGCTATTATAGGCAACCTGGACAGCGGCAAGCATGTAATACTGGAGTTTGGGCAGCATCACCAGCCGCTCAGGTATATGCTTGTGGCAAACATACTCACCCGGCGCATACACCATAAGTGGGTAGAAAAAAAAGAAAGATCCCTTGCCAGGCGCGGCCCGGAACCGCCTCAGCTTGTAATAACCATAGAAGAAGCTCATAAGTTCCTAAACCATGAACTCGCCAGCCAGAGCATCTTCGGCACCATAGCCAGAGAGATGCGCAAATACAACGTAACGCTGCTAGTGGTAGACCAGCGCCCCTCCGGCATAGACCCGGAGATACTCTCTCAGGTAGGAACAAAAATCACCTGCCTCTTAAATGATGAAAAAGATATAGATGCCGTACTTACCGGGGTAAGCAACGCATCCGGGCTTAGGGGCGTGCTTGCAAGCCTTGACAGCAAACAGCAGGCCCTTGTGCTTGGACATGCCGTGCCCATGCCGGTTGTAGTGCAAACGCGCATCTATGATGACGAAGCCTTTAGAACAAGCATGGGGCTCCTCCCCACTGCAAATCTGGACAAGCTTATAAAAGATGATATAGCTACAGATTTTGATTAGAATGGAAAGTTATTTTGAAGATTACCAGGTTGATAGCAATTTTACTCTTTCTGGCCCTGCCGGCCGCCATTGCCGCAGAAGAGACGGATAAGCACACACCGCAAACCATAAGGATTACTGCAAATTCCCAGCAGTACAGCTTTGACGATGGACTCTTCCATGCCCAGGGAAACGTTTGCGTAACCAGCGGAGATATGTATATCAACGCAGATATGATAACAGGCAGCCCGCATACCGGCAGAATAGAGGCATCCGGCAACGTGCGCCTTGCCCTAGAAGGCATGACACTCACCTGCAACCTGCTTAAATACACATTCCCCGCCGCAGGGACAAAAACAGATAACCGGTTCAAGGCAGAAGGGAATGTTGCAATAAAGAGGAATACCGTTACTCTTGAGGCAGATATTATAGAGGGGAGCCCATCCACCGGCGATGTGGAAGCAACGGGCCGCGTTATGTTTAAAGATGCCCAGCGCACACTTACGGGCGACACCTTTAAATACAACTTCAATACAGATACCGGCGACGCAATAGGCGCCGTTGCATCCATCCCTGTAGATTCAATGCAGGAAGATGCCCCCGCCCCTGTTCTAGAGCGGGAGAGCGGCACACTATACTTTAGAGGCCAGGAGCTTAAGGCGGAGCCAGAACGATACCAACTGCGCAAGTCCATCTTTACAACCTGCAACCTGGAGCAGCCGCACTACTGCCTCTATGCAGAAGAGATGATAATAGAGCCCGGCAAAAAGTTTACAGCCAGAAACGTTGCAATCAAAGTGATTGGAAAGCGTCTGATCACCCTCCCCTACTACAGCACCAAGCTAAAAAAAAGCAATAAATCCGCCGGCACAAAGTTCCCCAAAATTGGGGTCAGCGGAGATTTTGGACTCTACGCCGCATACACAATCCCTTTGGCTGATGATGACATGAACTCGGCAAATGCAGATTTGCGGGTATCTACAAAGCAGATAATCCAGTGCGGAATAAGGTATGACAAAATTGATTCAAAACCCATATTCGCCCGGCTGGTTTACAAGGAGCCCTACTACTGCGGTTCTCAGCCAAACACCATGCTCTCCAGGCTCCCGGAAGCAGGCATAAGATACTGCTTCGGCCCATCTGCGCAAGGATATGAGGAAAGCGTAGACCCGCTTGGAATATCCGGCGCAACTATAGACCCGGCACAGTTTACTACCATAGTAACAAACCGGGGGATTAACACTGTTGTGGAACTTGGCGCAGGCAGCTTTGTAGAATACCCGGATAAGATAACCCACGGCAGGGCGGATGCGCGGGCTCTGGTCTACCTTGACGCCATACCTTTAGACAGAAAGACCTTCCTTATGCCGGGAGTTCTGGCACGCACGTCTTTCTATGATAACGGAGACAACTACACCACCGCCGGCGCCAGCTTTGCCATTGCCCGCAGCCTTGGCCCCAAATCGTTTGCATCGCTCACCTACCTTACGCAATCCGTAGGCGGGAATACCCCTTTTACTTTTGATAAGCTCTCTCTGGCAAACGAGCTTGCCGCCCGGCTCATCTTCCCATCCGGCGACCTGTCTTTTGATCTTGCTGCACGTTACGATCTCAACACTCAGTCCGTGTATGATTTCCATATCTCCGTATCCAAGCCCATGCACTGCCTGCAGCCAAAAATCATATGGAAGAACAGGGCCAAGGAGATAGGCTTTGAAGTGGGCCTTGTGGGATTCTAATATAAAAACAGCCCGCCTTCAGCGGCCACGGGGGCCTTAAGAAAGCGGGCTGAATATCCCTGCTTTTCAGCGGTCTGAATATTACTTTTGATTGAGCCTTTCTTACTTGTCAATCTTCAGCTCAACGGCCGAGTCGTCTTCGTCGTCCCAGTCGAAACCGGAAAACTCATCCTCCGGGCGTTGGCTGGCAGCTTCCCAGTCTAACTTCCCAAATGGAGAGACTTCCTGTTCCTGATATATGTGCCCATGCGTAGGACATATGAGAGACCTTGAACTAAGCATGCTCATCTGGACGACATCCAGAGTCTCTTCACATCCCTCATGCGGACATTTAACAGTCTCATTCCGATAGAACGCCGCTTCTGCAACCCTTATTACTTCCTTCGCATACGTATCTCTTGTCATACTCATCTGGGGCAGATCCTTCCATTTTAAGACCGGTTAGAACTATTGCTTTCTACCGGTCTGCTCTCACCATCTAAAAATTCTTTTCTGCCATGCGGCTCCGTACATTATATCACGCATACTCTGCAAATGCAACCCAAATTATAGTGAACTGCATACTATAAATTGCCAGAAATAACATGGGGTTAACTTGCTCTGAAGGAATGTAAATGCGGGAGCCTGCATTATGATTAGGATGCAGGGCACTTTTTTGCGTCGCTGCTTATTCCGGCTTACGGGCCACGCAGACTACGCTTACCCCCCAGGGGAGCGGGATATGGCGCATTACAGCCGTCTCTGCGCGTTGCAATTTGATAAGAAGTTTATTTACTGCAGAACCAAAATCAGGCACCTGCGCCTGAGCAGCATCGCTTGAAACTGGCTTTCTACAAAAAATCCTTTGTAAAAATGCCAGGGGGAAGAGAAGGAAGAGAACATAACTTAAGGTATCAACCCTGAACCCGGCTTGCCGCATCTTTTGAGATAGTTGGCCCGCCGTGTAACGCCGTTTATGTGCAAGCGCAACATCGTGCTCGCTCCAGAGGATACGGCAGGCGGGAACCGTGGCAACAATCCTGCCGCCGGGTTTAAGCACCCGCAGAATCTCTTTTAAAGCGGCCGAATCATCTTCCAGATGCTCAAGTATATCAAGCGCAACTACAATATCCGCGCTCCCGGGTTCAAGCGGCAGGTATTCTGCTCTTGCCTCAAGCAGATTACCAAGCCCCCGCTGCCTGCAGTAGTCAAGGGCCAGAGGCGAGACATCCACGCACACAACGCTGCCAATCTTTGAAAGAGCGGCGGCGGTTGCGCCCGTCCCGCAGCCAACATCAACAATAACGGGATCATGCGGCAGGGAGAGGCGGCGGACAATATCCAGCACCAGTTCGCGCCGGCTTACAAACCACCAGTACCTATCCTCCAGATTATACATGCGGTCATACTCGGCAGGATTCATCTGTAACAGCCTTAATCCCTCTATGATGCCTCACCACGCGGGCCGTGGATGCAAACATTCTTAGCGCATCCCTTATCAGTCTCACCTTGGATTCGCCCACGTGACGCCACCTCACGGGGACTTCCGCAATCTTATACCCCAGGCGCCGCGCAAGGTACAGTACCTCTATGTCAAAGCCGAATCCATCCTCCGCACACCGTGCAAATATCTCCAGTGCTGCACGGCGGCTAAAGAGTTTGAACCCGCACTGGGTATCGCGAATCCCCGGCAGAGCAAAAAGTTGGATAACAAGATTAAAAGTGCGTCCTCCAAGCTCACGATACCAGGGCTGCCGCACCAGCAGCTGGGAACCGCAAACCGCTCTGGAACCTATAGCCACATCATAGCCGGAAGCCAGCTGCTTAAAAAGACTCCCCGTCTCCTCAATGGGGGTGGCAAGATCGGCATCCAGAAAGAGCATAAACTCCCCCCTGCCCTCCTGCATCCCAACCTTAACAGCGCGGCCCTTGCCCCTGTTGGGCTGGTAAGAGATTACTCTAACCCCCTTATGATCTGCTGCAAATCTCTTTGCAACTTTTGCGGTATTATCCAAAGAACCATCATCAACAACCAGTATCTCAAACTCCGGTATAGCGGCCGTGAGATACGTCCATACAACCGCAAGAGTCTCCGGCAGGCGGCGTTCTTCGTTAAAAGCGGGTATTATAACAGACAGGCAGACCTTTGTATCGGCATTCAAAGTAGATCCGCCGCAAATAAAATTCTGCATTTTGTTCATTTCAACCTCATTGGAACATGCCTGATACTCTTATTGTAACAGGGCACAAGTATTGGAATCAATCCCTCCTGCTTGACACCAGTCCCTGCCGAATCTAGAATTGTTGAGGGCATAAAAGAAGTTATGGTAAACGCATTTGGATAGGATATCTGAAAATAAGAATTACATACGCGAACGAATGGTGCACGGCCCCATATGGAGCACAGTGTGGTGGCTTGCATGGCCCTCAGTAATAACCATGCTTCTGCAAACAGCAAACGGGCTGGTAGATGCCCTTTTTGTGGGCAGATTGGGCCCGGATGCGCTCAGCGCAGTTGGGCTTGCAAGCCAGGTAATGCTGGTGATTATGTCCATAAGCACTGCGGTAAGCGTGGGTGCAACAGCGCTTGTAGCCCGTTTTACAGGCGCAGAAGAGATTGAAAACGCAGAGCACGCCACCCGCCAGTCTATACTCCTGGGCATATTCGTTGGCATAGCTTCAGGCGCGCTGGCGTATGCGGCAGGCCCGTGGCTCCTTAAAGTTATGGGCGGCAAGGGGGAGGCGCTCCGGCTTGGGCTGGTCTACCTTAATATTATACTTATTGCCAATGTGCCGTACTTCCTCATGTACATCTTCTCCGGGATATACAGAGGCCTTGGAGACATGCGCACACCGCTTATAATTATGATGGTGACCACGGTTATTGCACTTCTGGGCGATTACCTGTTAATCTTTGGAATTGGGCCCTTCCCGAGGCTTGGAGTGGCGGGGGCAGGCATGGCAACCGACTTCTCCAGAATAGCGGCAATGCTGCTCTTCTTCATACACCTCCCCAAATCGCAGTTGCGCAGAGTAGTGCAGGGTTCCTGGCGGCCTGTATGGAGCTGGTTCTCCAGGATACTCAACATAGGTACTCCGGCAGGAGTGCAAGGGCTTCTGCGAACCGGGGCGTCCGTGGCTTACTTTGCCGTGCTGGGACTCACCCCCGAAGGCACATATGCAATTGCCGCACTTACCATAGGCCTAAGGATGGAGGCCCTGGCATTTATGCCGGGATTTGCATTTGGAACAGCGGCCACAGCAATGGTAGGGCAGAATCTGGGCGCGCGGCAGCCGGATCGGGCAGAGCGTGCCGCCTGGGCATCAACATGGCAGGGAATTGCCGCAATGGGACTTGTAGGAATATGTTTTGTAGCCTTTGCCCACCCAATCTCCAGGCTCTTTACTTCAGACCCAGGAGTCCTGCCGCTTGCCGCACAGTACCTAATGATAAACGGAATCTCCGAACCCTTCTTTGCACTTGCCATGGTGCTTACGGGAGCGCTCCAAGGCGCGGGCGAGACCCGTCTGCCCACTGCGGCCACAATAGTAACAAACTGGATCATACGCCTGCCGCTCACCTATTACCTTGCAATCACGCTTGGAATGGGGGCGTTCGGCGCCTGGATATCCATGTCCGGCTCTACCATACTGCTGGGATTCGCCACCCTGGCCGTCTTCAAATGGAGCCGGTGGAAAGAGATACGCCTGTAATGGCTGCTCCAGCTACACTACTGGCTCACCCAAGTATAGTTGTTGATACTCCGGTCGCAGAGCGAAGCGCCGCTGCCAAAGCAAGGGGCATCAATCCCCCGGGAAGATACTTCGGTCGCAGAGTGCCTTGGCACGCCGCTGCCGAAGCCCTGCATGAACTTGCAATCCAAGTTTACAGAGTACTAGACTACCATGCCCATCTTATGGTAAACTCCAATTAAGATGGTTGCAAAACGAAAATTTATTGGATACTGGGGCTGCCCGCCGCGGGAAGCCATGGCAAAAGCCAGCAGGATGTGTCACTTTGGTGAGTTTATAGATCTTGATGTAGATATGAACGCACCCTCCTCCGGTCTTGTCCCCGATGCGTATTGCCAAATAGTAACAAACATAGTAGATAACGCAATGTATCTGAAGGACGAGCTAAGGCTGATTGTCGCACCCGTAGGGGAAGATAAGTGCGATGGAGCGCGTTTTGCAGCGCTCATATTAAAAGACATAGGCTTTGACGTAATGGAAGTCCGGAACACCAACTTTGAACGCGGCCCCATAACCATTGCCACATCAGACCTGCCGCTAATAGAGAAGGCAGACCGGATTATAGACGGAGTGCGCCACCCCAGCAGAAAAAAGTTTGTAGCCATACCGCCCACGCACGGATTCTGGGGAGTTCCGCCGCACGATATGCATCTGCTTGAACTCTTCCCCAAGACCACGCACGTCTACGGATGGCTGAGGTGCGTGGAGGCCGGAACGCCGGCAGACCTTGATCTGGAACTCTTTGTAGATGCGGGCGTGCCCACAATCTTCTTTGCGCAGACGTTCTGCCAAAAGACATCGCTTGCCCGGTACCTGGCCGAAAAGCACAACGGGCTCTATATAGATTGTGACGGCCCGCTTACAAACAGCGTTATAGCCAAAGTAGTGGCATTCCTTCGCCTGGGATAAAATATGTATATGTATAGACTGGCTGCCGATTGCGGCAGTTCATGGAGCAAAATTAAAGATTTAGATACCGGCCGAATTGTTATCTGTCCAACCTCAGAGGTGCTGGAAGACAAGCGGCTGAAATTTGAAGTAGCCACCGGTCATCTTGGCAAAGACAGAACCCTGCACTATGAGAACGAGCTGGTGGCCCTGGCGCAAGGCAGCCTCAAACTTGTAGAAGAACCAGATTTCACAGTCCTGGATATAGGCAGCCGGGATACCAAATTTGTAAGTTTTAAAGACAGGCGCGTACTTAAGCTGGATTGGAACCAGGCATGCGGAGCCAGCACCGGTTTCACCCTGGAACTCCTGGCCCGCTACTATGAGGTAGATTTCACCAAACTCCGCGCCTCTGCAGAACGAATTCCCGTAACATGCGGAATCTTTGCCATAGAGAAGATATTTGATACCATCATCCAGGGACAGAACCCCAAACGTTCCCTTGCGGCATTTGTGCACGGAATAGCCTACAATGCCTACAACTTTGCGGGACGTCCCCAAACCCTCTACGTCTCCGGCGGACTCTGTGAAAACCGGTGCTTCCTGGACAGCTTAAGCGGCTACTGCGAAACCATCCCCCTGGGCAGAAACGTACTCCTGGAAGGCCTTTACTAGCCCCCCCTTCCCCCGCAAATTTAAGCAGGGAAACTTCAACCAAAACCTCCTTTGCAACTACCGGATGCCAGCAGCCACATACTTTTCCGTTTATATCGACTGCGCATGGGGTAGCAT
>CALNCU010000146.1 GCA_937875395.1 uncultured Armatimonadota bacterium | reverse complement strand
AGTATTTATAGAAGGGATTTATCTTGCTGGCGTAGAAATACTAACTCAACTATCAATAGACGTTCTAAAAAATGCAGGCTGTGGTTAATATATGAGAATCAAAGTAAGCTTTAATTTAGAGTATGGCGTTAGGCTTCCGGTATGCCAGAATTATTTTCTTGCCAGCGCCGTATATAAAATCCTTGAGTCCAGGCCGGATTATGCACAATTTCTGCATGATGAAGGTTACATGCATCAGTCGTCGGGCCGGGCGTTCAAACTCTTTGTATTCAGTCCGCTCCTATGCAAGAAAAGATTAATAGCGGGTGAGGAGATTGTTCTTGGGCCGGGACAGATAAGCTGGATTATATCCTCTCCCAAAACAGAGTTCATCACCGCCCTTGCAGAGGGACTGCTCTCCCAGGGCAGTATAAGTATCCGGGACGAAATCATTCCTATCTCTAATGTGGAAGCTGTACCAGCCCCTTTGTTTCAGGGGGAAATGAACTTCTCGTGTCTATCCCCAATTGTAATTGCCCGTCCCAACCCCAACGGTGGGTACGCGCACTATTGCACGCATGAGGATCAGGATTTTTCTGACCGTGTTAGGCTTAATCTTATAAGGAAGTATGAGCTAATATACGGCATTCCCCCTGTAGATGACCGCTTCCAGATGCTTTTTGCCCCGGACTACATAGCACGCAGAGATGGTAAGGTAACCAAGCTGATAAACATCCGGGGAACCATGCTCCGGGGAGTGATGGCACCGTTTACTGTTAAGGGATCGCCTGCCCTGATGCAGGTTGGATGGGAAACAGGTTTCGGCTCGCAGTCCTCGATGGGTCTTGGGTGTATTGGATGAGGTTTTACAAAGAACTACGGTATAACAATTACAGCTATTTCATGAAACTGGATTTGAAATTAGTTTTTTGTATTGTAACTTTATTTGTACCAATCTGGAGTAGCAGAAATTTACATAGAAAAAGAGGAGGTGATTGAAATGGCAAATTACGGATTTACGGGAAACCCATTTGTAGATTCCGGGCTCTGTGTTGCTGCGCATGTGCTTGGAAAGAATGATCCCTGGGCGCTCAATTTGGCCGATTTGAAAAAGGGCCTGATTGATGGGCGTATAGGGGAATACAATTCAAAGCTAAAGAGCTTTACCATGATCTTTGGCAAAAATGGTCCATTGACACAGGATCGCTATAAGCATGTAGATAGGCCTGTTTTATACACGCAAATTCTAAGCAACTTGCTTGATGGCCAACAATCATGCAATCATCAATCAAGTATGTGTGAAATATGCGGGGAGTATAATGCTATTGATATTACAGGTGCCTTTAATAGTGCTCTTTCAGAGTTTGGGTTGAAAGCTAATGGTATAAAGGTTATAGGGCGTCATCTAATGCCTATGTCTGGATCTATCGGAAATAGCGCACAAGCACTACCCGGAAGCGTCCAGCCGCTGAACGTTTGTGGAAGATGTCTTGTTGCTGTTAACTTTTTACCATTGGGTTCTATGCTGATTAATGGAAGGCTTGTGACGTTTGAATGTGCAAACCAACCTCTCGCCATGCGGCTAATAAGGCGCATTGTAGATGAGAATATATCAAAGCTGAAGGCCGGTGATGCCAAGGTAGAAATATCAGGAAGTAAGAAATCACCGAAATCGGTTATTGAAAGGCTCTTGGATTTGTTTGAACAGACTGATCCAGACGAACAAGGCGAAACAAAGAATCCACTCTATATATGGCTTTATAGAAACTCCGGAAACGGAACAGATTGTATGTCAATGGAAATTCCAAGCTATGCATTGCGGTTTTTGAGAGAGGCGATTGTATATGGCTATCGTTCTCAGATAAATCACCTGTTAAAGTATGATTCAAAACAGCAACTTTTGCCGTGTATACAGAACCGTCATTTCTACAGGGGATTGCTTCCTGCGAAGAATAACCCTGGTGCATCGCTGTCGTTTGCACAGTTTTATCTCAATAGAATATGTGATATTTCTCCCATAGCAATCCTATCCGCGCACAGGATTGCCCAACAATTATCAAAGTCTTGTAGTGAGAAGTCATTAAAGAAAACTGATGCCCTAAGAGATGCTGCAAATAAATTTGCAGTTCGGCGCATTATTGCGGATATGGCGGAAAGCGGTGACATTGATCTTGCTGCATACGATACACTTTTTCCGACGATTCAGCATCATCCTATAAGGGTCGCTCCTCTTGGGTGGGATATTCTACAGCTAACCATGTGTAAGCTAAATGATCAAGATTCTCAGGAACTGGAGGAAAAACCGGCAATGAAAACTGTTCATCCCAAAATTGAAGAGGCATCTAGTCTCTACTTTGAGGACTATGTAGCAGGTAGAGGTATTGAGAGATTTAAAAAGGATGTGTTGGACAGATTTTCTCATAACGAAATTGACGTGAGGTGGCTGCGTGACAAGTTTGCCTTACTCGCAGAAAAACATCAAGACTTTGATTATGGGGATTGGGATGATTTTGTTTGTGATGAAAACGGTAAGCCGCAAGCGTGGGAACTTCTTTTTCAGATGCGCATCCGGCTGGCGAATCTCTATCGTGAATATATAAATAATCAAAAGGAGGTTTGAGGATGAAAGAGTTAACGCATGTTACAGGAACATTTCTCATTCAAGCAGAGGGTGCATTCTTAAATGGCGCCGGGTTAGGCGCCGGTGAAGACCGTAACGTTACGGTCCCCAAAATGCTTCAAAGAGGAAGAGAAAGATTGCCCTATGTATCGGCACAATCGTGGAGGCGCTGGTTGCGTAATACAGTTTGTGACGAAGAAGGTTGGCCTGTCAGCGAACTTCGGGCTATTGATCTAAGTGAGAAAGGTACAACTAATAAGATTTGCGGAGAACTGAATCCAGTTAAATTTCCAGAGGATGATATTTTTGGTTATATGCGGGCAGAGGCTGGACAAGGCAAGGTAAAGAAGAATGACGATGAACCAGGTGATGATGAGGATACGGCCCAATCTCAGCGAACACGCACAAAGGCTGTAATGAGAACCTCACCTTTTCTGTCATCCATACTAATCTCTGTGCGGCATAACAGATGCACAACTAAAGATGAAGGATTCGTTCATCTAAAAGAAGGTACACCGCTGCCTTATTCAACACAATTCTACAACACAGACTTGCAGAGCGTCTTTTCTCTTGATTATTCGCGCTTGGGCCGGTTTGTGAATATTGGCGACAGGATAGAGTTGGATGAAAGCAAAATTAACGAATGGATGGAATCAGGCAAACTCTCGCTTGCAGAAGAAGGGATATATGTATTATCTGATCGTGAGGTAGAACGTAAAAAGCGAGCTGGTGCACTACTTAGGGCAATTTCAGTGCTGCGTGGCGGCGCAAAGCAAGCTGCATTTGGTACCGATGTGGCTCCGAAGGTAATCATTGCAGCAGGTCTTTCCTGCGGAAACCCGGTATTCAATGACCTGTTTGTATGCACAGATGATGGAGTCAAGCTGAAGGTAGATACCTTAAAAGATATTGTTGATGATTATTCCAGCAGGCTGGTTACGCCGGTTTATGTGGGAATTCGCAAGGGGTATCTGGCAAACGAAGATGAAATTAGTCAGATGGGAGAACAATTTACCATTACTACACCAGTACAGGCAATGAGTAAGCTATCAGAGGCACTGCCATGAAAGCTGTGCACGCCCGTTTATGCGGATTCACCGCTTCGGTTCGTGTGCCATTTTTGGTGAGTGGAACTCAACTAGCCAGTCCTTTTCCGCTGTATTCCACACTGCTGGGATTATTAGGCTGTTGTGCGGGGCGTGAGGTATCGCCTAAAGAAGTAAGAGTAGGATTTTCTTATTTTCATAACGGTGAAACAACTGATTCAGTAGAAAGGCTTATAAGGCTGGGGGTTGATCCAAAAGGTCGGCTGGGAAGGATTAAAGATAGGGGAGTTGGGCAAAGGAGTTTTCATGTGGATCCTATGCTTGATCTCTATGTTGTTGGTGACAATGCCTATGAATGGCTCTCTAATCCTGTGGGCATACCCTGCCTCGGTCGAAGTCAGGATATCGCCTGGATTCAGGATGTATCAGAGATAGAGCTAAGACCTGCTGAATTCGGCTATGTGCGGGGGACCTGGCTGCCTTTTTCCCTGAATTATCCGCCCGGTCGGATTATGCGGTTTGCTGAGTATTTTCAAAACGACTTGCTACATCATGTCCGACAGGCAGGCCCAAGCAGTCTCTTTGTGGCGATTCCATCTGATCCTCCTGGTGTTGAAATTGCTCAAGAAAACTTATACCATCCATTAGATAGCACAGCACCCGGTGAAGTTATATATATGCACCGATGGTCAATATTATGAACTATCGAGGATGGCTGGCAAAAAGTGATCCACAAGAGACATTGCTCTGCCATACTGCGAATTGCGTTAGAACGGCCATGCGTATTATAGATTTGCTACCATCAAATGATAGGCGGCTAGCAGATCATCTATTGCTTGCAGCTGCAACCCATGATCTTGGCAAAGCTGCATCGGGATTTCAGAACGTTTTGGCAGGAAATGCATGCGATTGGCATGAATGGCGACATGAAGTTCTATCTGTTGTCTTGTGCTCTCAGTTTGCGCAGGCAGATGAATCGGTAATATTGGCTGTGCTTTTCCATCATAAAACTCTGCCGGCTGATGGTATATGTGATAGCAAAGGAACATTATATCCAGAGCAACTTCCTCCTCCACTTAAACCGTATGGAGTTTGGAAAAAAATGGCCGCAGAATTTGAGGATGCTGTCCATGAAATGCCTATGTTCTGGATGGAGTTGCAGTCATTGGTTCCGGACGCGCATCTGCCGCAATGGCCCTCTGGAATTTGTGATTGGAGAGATGCACAAGGGCTTAGGCAGCTCGATAAAAGATGGGTTTCAAGGTATGATCAGCTAGAAATACCCGTTGATCGCAGAAAAGATGCGGCCAAACTTCGCGGGTTGCTCAGAACTGTAGATCATCTTGCATCAGGCCATCAAGTTCCACCTGACCAGATTATGTGGGGTCAGGTGGATTTGGCGCATGTGCCAAGCCTGCGCGGATTCCAACGTGCTGCCGCCTCAACTAAAGGTGATATGCTATTACGCGCGCCTACAGGCTCAGGGAAGACTGAAGCATGTATCCTTTGGCTAAAGAATAACCAGCAGGTAAATTCACGTACATTTTTTGTGCTACCTTTTACAGCAAGTATCAATGCAATGCACCAGCGACTGGAAACTCTTTTTCCTGATAAAGTTGGCGTGCTTCATGGGCGTGTGGCTCATTACCTGAATCGACGCTTTAGTGAAGATATTAACATTACGGATGTTAATAAGAAAAAAAATGCCCAACACAAGGCATTGGAACTAAAACATGCTGGTAGAGAGATGTATTTTCCCATGCGGGTTTGTACGCCGCATCAACTGGTAAAGTACTTTCTTCGTGGTCCCGGTTGGGAACAAATGCTATCCGAATTTGAGAACGCTTGTTTTGTGTTCGATGAGATTCATGCGTATGATCCAAAGATGATAGGGTTAATTCTTGGAGGTATGAAACTTATACGCAATATGGGGGTACGTGTGGCATTTGTATCTGCTACTTTCCCATCATTTCTTGAGCGGATGATAAAAGAATATTTGGGAATAGATAATTGTGTGCTACCTGATGGGAAAGATTCCGGCGATAGGGAAGTGTTAAAACGCATTCGCCACAAAATAAAAATTATTGATGCCAATATTTTAGATATACTGGATGATATTGGAAATGATCTTAATGAACGATCTGTCTTAGTGGTGGTAAACCACGTGCACAGTGCTCAGACTATTTACAAAGAAGCAAAAGACCGTTTTGGCCTTAATACCTGTGATATTGCGCTGTTACATGGGGCGTTCAATGGCAGAGATAGGGCTGATATAGAAAACAGAATCACGGGAAAAATACCCCCCAAATTGTTGATTGCGACACAGGCTGTAGAAGTAAGCTTGGATATCAGTTATGGTTGCGGATATTTTGAGGCAGCCCCAATTGATGCTTTGGTCCAAAGAATGGGTCGGGTGAACCGGAATGGCAGCGCAGAGCAACCTGCCACCATAAATATTCTCACTAGGCAGATATCTAGACACCAGCTCTACGATAAAAAATTAACAGATGAAACTATTTTAGCACTCGCAAATGTGTCTAACCAAAATCAGTTGAGTGAAACCCAGCTTATAGAGCTTGCGGATCAGATTTATGGTACCGGCTATGGAGAAACTGAAATGCAGGCATTCTATGAAGCTTTCCATCATCCTGATTATGACCAGTTTGATGAACGGTTCTTATCTGGCGCGCATCAAGACTGGGTGGATAACGTGCTGGAACGTGCTGATCATACGGTTGAGGTGCTCCCAATATGTCTAAGAACGGAACATGATAGACTGGTATCACAGGGCTTATGGCTAGAGGCTGCGGGGCTCCTTGTTCAGATGAGAATAGGGCGCGCTATTGCAAATAAGGAGTCGCTTATAATTTCAACTGATCCTTGGCAAATCAGTCTCAGGTACGACTCATTTAAAGGTTTGCATTATGATAAAATCCATGATATTGAATCTCAAATGTTTTAAAGGCCAAGCTCATGATCGGTGAAACAGACATTGTCCTCTCATCCGTAAGAGTAGGCGGAACGGAAATCAACTACTGCCTTATCTGCCCGGCAAAACTATGGCTCTTCTCCCACGGCATAGAAATGGAACGCACATCAGATAAGGTGGATTTGGGGCGACTGCTTCATGAAGAAACCTACCGGGATGCCCGTCACAAAGAACTTATGATAGATAACCTGCTCTGCATAGACTTTGATGAATCCGGCGGCATAATACATGAAGTCAAAATGAGCAATGCCTTTGAGCGTGCACACAAATACCAACTTCTATACTACCTCTACTACCTAAAGCAGAAAGGCATAAACGGACTCACCGGCGTACTGAATTATCCCAAATCCCGTCGGATAGAAGAAGTAATACTCACTCCGGCGGCAGAAGAGGAGATCCAAGAAATACTGGCAGAAGTACGCACCATAAAGCAAAGCGAAGAATGCCCGCATAGAGACTATAGCGCCAAATGCAAAAAATGCAGCTATGAAGATTATTGCTGGGGGTGACAAACCATGTCCAGAAATTATTACATCTTTAAATCCGGCAGAGTAAGCCGACAGGATAACACTCTCTATGTAGAGACAAACGAAGGTAAGAGACCAGTCCCCGTAGAGGATATAGACAGCCTATATCTATTTGGAGAGCTAGACCTCAACACCAAATTCTTAAACTTCATAGCCCAAAAGAACGTACCTGCACACTTCTTTAACTACTACGGATTCTACTCCGGCAGCTTCTATCCAAGAGAGTATCTTAACTCCGGATTTCTTTTGGTAAAGCAGGTGGATTATTATACTAATCAGAAGAAACGCCTGGCAATTGCCAAAGAGCTAGAAAGGTCAGCCGCACATAATATCATCAGAAACATAGCCTACTACCAGGGACGGGTAAAGGATTCGGACTACCTGGCAGAGGCCAGAGATGAAGCCCAAAGGTTGGCATCCGGTATAGATGATGCCGCAAACATTCCGGAACTGATGGGTGTAGAAGGCAGTTTGCGAGAAGTATACTATTTGGCCTGGAGGCACATACTAGGACCTGATATAGAGTTTGAAAAAAGAGTAAGGCGTCCGCCGGATAACTTAGTAAACGCACTAATATCCTTCGGCAATTCCATGATGTACTCCACAGTACTTTCAGAGATATACCGCAGTCAGCTTAATCCAACAATAAGCTATCTGCACCAGCCCGGAGAGCGCCGATTCTCCCTTGCGCTGGACCTTGCCGAAATCTTCAAGCCCATTATAGTAGACCGTCTAATCTTTACTATGCTGAACACTCACCAGATAAAACCGGAAGACACCCATAAAGAATCTGAATTCTGCTATCTCTCTGAAGATGCCCGCAAGTTATTTGTAAGAGGATACGAAGAAAAACTCCAGACCACAATAAAACACAGAAGGCTTAAACGGAGTGTATCATACCAGCATCTAATCAGACTGGAATGCTACAAGCTCATAAAACACCTGAACGGAATGGAGCCCTACGAATCCTTCAGGGCATGGTGGTGAATCATGTATGTAATACTGGTATATGATATTAGTGAAAAACGGGTAGGTAAAGCATGCAAACTATGCAGGCGTTATTTAAACTGGGTTCAAAACTCCGTCTTTGAAGGAGAAATTACGGATGCAAAGCTTGCCAGACTCCGCCATGCGTTTGGTGAATTGATGGAGGGCAAGGAAGATTCTGTGCTAATCTACAAATTGCGTACAGAAAGTGCAGTTGATAGGGAAGTAATGGGAATAGAAAAGCTGCCTACAGATAATCTATTTTAAGCGCTGCTACATAATGCCTGAAAACTAATTTTAAGCACAAACAGTCGTCGGAGCGTAGGATAAAGAAGGAAAATTAACCATGTTTATAGAAAATATAGATGTATTGTATTAAAACAAGCGTCGTCGGGCTATTCGTGAAAAACACATAACCTCCCCCCGACGACAAAACATTTGCCAAAACCTCAAAAACTAAAGATTTCTACGCACAATCAACAAGCCCATCAGAGGCCTTTTAATCGTACCAACCTGGAATTGAAACAATGATGCAGACACCTGC
>CALNCU010000145.1 GCA_937875395.1 uncultured Armatimonadota bacterium | reverse complement strand
GGGAGCGCCACAGAGGCATAAGCCACCATACCCTGACAGTGCTGGAGATGGTGTTGCTGGTGCCCTCCTTTGTACCTGTCCCCAGGCTGTCAGATGATTGCGCGCGTATTATTCAAACCCAGATGGAAGCCCTGGAATGCCGTGTTCAGCATAAATTTGTGCCTGATATAGACGGCAGGCCGGGACTCAATGAGCTTGAGAGGCAGGGTGTGCGGGTTCAAACCATGGGGCGGTCCGTGCAGGAGGATAGAGAGTTCTTCTTATCTACATCAGCCGGAGGGGTTCTTGCCGCAGAGTTGATTTAAGGCAAAGAGGAAGCAAATGAAACTGTTTGAGAAAACGCTAAGTTCCAGACGGGTATTTGAAGGCCGTATAGTAAACCTGAGGGTGGATACGGTAGAACTCCCAAACGGGAAGACATCTACGCGGGAGGTAATTGAGCACAGGGGCGCCGTGGCGGTTGTGCCCATGGTGGATAAGAGAAGGGTTGTGCTTGTCCGCCAGTTCCGCCAGCCGGCAGGGAGAGTGCTTCTGGAAATCCCCGCCGGCGGGTTGGAGATAGGGGAGGCACCGGAGGATTGTGCAAGGCGTGAGCTTGTGGAAGAGACAGGTTACTATCCCAAAAAGCTTACAAAGATGTTCTATTCCTACCTTGCCCCGGGTTACTCAAGCGAAAAGCTCCATACCTTTCTTGCAGAGGACCTTCATACAGAGAGCAAAGACGGCGACCCGGATGAGTTTCTGGAGATTGTAACAGTAGACCTGTGCGATGCCGTATCCATGATACAAACGGGCGAGATTGCAGATGCAAAGAGCATCTGTGGTATACTGCTTGCAGACCGCATATATAAGGCATGCCCGTAACGCAGTATAATTAAATTGGAGGAAAAATGCTTGTAATAGGAGAGAGGATTAATACCAGCCGGAAGACTATTGCCCAGGCGGTGGAACAGCGGGATGAGGCGTTTATTGCCGGCGTGGCCATAGAGCAGTTCAATGCCGGAGCCGCTTATATAGACGCAAATGCCGGAACGCTTCTCTCCGGCGAGCCGGATGCCCTGGAGTGGCTTGCAAAGACAATTCAAGGCGCTGTAGATGCACCTGTATGCATAGATAGCCCCAATCCGGCAGCCATTGAGCGCGCCCTTAAGGTTCACAAAGGCAGGGCCATTATAAACTCCATAACGGCAGAGGAAGAGCGTTACAAGGCGGTACTTCCCCTGGTTAAGGAGTACAACACCGGCATAATAGCCCTTGCCATGAGCGATGAGGGGATGCCTTCTAATGCAGAGGATAGAATAAGGGTTGCAGGCAGCCTGGTAGAACGCCTTTTATCTGACGGTGTGAGTATTGATGATATCTACGTAGACCCCCTGGTCTTTCCCGCCGCCACCGGCGCAGAAAACACCTCCGCCGTGCTTGAAACCATCCGAACCATCCGCAAACGCTACCCGGGAGTACATGCATCGTGCGGGCTCAGCAACGTCTCCCACGGGCTTCCGGTAAGAAAGCTTTTAAACCAGGCGTTTCTGGTAATGGCAGTCTCCTACGGTATGGATGCAGCCATCCTGGATCCGCTGGACAGGCGGCTTATGGCGCTCCTCATCGCCTCCCGCGCTCTCCTTGGGCGGGATGAATTCTGCATGGAATATCTTACAGCTGCCCGTAACGGAGAGTTTGAGGGGCTGGCTTAGAGCATAAAATCAGGCGCGCCGTCATGCCCGGCAATCTTTTTCATGCGGAGTACCGTCCGTTTACTTCGGCGGGAGAGCCAAAGGGCAATAATCGTCTGCGTGCCTATTGTGCCGTCTAAAATATTGAGTGCAATATACTGGAACATATGTTCTCTGTGACAGTGTTGTTGGTGTTCATAATCTCCATAATAATGAGGTTGATAAGAACGCCATAAAATGGCGCAATCAAAAATCCGGCAGCAAAGAATTTATGAAGATTTGGTGGCAATTATATGAGGAGTGGGCGTATCCTTTCCATATATTGGCAGGGAAGTTTTTGCGGATACAAAATGGCAAAAACCTGCTTATCAGAGCAAGGGGCCTTCTCGGTTTAAGAACAATATGGTATTATACTCCAAGAGGGAGAATGACATGCTTGCAAGCGAGCGTCAGACAATAATATACAACATGGTCAGAAGAGACGGCGCTGTGAGGACGTCCGACCTGAAATCAATCCTTAAAGTCAGCGAGATGACTATCCGCCGAGATATGGAGGATCTTGAATTCAGAAAGTTAGTTCAACGCGTTCGGGGTGGCGCTGTTGCAGTTGGTAATACTGCCGGTAATATGCCGTTTGCTATTCAATCAGGCATTCATTTGGCCAAGAAGCTGGACATTGCACGCACGGCCGCCGAGCTTGTTCATGATGGCATGCGTATTGCAGTAGATGGAAGTTCAACAGGGCTTGAATCCGCACGTCTACTGAAGAGCTTTAAAGACATAACGCTCGTAACGAACAACATCAGCTTATTATGGGAGTTCCGCAACCTGCCTGCAATCCAAGTTGTAATCTTAGGCGGTGAAATTGCATCTGATGGCAATAGCATTGATGGCTCCTTTGCAATTGAGAATGCGTTTCAACTTTTTCCCGATATATTCTTCTTCTCATGCGCCGGGTTCGATGCTGATAATATAACAACAGCTACCCCAATTGCCGTTGAAATCCGAAAGATACTCCTGAGAAACTCCAAAAAGAATGTCCTGCTTGCCGATAGCAGCAAGTTTGGCAATAAAGGCTTCGTGCGTCTGTTTGATTGGAGTAACGTGAATGTGCTTATCACCAACCCGAGCTTAAGTGAACAGGCCCGTGATTCTATCCTCGGCAACGCCCCCCACCTTGAGATTATTCTGGCTGAATCTTCAACTGCGCCAAATAAAGGCTAACATCGCCTAAGTTTACCTCCCCTGTGTGCTCTGGCGCTATTCCACAGATAATTTGAATGCAATCCACTCAACTTCAATCAATATCAAACATGCTTATCTATCACTTTGGAAAATATAAGCAAATTTGCGGCAAAGTTCTGCTAAAAGTTAACAATTTATTTTCCAAAATGTTATATTATACTTGACAACCAAACGGTGCCTTCCTATAATTAAACTAACAAACCGCGCATGGATGGATAAGCCGTATGAGCGTTCTTGGTGTGGATATTGGCACAAGCAGGTGCAAGGCAGCGGCATTTAATCTTGATGGAAAAATGCTGGCTATGTATTCACGTGAATACCAACGCCTTATGCCATTGCCTGGCAGATATGAGATTTTACCATCGCAGTTGATATCTGCCCTGGAATCCATCATTGCTGATGTAGCCGCACAGGTGAAAAGAGACCCCATTGAGGCTATCTCCTTCTCTGTATTTGGCGGTAGCTTTGTCCCGCTGGATTCGGATTTTAATCCACTGGGCAACTTGATAAGTACTGCGGATAACCGTGGCCTTCCAGATATGGAGTCATGGTTGGAAAGCTTCACGGCTGAGCGGACTTATCAAATTACCGGCATCATTCCCCATACAAGCGAGTTTCTTATCAAAGCAATTGCGTGCAGTCGAACCTCGCCGGATATTTATGAAAGAACCGCGATGCTGGCAAGCGCAGAAGAGTTCGTTTATGCACACCTGGGTATTGTCCCTGTGGTGGATAGATCCACCGCATCCACCTACATGGCTTACGATATTAAATCCGGTGATTGGTCTGCAGAGATTCTTGATGCCGCCGGAATATGCAGGTCACTGCTCGCTCCCATTGTAGAGTGCGGCTCGGTAATCGGCCGCTTGAGCCGTGCAGTATCGCAGCGTCTCGGGCTTTCGGGCGATGTTGTCGTAGTCGCTGGAGGGCATGATCAACAGGTAGCGGCACTCGGCGCCGGGCAGGTAAGGCCGGGGATAGTCACAGATTCACTGGGGACAGTGGAGGCAATGTCGGCAGCGCTGGAATCGCCGGAACTAGGCAGGGCATTCATGCAGAATAACCTGCCCAACTGGTGCCATGTATATAATGGCCTGTTCTGCACGGCAGCCTACAACTATTCATGTGCAGATCTTCTTAACTGGGCTGCCAGGGTGTTCTATGGTGCCCAAGCCGGTGATGAACTCGAATTGCTTAAACGAGGGCTTGCAGAGATGCCAGATGCACCCTCATCCGTTCTGGTACAGCCGCATTTTTGCGGGAGCGGTACTCCTTACATGGATGCCGTATCTCGCGGAGCAATAGTAGGGCTCGATCTATCTGTAACTCGTGAGCAACTTATGCGTGCGATTATAGATTGCCAAAACTACGAGATGCGGTTGAATATGGATATATGGCGCAAGCTTGGAATAAGTGCCGACAGCATAAGAGTATTTGGCGGCTTGGCGCAGAATGACAGGATTCTGCAGATAAAGGCCGATATCCTGGATGCCATTGTAACGAAAGTTGGTTGCAGCGAATCCGGCTGCCTGGGTGCAGCGGCGCTGGCTGCATCCGGAGCCGGTCTTGTGGAGAGTCCGGTGGAGTTTTTAAATGCCTGCAAGCATGAAGAACGAGTATTTACTCCCAGAAAAGAGTTTTGCTCAGTTCATCAGGATATGTATGGTATGTATAGAAGGCTCTATGGTTCCCTGAAAAGTCTCACAACCAATGATGGAGAGACAGCAGCATGATATACAGCACAGTAGAAGAATTAAAGGCGGATTTTGAAGGCAGACGGGCGCATCTGAATTTCTTTGACGCCAATGCCTGGGTGGGTTTTCAGGTAGAGCCTGCATACAATCGTATTTGCAAGACGGATGAACTTCTAAAAGAGCTGAGTCTGTCAAATATCAATGAAGCTATTGTTACCCATACCGGCGCCCTGTATTACAACCTTGTGGAAGGAAACGAGTTAACGCTGGAGGCAATCAGCGGGCAGGAACAGTTATATGGAGCTGTTGTTCTATCTCCAAATACTACCGGCGAACTTGGACAGACCAAGGAATACATTGATCGGGCCATTAAACGCAAAGCACGTATAGCCAGGCTTTTTCCCAAGCTACATACATTTTGCCTTCAGCCCTGGTGTGCGGGTTCTGTGCTGGAAGCGCTTCAGGAGCGCAGGATACCCCTCATGCTGTGGCATAGCGAGACAGATTGGAACGAGGTGCATTCCTTGTGCCAAAGCTACCCTAATCTGCCTATTATTATAGAGGGTACTGGGCGAAAGATATTATATGATAACAGAATGTTCTACCGGCTCCTCTCCCTGCATAAAAATCTGCACCTGGAGATACATTGCTTGACCAACTGCCGTATACTTGAGGAGATGGTAGGCATGCTGGGCGCAGAGCAGTTTATCTTTGGCAGTTATCTGCCATACAAAGAACCGGCCGTCACCATGATGCTGCTTGCATATTCTGGAATATCGGATGATGCAAAGCGCCTAATCGCAGGCGGAAACATCCGCCGCCTTCTTGAGGAAGTACGCATATAAGAGGAAAGTGTAATGCTTCATATTGTTGATGCGCATATACATATTGGGCCTTGGTCTAGGTTCTACACGCCATGCAGCAGCGTTGATTCTATTATATCTATGATGGATCGGTTTGGAATTCAGTATGCGTTTGCATCACATAGCATAGGGCTTGCAGGAATGCCTGAACTGGGGAGAAATCTTTCGGAACAAGCTTTTGCTCAAAGCAAAGGGAGAATTCTAAGTTATCTTGTTTTTGATCCAATGCAGCTTGCAGAGAGTATGCGGATTATTGAAGCTAATGTCTCCGCTCCGTTTTTTGCCGGTATCAAAATTCACCCTACCCAGCACAACTGTTCGGCGGACGATGAACGCTACCGGCCGGTATGGGAACTGGCGCATCAGAAGGGATTGGTTCTGCTGGCGCATACGTGGGACCGCTCCAGCTATCACCCCGAGCAGAACAATTCGCATCCCGATTTATTTGAAAAATATATAAGCAGCTACCCGGATACAAGGATTATCTTGGGCCATGCAGGTGGACATTATAGCGCAAGCAGAGCCGTACGGTTGGTAAAGAAGTATAATAATGTTTGGGTGGATATCAGCGGAGACAGTTATGCGCTGGGACGCATTGATTATCTGGTTAGTGAGATGGGCAGCAAACGCGTGCTCTTCGGCAGCGATATGCCCTGGGCGGAACCAGAGCATGCCATCGGAGAAATCCTTGCAGCCAATCTCAACAGTGAGCAGTGCGAAGATATTCTGGGGCTGAATGCGGTTCGGTTGTTCAATCTGCCGGTGTGAAGCACCATCAATCATCAGCAGAAGAGGAAATAAAATAATGATTCAAGCAGCTACCAATTCTGAACTGAAAAGATTATTTGAATATCCGCCGGATGAATTTATCCCCGTTCCATGGTGGGAGTGGACCGGAAATCTGGATGTTGACCTGCTCCATAATCAACTGCTCACAATGCACGAGCAGGGAATCCGTGAATTCTTCATATTCCCTATATACGGGATGGAGCCGGAATACATGAGAGAGGGCTATCTCTCCAGGATTTCCAGTGTACTGGAATGGTGCAAAGCCCTTGGAATGAGGGCATGGATCTACGACGAATATAACTGGCCCAGCGGAACGGCTGCTGGGCGAGTGCCCGAAAAATACCCTTGGGCAGTAGCGTCGCCACTCTACCTGGAGGATTATCCAGAGCTATCACCCGTCGAAATCGGCGATTTGATGGCTGATTCATCCGTGCTGAATATTGTAGAGATTCTGCCGGATGGAACTTCTGCAAAAATCTCTGAGCAGTTGCTCAACAGCAAGACAAAGCGCCATATTCAGGCGCTCCGACGAAACAAAGACGCAACGGTTACTAAGACCATTCGAGGCTGTCTATGGGCGCAAAATAACCCTGGAATATTAGATATACTATCCAGCAAAGCGGTACGGGCATTTATTGATGAAGCGTATGAGCCTGTTGCAAAAGCCTTCTCCAAGGAGCTTGGCAGTACCGTAAAGGGATTCTTCTTTGATGAACCGCATTTTGTATATAAGACTATCCCATGGACGGATGGCCTTCGAGATGCGTTCATACGCCGCTTCGGTTATGATGTGGTTCCTTGCCTCTTTGAACTTATATATGATGTGCCGGGATGCGACAGGCTGCGAGTGGATTTCTGGTCGCTTGTGTCAGAGATGGGTGCAGAAGCCTTTACCGGACAGATTACGCAATGGTGTGAAGAACGGGGTATGCTGCTTACGGGCCATCTGATACATGAAGAGAATTCTTATGCAGTCGGCATGCACGGCGATTCCCCGGCGCACCATCTAAAAATGCCGGTACCCGGCTGTGACCTTTTGGAACTCAATACCAATTTTACCGAGCCGGAGCATTGGTATAGCTTCGGCGCAAAATCTCTTATAAAGACTCCAAAACAACCGGCATCGGCAGCCCGGTTTTCCGACCGCAGTCGCGTTATGTGCGAGTCTTACGGCGTCCTCCCATGGACCAAAACGCAGGCGGATGAGAAGTATCTCACAGACTGGCTGGTGGCGCTGGGCGTCAATATGATAAACGATAACTCACTCATTGCAGACATCTCGGATTTTCGCAAGCGTGGCGCGTCAGGCAAGCACTTTACCCAGCCTTACTGGCCGTATGAGCACATATACTACACTTATGCAGGCCGCATCTGCGCCATGTCTGCAGGAACGGTGTTAGATACTGAACTGCTCATTCTCTATCCTTCAACTACCTGGTGGGCTAATACTCATGCCGGAGGTGAGGTGTGTGACGAACTGAGAAACTTGGAAATAGCATTTGATACAGCCGCCGATGTGCTGGTTCGCAAGCACTGGGATTTTGAATTCCTCTACGAGCAAATTTTGAAAGATTCAACGGTCAGGGATGGCAGGCTTGTCACCGAATACGGCTCCTTCCGAGGGATTATAATAGCAGGCATCTCCCATCTGAAACCCGAACACGCAGCCCGGCTTGAGGAATTCGATGCAGCGGGCGGAGTCACGTTTATCGTCGGGTCTGATGTCCGGGTGATGGAAAAGGGCGGGGACCGTCCGCTCAAACTTGCTAATGCCATTACACTTAAAGATTGGCGGGCGGATGGTTTCTATGATGAATTTGATGCGGCCCTGAAGGAGCGTATTGAACAGCCATGGGCCATTTCCGGCTCTGACGCGGCAAACATCATCAGCTCTGCCCGCGTAGACGGCAGCGGTGGCAGGCATTTGTTTATTGCCAATATGACCAGCGGCGACAAGACGCTCAATATTGAGTGGAAGCCCGGCGCCAAGGTGGAGTTCCGTGATGCCGATAATGCCGATTGCTGGATGCCAGAACAATCAGAGGGAAGCCTCAGCTTCGTGCTTCCTGAAGGGCAGAGCATATGGCTTACGCAGACGCCGGACCCCACACGCCGAACCGAGCCGCCTGCGCATTTCATGGTAGGGGATGGTGCTGCGGTCGAACTCGGAGGGAGTTGGGATTTCAGCATAGACAGGCCCAATATCTACAGCCTGGAATACAAGCTCAAGCCGGATTGTGACGGCACGCTGAACCCCCTTGAAACAGGGGTTGATGAGAGTTGGGTTGAAACCTATCAGGGAGATGCAGGCATCCCCCTCACGCCGGAAAGCATGAAATACTACTGGATTGCGGCAGAGTTCAACCTTTCAGCGCCAATAAATGATCTTGAGCTTGTGGTTGATAGTACTTATTTCGAGAAGGCATA
>CALNCU010000144.1 GCA_937875395.1 uncultured Armatimonadota bacterium | reverse complement strand
TGTGCGCGGCACCCGTGGGCGAAGGGATAGTAATCTGGCTGCAATGCGATATACTGGCAATTCCAAGCACTGCAAAAATTATTGCAAGCATCCTAAAGTTATAAATCTTCATGCTGATAGTCCTCTCTAAAATAAATAAATGAACTTGAGAGTTTGGCTATAGAATAAATTAATGTATTGTCTTCTTGCCTGGATAATTATATTATATAGGTACAAGCGGATTTTAAATTGCCTACTATTATTCTGAATTCTACATTTGTTGGCTAATTTCCTCTTAGCGCCAAGTATTTGATTGCATTAATCCGGCATTGCACTCTTTAAATACTCAATTTTGGGCGGCAGGCATGAAAATAAAAATAGGAATTACAACAGGATTAGATTCAAACTCCTGCAAGGATTATGGCAATGCGGTAGAAAATCTGGGCGCGATACCGGTTTTTCTGAACCCGGGTAATTATACACCGCAAACAATAAAAGGACTCTCCGGCCTTTTGCTTGCCGGCGGCAGGGATATAGACCCCCACAATTACATCTCTCGGCTAGGGAGAAGGTATGACCAATCCCTTCTTAAAGAGTACCACATAAATCCCGACCCGGCGCGGGATGAAATGGAGACGGCCCTTATCAAAAGCGCCATAAACAGTAATATTCCCATATTTGGAATTTGCAGAGGGCTTCAGATGCTTAACATAGCACTTGGCGGCAGGATTATAATGGATATCCAGACAGAGGTACGGCATACAAGATATACCCTGGAGAAGAGCGCCATGCACAGCATTAGGATGGTGCAAAAAAGCAGGCTGGCAGAGATTCTGCACATGGATGAGATGCAGGTAAACAGCCGTCATCACCAGGGAATAACGGATGCAGAACTCGCCCCCGGCCTGCGCGCATCCGCATATGCCGCAGACGGGATAATAGAAGCGGTGGAGGGAATTGAAAAAACCTGGATAACCGCGGTACAGTGGCACCCGGAACGAGAGGTCGATGCTGATGTGCACCGGCCCTGTAAAAAACTGTTTGCTGCATTTGCAGATGTCTGCGCCGCAAAGACTACTCTCTTCTGAACCCTACTATGCGTACAGAGCCCTTCCTTAACACCTTTAGCACCACAATATCGCCGGCAGAGGCCTTTGAATACCTGTTCTTAAAATCCGCCTCGTTTAGTACAGGGATGCTGTTAAACGCCACAATAACATCCCCTTCATCCAGGCCCGCCTCATGCGCAGGTCCGCCCGGCCAGATATCGGTAACTACAACGCCGCGCACACCGCGGATATCCATCCGCCGTGCAAGATCATCTGTAAGAGTGCGCACGCCTATCTCCAGGCTGGAACTTATGGGAGGCGGCTGTTTAGGCCTGCTGGAGGGTGTTAGCGGAGAGATGCCTATACTTGCAGAGAGATTAAGCTCTGCTCCGCGGCGTATCACAGTAATCAAAACAGACTTCCCCGGAGCCGTCTCTGCAACCAGCCGCTGCAACTGGGATGTGCTCAATACCCTTTCACCGCCGTACCTGACTATTATATCCTCTCCCTTCAGGCCCGCAGTGGCGCCCGGGCTCTTGGCTTCTGCATCGGTTACTATTACGCCCTCTTTCACGTTGTAATAATCCTGCAGAACAGGCGACAGCTCCTGAATGCCGGCGCCCAGCCAGCCACGCACAACCCTGCCGTTTTCAATCAAATCATCAAGCACTGCTTTTGCCGTATCTATGGGAATGGCAAATCCTATGCCCACAGACCCTCCCGTAGGCGATGCTATTGCTGCATTAATACCTATCACCCTGCCAAGAGCATCCAAAAGCGGCCCGCCGCTGTTCCCCTTATTAATTGCAGCATCCGTTTGAATAAGGTCTGTGTATAAAATATCCTCCTCTTCCAATTCCCTGTGCAACGCGCTCACCACGCCTACTGTAAGCGTATGCTCAAACCCGTACGGGCTGCCCATGGCAAGCGTCCAGGAACCCACCCGCACATCGCCAGAGTTGCCAAGCGAAACCACGTTTTTATCTGATAACGTATTAGATTTTATAGAGATTACCGCCAAATCTGTAGCAGGGTCAGCGCCCACCACAGTCCCTTTATACTGGCTTCGGTCCGGCAGGCGCACGGTAACATTATATGCACTCTCAACAACATGATTGTTTGTAAGGATGTAGAAGGTATTTCCTGCTCTGCGGACAATGGTACCTGAACCACTTGCAGATACAGGTATGTCTCTTGGCACGGCAGAACGCAGATCCAGCGACTTTCCGGGGTTCTCTCCCTGCGGATTCTGTCTAAAGAACCTTCTGAACAGTTCTCTAAGCGAATCCTCTTCGCTCCTGCCGGAATCCTTCTTCCCGCCCATCCCCTGGACAACGGTAATACTTACAACACACGGTTCCGTTTTCTCTGCAATGGCAATAAAGCCGTCTTCAAGGGCGGATATCACAGGGGATTGGGCACCGGAATTAGGCTGCGGCGCCCCAATCTCTCTTGAGGTCTTTCCAATAACCCCAAAAGTTAACATCATTAGCAGTATAACGGCAAGCATATACTGCCTGCTCCGGCTGCGAATATGCAAATGAGTCCGACTCAATCCATCCTCCAGCCCGAGCCTTGCGGGCAGAATACTGATACCCCCGCATGCTGCAGGCAAAACGAAGGGGAGTTGCGTACAGGTTCTATCCGGCAAAAGTAGACTAATTTTATTTAAATTGGTACACTTCTTATATCAGCATAGATTTTACGGAGGTACCTCATTGGCCGGCACAACAGCAGATTACCAGATCATAGCTGACAGAATAAACCATGTCATAGATGAGATTGAAACGGTAATTATAGGAAAACGCGAAGTCATCACCCTGGCGATGGCCGCAATAATGAGCAACGGGCACATACTTATAGAAGATGCCCCCGGGCTTGGCAAGACCACGCTGGCAAAATCCATAGCAAAAGTCCTTGGATGCACATTCAAACGAATCCAGTTCACCCCGGACCTTCTGCCGGCAGATATAACGGGCACATCCATCTTCAACCAGAAAACCGGCGAGTTCCAGTTTAGAGAAGGCCCCATATTTGCGCAGGTTATTCTGGCCGATGAAATAAACCGAGCCACCCCTAAAACCCAGTCTAGCCTTCTTGAGTGCATGGAGGAATACCAGGCCACAATAGATGGAACCACCTACCCCATGCAGCGTCCCTTCTACGTGATAGCCACCGACAACACCCTGGGATACAGCGGCACATACCCACTTCCAGAGGGACAGTTGGACCGTTTTATGATGCGTCTTGACATAGGTTATCCGCAAAAGAGCCAGGAAGCCCAGATACTGGATTCGCAGACCTCGGAACACCCGGTAAACCTGCTCCGTCCGCTGCTCAACCCGGCAGAAGTCTTAAGCCTGCAGGGCGCCATGCAAAGCATACACCTGGAGACCTCTCTGCGCGATTACATAGTAGATATTACCACCGCCACCAGGAGCCACCCGGCGGTTGCGCTGGGAGCAAGCCCCAGGGGTTCCATAGCTCTCTCCCATGCATCGCGCGCGCTGGCCGGAATATCCGGGCGGGATTTTGTAATACCGGACGATATAAAGACTCTTGCCGTCCCGGTTTTGGCGCACCGCCTTGTTTTAAAACCAGACGCAAGAATAAAACATAACTCTTCGACAAATGTTATAAAAGAGATACTCGCCAAGGTTGCAGTCCCCTGCTAACCGCTGGAGCCTGGGATAAATGAACCTGATAAAACTTACCGCAATCTCAGCATCCGCACTATTTTTGTTTACCGTTGCCATACTACTCAGGGCGACGGAACTCTACCTCATGTCTGCCGCAATAGCCTCCCTCCCGGTTTTGTCTGCCGTGATAGTCCTTATTGCAAAACGCGGCATAAAATGCGCGCAAATAATGCCTGCAAGCACGCATGAAGGCACGGCGTTTTCTATTGACACCACCATCACAGGCGCAAAAAGAGCTCTGGGACCGGTATGGGCCGATGTTACGCTGCCAAAATGGCTTGAACCCTGCTGCAATACCAGATCCATCCGGTGGTCGGGGGCGTCTGCAATCCAATCCATAAAAGTAATCCCCAAAAAGCGCGGACTGTATAAGATAGGCAGTACGGTTCTGCACCTTTCAGACCCGCTGGGGCTTTTTCTGTTCAGCCGCAAACATACAATAGAATCCAGGCTTGTTGTGCTGCCCAGGGCCGTCCGAATCCCCGGCCTGCAAGCAACTCTTCCCGCGGGAGGCGGCTGGGATTATGATATGGACGGCGCCTCTGTATACGGCGGCGGCACGGAGTTCCATGGAGTGCGGGAATACCAGCATGGCGATGATTTAAAAAGGATTCACTGGCGTTCTGCAGCACATTACGGGAAGCTGAATGTAATAGAATACGAGCAGGCCGGACGGGGCCATCTGGTTATAGCCATTGAGCGCAAAAAGGGCACAGAAGCAGGAAAAGGCCCTTGGAGCACCCTGGAGTGCAGTATAAAGATAGCAGCGGCCATTGCAAAAGATTCACTGAAAGCCGGAGCATCCGTGCGGCTCTCGGGATTGCCGGATGGTTCTGCGGCATCTCTTTACGGCAGCGGCCCGGATCATCTGGGGCAGATACTTTACTCCCTGGCATCCCTTGAAGCAGATGCAGAAGAATCCATAGGCCCCACGCTTCTAAGAGAGCTTGGCGGCATGAGCAAAGAGGCCGCCGTAATCTGCCTGGTACCGGAACTAACCGATGATCTTGCCGGGCATCTTGCCATACTTGCAGAAAGAGGCGTACGCTCTCATGTAGTGCTCCTCCTTTCAGAGCGCGGGGCGGCCCTGCCTTCTTCCATTACAGATAGAATAACATCTGCAGGAGCGCTTTTCACGCCGGTGGAATGCAGCCGCGTAAAGGAGCTTGCCCATGCAACCTGAATACATAACTTCAGGGAACCGGAGAGTGCATATAGCCCTGCACACAGCCGGGTTCATAATAAGCATGCTGGCCATCTTTGCGCTCTTCATAGTAACCGCAGATACAGGCTTTACCGTGCTGGCCGGCGTTCTTATAGCATTGGGATTTCTTACCAGCTGGCACACCAGAACACGGGCAATCTCTGCAAAAACAGCAGCGTCAATCCGGCTTCTGGTTACAGCAGGCACCCTTGCCGCCGTAGCACTGATACCCAACCTGCGAATGCAAATTCTAACCATGGCCGGCACAGATTACATCTACCTTGGATTTGGAACCGTCATAGGGTGCTTTCTTATTATCTATAGCTTCAACTTGGTAACAAATGCCGCCGTAGCCTTCCTCTGCATACCTGCGCTCAGCCTTCTGGGGGTGGCAACGTGTACGCGCATGGGATATGGCAATGTAGAAATCTTCGCTATCTTCCTTGCGTTCTCAACCTTTCTTGTTGCAGCGCAGAATACGCTATCAAAAAACTCGCAGGACGAAAACAGCATAAAATGGCTGCGCTCGCATGCGGCAATATCGCTTGCAATAACACTAATCGCACTCCTTGCAGGGGCAACCATAGGCAACATTACGCACAACTACATAGATAGTTCCATCTCAAAGCACATAGTGGCCCGCGGTATAGGCGCCGGACTTGAGCAGTTTACCGCAAAGAACTTTGTGCCGGTTGCAACAGGCCCGGCACCCTCAAGCGATATGGAGGTTATGACTGTACAATCTCCCAGGGCCATGCTCTGGCGGGGACAGATATTTGATAAATACCTTGGACACGGATGGACGCAGAATTCAACCGGAGCATTTGCCACCCCGGCTGAAAAACTTAACAAAGATGCTGCAAAAAAGACCGGGCTTGGAGAACTGTACAACATGCCCGTGTATAGATTGCCTGAAGAAAAAACCGGCCTCCAGCGCACAAGCACAACCCGGGTAGAGCAGACCTTCCAGATATCCGTCACCCGGTTTCGTATAATATTTGCAGCCGCGGAGCCGGAGATACTGACATTCAGCAAGCCTCATAACATCTACAAGGGGACGGGCGGCCTGTTTACCGGAACAACTTACGGCAAGGAATCCTGCTATACCGTTATATCCGCCGCAAGCACCGCCACGCCGGATCAGCTGAGAGCGGCTCCCCGCAAATACCCGGCGCAGATAAAGGAAAAGTACACAATCACCCCCGAATCCTGCCGGGAGACGGGAGGGCTTGCGCGCCGCATAACGGCGGGAATGGAAAATCCCTACAATAAAGCCATTGCCCTGCAATCTTACCTTGAGGAGCACTATACGTACGATCTCTCCGCCCGGCCCATCCCAAGAAACCAGGACGCCGTAAACCACTTCCTCTTCAAATCAAAACGCGGCTACTGCGACATATTTGCATCAAGCATGGTTATCATGGCCCGGGAGGTGGGGATCCCCGCAAGATGGGTAACGGGATTTGCCACCGGAGAGTACAGCGGCATAGATAACCGTTACCATG
>CALNCU010000143.1 GCA_937875395.1 uncultured Armatimonadota bacterium | reverse complement strand
AGAACGTCTTTTGGGAGCCGGTACCCCGGAATTCCCCATTGGAGCATTCCGCCCGCCTCTGGGAGCGCCTCAAATACCGTGGGGGCGTGGCCCATCCTGGCAAGGTGGTACGCGGCCGTAAGACCCGCCGGCCCTGCGCCCACAACGGCCACGGTCTTTCCGCTTTTTGTGCCGCGTGTTGCAGCCAAAGGGATTCCGCTGGAGAATTCTACGTCTGCCGCAAACCGTTTAAGGTTTCGGATGGAGATGGGCTGGTCTATCTGCGAGCGGCGGCATTTATCTTCACACGGGGCGTTGCATACGCGGCCGCAGACCGCCGGGAAGGGGTTGAACTGGCGTATTATGTGCAAGGCATCTGTAAAGCGCCGTTCTGCAATAAGGCTTATGTATTTGGGTACGCTTGTCCCCGCCGGGCAGGCATGGGAGCAAGGCGCCTCAAAGAGCGAACTGCACACGCAGGCCGGGCACTTTTTATCTTTAATATGCGCCTCATACTCCTGACGGAAGTGGCGGATGGTGGAGAGCACCGGGTTGGGCGCGCTCTGCCCAAGTCCGCAGAGCGCGGAATCTTTTATCCGCTCCCCAAGTTCCAGCAGGAGTTCAATATCTCCCTCTTTGCCTTCCCCGTGGGCTATGCGGTTTAGAACTTCCAGCATCCGTTTTGTGCCTACCCGGCAGGGGGTGCATTTTCCGCAGGATTCGTCCTGAATAAAGTCCAGGAAGTACCGGGCCAGGTCTACCATGCAGGTGTTTTCATCCATTACTATAAGGCCGCCGGAGCCCATCATGGCGCCGAGTGCAATAAGGGATTCGTAATCCATGGGCGTGTTAAGGTGCTCTTTGGGGATGCATCCGCCGGACGGTCCGCCTGCCTGCGCCGCCTTAAACTTTCGACCGCTTCTAATGCCTCCGCCTATATCATAGATTATGGTGCCAAGGTCTGTGCCCATGGGGACTTCCACAAGGCCGGTGTTCCTTATGTTTCCGGCAAGCGCAAAGATTTTGGTGCCCTTGCTCTTTTCTGTGCCTATTTTTGAGTACTCTTCTGCACCTATTCCCAGGATTACGGGTATGTTTCCGTATGTTTCCACGTTGTTTAAGAGGGTGGGGCACTTGTTGAGGCCGGAGACCGCCGGGAAGGGGGGCCTGGGACGCGGCTCTCCGCGCCTGCCTTCTATTGAGGCCATAAGCGCCGTCTCTTCTCCACAGACGAATGCGCCCGCCCCAATCCGTACCTCCAGATTAAAGCTGTGGCTGCTGCCAAGGATGTTTTTGCCAAGCATTCCACGATCCCTTGCCTGATCCAGCGCATGGGAGAGGCGTTCTATGGCAAGCGGATACTCCGCCCGCACGTATATGTAACCGGTATCCGCCCCCACGGCGTACCCGGCAATTATCATTCCTTCTATTAGTGCATGGGGGTCGCCTTCAAGGAGGCTTCTATCCATAAATGCGCCCGGGTCGCCTTCGTCTGCATTGCAGACAACGTATTTTTGATTCCCGGCTGCATTACGCGTAAACTGCCATTTGCTTGCAGTGGGAAAGCCGCCGCCGCCCCGCCCCCGCAGGCCGCTCTTCTTTATTTCATCTATTACATCCTGGGGCAGCATATCTTTTAGCGCCGTGCCAAGTGCAGAATATCCACGGCGGGCTATGTATTCATCTATGCTTGCAGGGTCTATTACGCCGCAGTTTCTTAAGACAAGTTTCCTCTGCAGCTTAAAGAAGGGGACTTCATCTATGGTTGTGTAAGGGTTTTTGCTTCCGTTTCTATGGAGTAGCCGCAATACTACTCTGCCGTTTGCCAGGTGTTCATCTACAATTTCTGCTGCATCTTCCGGTTTTAGTCTCTGGTAGAAAGTGCGGTCCGGCTCAACCACGGCAACCGGCCCAATATCGCAGGTGCCTATGCAGCCGGTGGTGACTATTTTTACACTCTTTTCCAGGCCTTTTTCTTTTACGGCCCTCTTTATAGCTTCAGAGACGGCCTGGCAGCCGGATGAGACGCAACCGGCACCTCCGCAAACAAGTATGTGTGATCTGTGGGTCTTATCCATTCTTCAGCCTCTTATACATCCGGCGCCGGGCCGGGATCTTGGGGTGATGCGTAAGAACTGCTCTGCGTCTACTATTCTGTTAAGTTAAATTTGCAAGTCAAACAAGGCTTCGGCAGCGACGCCTCCGGCTCTGCGACCGAAGTATCGCCCTGGGGTTGATGCCCCTTGCTTCGGCAGCGACGCCTCCGGCTCTGCGGCCGAAGTATCAACCTCCATAATTAATTTAGTGAGCGTCTAGCGGTACCTGTTTATAATTGCGGGGATTTTATCCAGCTTCACCCGCCGGTAAATATCTTGTCCCACTGTAACTACCGGGGCAAGGCCGCATGCGCCCACGCAGCGGTTGATTTCCAGAGAGAATTTGCGGTCTGGTGTGGTGCCGCCCGCCTCTGTTCCCAGTTCCTTTTGAAGCTTCTCCAGAACCTGTTTGCCTCCCCTCACATAGCAGGCGGTTCCCAGGCAGACGCGTATTACGTGCTCTCCGCGGGGGACTGTGTTAAAAAAGGAGTAGAAGGTGGCAACGCCGTACACTTCTGAAACGGGGATGCCAAGCCCCTCTGCAATCCGTACCTGAACCTTCTCCGGGAGCCATCCAAAGATCTGCTGGGCCTGATGCATTACTTGTATAAGTACGCCATCCTTCCCCCGGTTGTTTTCTATAACCTCTTCCAGGCGTTTGTATTCCTCTGCAATACGAGCCTTTTTCTGGCGTACTTTCTCTTCGCATTCGCATGTATGTGCCGACACCGGGTACTTCCTCCTTTATCTGTTAAAATCTGTGGATTGCCGGTTTCCTGTAGGGATATGGCGGTAAGGTGTAATAGAGTTCAAGGGCCTGCAACCCCGTGCTATTTCCAAAGAACGGCATGGTAGCTATTGGATTCATGCCATATTCCTAATACCCACTTTTGCTGACTTATACTCCAGGTGCTAACTTAAATATCGCTTTTTATTTTTGCGAAGATAAACCTTGCAAAAACGCATATCTGGAATTCCTCCAAGCAGGTCTCCATGGCCACCTGATTAAGCAATGCTCTCAGCTTATGGGCTGGAAACATCATAAAACTTTGGCAGCGGCGTGCTTTGCACTCTGCGATCGAAGTATCGCATTGGAGGATATTCGCTACTCCGTGGGGACGGTTTCTATGCCCGCCAAAAAACATTCGCACCCCTCTAATACCTGTCAGCAACAGCCAGATGAGGCCTGGGTAGTGCCGGAGAGGAGCATAG
>CALNCU010000142.1 GCA_937875395.1 uncultured Armatimonadota bacterium | reverse complement strand
TTTGCGCGATGCTTCGGTCGCAGAGTGCCTTGGCACGCCGCTGCCGAAGCCTTTGTAGATAATTGAGCACCCTGCCATGATTTGGTCATGGCTCTGCCCGCCGCAGAATGGATGGGTGCAGAATACTGGCCGGTTGGTTTTTGGGTGGTGGAGAGCTATGCGGCGGAAGAGTGGATGGGCATCCACTCTTCCGGAAAGTCTATTCCTGAGGTTCGGTTCCAAAGATACCCATGTTTCTAAACTTGGCGTACCTGTCTTTTGCGTAGTCCTCTGCAGAGAGTTCACTCAACTCTTCAAGGTTACGGATAACTGCTGCTTTTAAACTGGCGGCAGCGGCATCGTAATTACGGTGGGCGCCGCCAAGCGGCTCTGGGATAATCTCATCTATAAGCCCGTTTTCAAGTGCGTGCTGTGCGGTAATTTTAAGGCATTCTGCGGCCTGCGGACCTTTGGTTGGGTCACGCCAGATTATGGCGGCGCAGCTTTCCGGCGGGATGACGGAGTATACGGAGTGTTCCAGCATGAGTATGCGGTTTCCAACGGCCAGACCTATGGCGCCTCCGCTGCCGCCTTCCCCTATAACTACAACAACCACCGGCACGGTGAGCATGGACATCTCATACATATTCCTTGCAATGGCTTCGCTGATGCCGCGTTCTTCTGATCCAAAACTGCAGTCTGCGGCGGGGGTATCTATAAAGCTGATGATGGGTATGCCCAGCTTCTCCGCCATTTTCATCAGCCGGAGCGCTTTTCTGTACCCCTCCGGCTTTGCGCTGCCAAAGTTACGGTACTGGCGTTCTTTGAGATCACGGCCTTTCTGGTGGCCCACAATCATTACCGGACGCCCGGAGAGGGAGGCGAACCCGCCCACTATGGCTTTGTCATCTGCAAAGAGTCTGTCCCCGTGCAGTTCTATAAAGTCGTCAAATATGGCGCGGATATAGTCAAGCGTATAGGGACGCGAGGGATGCCTTGCAATAAGCGTTTTATCCCAGGCGGAAAGATTTGCGAAGATTTGCGATATAAGGTTGTCGCGCTGAGATTCAAGTTCTGCAATCTCCACGGAACGATCCACGCCTTCCTCTTCGGATACTGTTTTTAGTGCAGCTATGTTTTTATCCAATTCTGCTATTGGCTTTTCCAGGTCAAGAACGTTTAAGGCCATTTTACCTCCGAGCGCCCATGGCAAGAATCTTTGCCAGCGTATCCTTCATATCTCTTCTTGGGAGTACCATGTCTACCATGCCGTGTTCCAGCTGGAATTCTGCCAGCTGGAACCCCTGCGGGGGCTTTATTACCTGGGCCTGCGCTGCCACTCTCTGGCCGGCGAACCCTATGAGCGCGCCCGGTTCTGCTATGATGATATCCGCCAGCATGGCAAAGCTTGCGTGCACTCCCGCCATGGTTGGGTCGGTAAGTATGGATATGTACATTAATCCCGTCCGGCCAAATTTGGCTGCGGCTGCGCTGGTCTTTGCCATTTGCATAAGGGAGACAAGCCCTTCCTGCATTCTGGCGCCGCCGGAGGTATTTACTATAATTACGGGCGAGCCGGTCTCTATCCCACGTTCAAATGCGCGGGAGATTTTTTCTCCGTAGACGGAACCCATGCTGCCGCCCATAAACCCAAAATCTGCAACGCAGATTACCACGGAATGCCCGCCTATGGAGGCCGTGCCGCTTACCATGCCATCGTTGAGGCCGGAATTTGCGCAGCCTTTTGCAAGTTTGGATTCGTAATCCGGGAAGCTTAGGTGGTTTATGGTAACAAGGCCGGCATCTGTTTCAACAAAGCTGCCCTCATCAACCATTATTGCAAGCCGTTCCACGGCTCCCAGCTTAAAATGATAGCTGCATTTACTGCAGACCTTTAGATTTTTCTCCAGTTCTTTGCTGAAGAGTATCTCGCCGCATTTTGGGCACTTTGTCCAGAGCCCGTCAGGAAGCGCATCCAGGTGCTTTCTTGCGGCTTTTCCGGCTGCGTTTCCCTTCCTGCGGAACCAACCATCAGGCGCCATACTTTACTCCGTAAGTTAATAGTCTCTGCCAAAACTCGGCAGTATAAAAGGTGGATACAGGATAACCTATCCGTTAAAAAAAATCAAGCTATGCGGTTGCATGAAAAAAACAGGGCGGAAGAGATTCTCCTCCGCCCTGCCCTCTGTTCTGCGGTTTTAAGTTATGTTATTTTAGCTTGCCCACTCTGCTTATTACTTCGTCATGGAACCGCTTTATGTATCCGGCCAGGTATTCTACCGGGTCAAGATTTACATCTTTTATAAGCGGGGTTAAATCCATTGCAAAGTTCATGCCCGTGGTGGTGTCCGTACCGTGGGATGCAAAGTAGGTTGCATGCGCCCGCCGCCGGCCCTGCGTGGCAAGATCATACCGCTTGCCGCCGCATATCTGGGAGTCGAACACGCCCAGAAGCGCCATGGAGAGGTTCTCATGGGCGGATGTATCCAGCGCAATCTTGTCTGCATCGTTCATCCAGTCAAGATCGCGCCATACCTCGCAGCCGTAGACGGCTTTGGGGCGGGCATCCTCCGGCATCTCCCGTATGGCTTTTATAACCTTCATGGCGGTGCCAATATGCGTGTCATGTTTATCCGCCAGGTTATGGGTGTATACAACGTCCGGGCGCGCCGCAAGAAGAATGTTCTTTATATCTTCTACGGGACCCGCGCCGCAGGGGTCTTTTATCTCTGAGCTGCTGTAATCCAGAAGCGTCTGGAAGCTGTATTCGCCTACAAAGGCGGCCTTCTTCTGCTCCAGCTTGCGGACTTCCCTCATCTGCTCGTCAGTGTAATCTGCGTACAGATCGTCTCTGGGGCTGCCTGCGCCGTTGGTAACAACAACGCCGGCAAACCATTTATCTGCCCTGCCGAAGCATTCCAGGATTCCGGCGGCAGCCATGATCTCTATATCGTCTTGGTGGGCGCTTATGCTTATATGGGTTGTGCGGGAGATTGCTGCATCGCCCGTCATTCCATCCGGCACAAAGAACTCGGCGCCAGGATTCTTGAATTTCATCTGCGCTCCTCCATCTACTTCATTGCCGGAAGGCTTGCGGCTGCTACCGCCTGGCCTACCCGCCGTGTCTTTTCATCCGGCAGGTGCATTTCCATCTTGGCTGCAAGTTCCGGGAACTCGCCGCTTATAACTTCCATGGCGCGCTCCAGAATTATGCTGCCTCCGCTGCCGGAGGTGACTCTGCCAAGTATGAGCATCTGGCGGATGTTGTAGAAATCTGCATAGTGGGCTACTGCATATCCTACGTATGTGCCTATGGTCTCCCATATCTTGCGCGCCGTATTATCTCCTGCTTCAAGCAGATTCTGGACGGATTTCAGGCGTTCGGCAAGGGATACGGTTTCATCCAGCTCTATGCCGGATGCTTTTGCCAGCCGGAATACGGCCTGCTGTGTCTGGTACTGCACGCCGCAGCCCAGGTCTCCGGACCATTCGTCTACCGGCGCATCCGGGTTGTAGTCTATGGGCGCAAAGGCCAGTTCGTTCAGCCAGCCGGTGATATTGCCTTCTTCATTTACGTATCCCACGGCCTCGCTTGAGCCCATCGCCATTCCAAGCACGGCGTTATCGTCCAGGGACATGGCGCCGGCAAGTGCGGTTACGTCGCCGTCGTTTACTACTTCAAGCGGGACTTCCCATGCCTTTTTAATATCAAGAAAGACGTTCTTGGTCTTTGAGTTGAACAGGTCTCTGGGGACTCCTCTAAAGAGCGAGCCTACCATTGGACGGTTGTTTACTATAACTCCGGCAGAGCTTCCGCCTATAGCATCTACCCGCGGCATGTGCGCGGCTGCTCTTTTTATTGCATCCATCACTTCGTTATAGTGGTAGAGGGGATCTTTCTGGTCGCGCGGGTTCCAGATTATTTCTTCTGCAAAAACCGGGTTCCCGTCTATGACGGCGGCAACCTTTCTGTCACTTGCGCCCAGATCGAACCCTATGCGGCAGCCTTCAAGGTGGCGGCCAATGGGCATGGATGTCTCTTTTGCAGGGGGCACGCTTGCGGCATCTGTTACAACAACTTCAAACGGACGCTCGCTTACGGTTACGCCCATAAACTCTACATCGAATGCACGCACTCCGTCCGGCGAGTAGATTTTCTTTATGTACTCGCCCACTTCGGCGGGGCCGCCTATTGTTACCTTCCATCCGCCCTTCTGCCACAGGAGGAATTTAACAATCCTCTCTACGTAGGCATTGTTCATGCCTGCATTTGCGTGGCCTGCGGGGAAGACCTGGGTCTCATAAACGGACCGTGTGCCATCCGTCCTCTCAAGCCCTATTACAAGCTTTACACCCTGTCCGGATTCTTTGACAAGTTCTCTATATGCCCGGTTTGCAAGCACTGCCGGCCTGAAGCTTGCATCCAGCGGTGCAGCAAACTTTGCTTTTGCTAAATTACCAAGTTTACGAAGGGATTCGTTATCCATAGCCATCCTTTCCACCTTTGAGTCTCTTTTTTTGCATACCGGCTGCATTATTTGTTTGCAGTACGGCGCAACTTGCGGAAACGTTTCTTCACGTCCATGTATATGATAGGACTACATACCCGTCTTGTCAAGCAGGCTTGCGCATTAGGGTGCCTTTTAAGCGGATTCTGGGACGTCCGGGGTTATTACCGCATCTGTGAATAGCCGTGATTTGGTGCCCGGGCAGCCGTAAAAAAGGGCCGAGTTTTAAACCCGGCCCCTGTTTAGTTTAATTTGCCGCCGGCTCTAGGGAGAGGGCATTGCCATGCCGGAGCCGGATGGGTTGTTCTTTTTAAAGTCCAATATCCACTGCTTCTCTACAGCTATCTGCCGGGCTGCTTCTGCGCTCCCCTTCATCTTCTGGCAAAGAGAGATGATTTGCTCATGGGCAGCATAATCATTGTAAGCGTTCTGGCTTACTACATCCAGGTCTTCCAGCGCATTGCTGTATTTGCCCTGGTCTACGTAGATTTCCGCACGCATAAGACGAAGGTCGTTTGCCTCGCCATTATCAAGCGCGGCGTTTAGGGATGCTTCCTTTTCTGCGGCATACTTGTCACGCAGAGCCTTATCTGTGCCGAATGCACCCGGTTTTGACAGCATATCATAGAGGTATGCCATAGTGGAGTAGCACCGGGCAAGGATTCTGGGGTCGTGTTCGGCGGCGACTGCGGCTTTTTTGAACTGGGATATTGCTACCTCCAGCTTTGCCCTTTTCATCTCCGGCGTGCTTACAAGCGGACCGGTGCTGATGGCCTTTATTGCCTCATAGCCCTTCATCTCCAGGTCTATAACTTCTACCTTTGCATTTTTCTTAAGGTCTGTAAAGTAGGTCTGCTGGGCATCTGAGCCTTTTACCAGAGCGTACTGTTCTATGTAAGATTTCTTCTTATCCGGCTTATTGAAGTCTGCGGGCAGAGCGCTTCTTTTGCCGTCAAGTTTTATTATTACGTAGCCGCGGGAGGTTTTTACGGGCGAGCTTACATCTGATACCTTTGCGAGTTTTGCAATTGCTGCATCAAGTTCCGGCTCCATCATGCCCATGCGGATGAACCCCTGCACGGCTCCGCCGTCGTCCTTGAAGGGATCGTCAGAGTACTCTTTGGCAAGCGCAGCAAAGCTTTCGCCACCGCGGAGCTTCTTTGCCACCTCTTCCGCCCGGGCCTTTGCCTGGGCATCTGAACGGTTATCCACGCCTACCGTGATACGGCTGACCTTTATCTCATCAAAACTTGCGCGGACGGCTTTTTCGCTTTTATCAATATTTTCCGCAATAGACTTGAAGAGTTTTTCTACTACAAGCTGCTCGCGCAGCGCATTTGCATCTATACCTTTGCGAATATCATAACGGACTTTGTTTAGCGTAAGGTTCCGCTTTCTAAGTTCGGACTGGAAGAGCTTATCTACGTTCTTGCCCTTGTAGCCTGCCGTGAGTTCTGCCTTAATTTGCGATATCTGGCTGTCTACAAGTTCCTCTACTTTACGGTTTACATCCCGCTTTGATACCCGTATGCGCTCCTTTTTTGCTGCCTGCATTATAAGCGCCCGGTCTACAAGGCCGTCCAGCACCCGTCCGCGTATCTGAAGTTCTTCTATGGGAGTAAGCACGCGGTCTCCGGCCATTTTTTTGGTATCTTCATCCACGCGCTTCTCAAATGCAACGCGGCTTATCTTCTCTCCGTTGACCTTTGCTACTATGCCGCTCTGCCCGGACTGGCCTCCATCCCGAAACATGGCGCCGGGTGCACTAACACCTATTATACCTATTACAAAGACTATCGCAAGACTCCAGACCAGGTACTTTGACCACTGTTTCATGTTCTTGCGCATTCCAACTATTGACATCTATATCCCCCACCAGATTCTTTATCTGTTAAATCCTGAAGTAAGGTTGCCGGGCAAGAAGCAGGGTTTAAAAACTCCCTGTTCAAGTGAAATTCTCTTATTCCGGCTCTCCATTATCTTATGTGCTGCGCGGCCATTTTGTCAAGCTTTAGCATGCTGGATGCTGGCTGATTGGTGCTTGGTACGGTAAATAGTTTAAGGGATTACGGCAGGCCCGCTTTTGCAGAAATAGATTCCGCCGGGCGAACCTGTTTTGCCCGCCCGGCGGAGTAAGGCTCTAGACTACTATGCTTGGAGATATTATCTGCCTGTGCCGGTAACCCACCGGTGGAAGGATGATCTTCTGATCTTTGCCCGACTGATGGTTGCCTTCATCCAGCTCTTTTACAAGGATGCCTTCCAGAACGCTGCTCCACCGCAGGCGGTCTTCTTCCAGTTCGCTTATGGTGCTGATTCTGCCGTCCAGGTAGTCCGACAGCCTTATTTTTGCGGAGCGGAGGCGTGCAAGCAGGGCGCCGTACCTGGTATCTATTACTTCCCATCCCTCCGGCTTGCTTACGGAGAACCAGAGTTTTCTATGCGCCACAAGCATTGCCTCTGTTTTGCGAATTGTTTTTGGCAGTTGTTTCTCGCAGATGTATGTTAGGGCATCATTATCGTTTGTCTTGTAGGCGCGCACAATATCTCTGCCAAGCTGGGATTTAACTTCCATAACGTCTGCAAGCGCCTTTGCAAACTCCAAGTGCGGGCGTCCCAGTTTTACCCGTCCAAGGGCTTTTTTAAGGTCTTTGGAGAGCTTTTTGTAGTGCTCTGCAAATGGTATGTTCTTTACGTCTTCATCAAAGAGGCCAAGGAGCGGGTCCTCCCAGAGCAGGTATTTGGATGGGTTGGAAACCACCCATTTGGCATCTGAATCAACGCATTCGGCCAGCTCAACACCGTACATTTTATGGTACTCCCCTATTGTCAAGGTGCCGGGGGTATCATCAAGAAGGGTTCCAAGGTTCCAGTCATCTATGCTGTCTCCCAGGTTGCCCAGGAAGTTGCGGCCCAGCACCTCATCGCTTACGATGCGGTTGTAGCCGTGCTCTGCAAAATACTGAAGGCCGGGGAGCATGGAGAGCATATCTACTTCGTTGCCGTCGTCACCCCAGGCGGTGGTGATGGCTTCCTTTACTCCGCGCTTCTTGCAGGCGGACATGGCCGCATCTGTGCAGACCTTTGTCCTTGCAAAGTTAAGCCAGAACACCGTCCACGTCCAGAGTCCGCCGGCAAATATAGGCTCGCACCCCATAGCGCGATGCCGGTCTATCCAATCCAGATAAAAGTTTTCGTCAAAGTGGTAGTAGTCCCAGTAGATAAGCTGCGCCTGGGGCGGAATCTTTTTAGCAACGTCCGGCGGGATTACAGCTTCCTTATCATAGTAGTCGTTGGTCTTGGAGCCCAGCCGGAAGTACATATCGCTCCAGATCATGGGGTGCAGGCCAAGGTCGTCCGTAATCTCCACCACTTTGGCAAGGTGCTTGTTCATGATATCAAAGCGGGGCACCTGACCGTGGAGTTTTCTGTATGTGCCTTCGCCCAGACCGTGCGCTTCGTCCATTCCTATATGTATGCGTTTGGAACGGTAGGGTGCGCAGGCGGCCTCTATCATCTGGCGGAGGAGTTGGTATGTCTTTGGTTCTTCTGCCAGTAGAATATCGCTTGTATCTCTTAACCCGTCGAATGCGGGCCACCTGAGCGCCTGTCCCATGTGCCCCAATGCCTGTATGCAGGGGAACATCTCTATGCCCAGGGCGTCTGCGTAATCATCCAGCTTCTTAAGTTCTGCCTGGGTGTACCGGCCTCTCATGTACCCTATGAACGGCTGGCCGGGGACTTCGTAGGTGTCCTCCGTGTAGAGCATGAGGGTGTTCATCCCCATTAGAGCCATGCGCCGGAGCAGAAACTTGACGGTATCTACCGTGAAAACGGAGTTTCTGGAGACATCAAGCATAAGGCCCAGTGTTTGGAACTGGGAATCTTCGCTAAACTCTGCAGGTATGTTCCCCTGTATTGCAAACCCTCTGAGCGATGCCAATGCTCTGAGCACCTGGCAGATAGTGGAGCCGGAGACGGCGGCTTTTCCGTTATTGTATTTAAACCCCGGGCCGCCGCCGGACAGGGTGAAGGCTACTTCTATGCCCAATGGCTTATGCGCTTCGCCTATAGGGAAATCTTCTTCAATAAGCTTTAATGCCTTTTTCAGTTCCTCTGGAACCGATGCTGTTTTGTAGGTAAACTTTACCATCTGTAACCCTTTCAATGTAACTTTGTTCGGCTGCACGCCGTTTGCTTTATACTAAAGCCCCGGCACAAGCAGGCGCCTATCCATTTCTACGATGGGGACGCTGTTTCCTCCTTCTTGCACTCGGCTTAATATACAAAGTACCTGCACACGGCAGATTCTTCATCCCAGATGCCAAGGTCTTTGAACAGGCGGCGGGCAAATGCCATGTGCCCCTGGGCATTGGGGTGTATGGTGTCGCCCATCCACGGGAATATGCGTTCAAAGCTCTGCCACTCCGCCCAGTGGTCTACAACGTGGATGCCTCTCTCCGCCCCTATTTTGCGGATCTCTTCTACTACTGATGGAAGGTTCTCATCCCGCACTTTATTATGGCCGGGAACAATGGGGTTTGGTGTGTGCAACAGCACCCTGGGGTCTCCGTTTTCTTTAAGGATATCCAGAATTTTCCTGTAACCCTGGGCAAAATCTGTTGGGGAGACTCGGTCTGCATCGTTCATACCCAGCATTATTGAAACCACATCCGGCTTGAACTGAAGGATATTCCATTCTATATTATTCAGCACCTGAGGAACAGTCCAGCCGGAGACGGCGGTTCTTATTACCAAATCCAGCGGGCGGGCAAGCTCAAATCGCAGCCTCTCCTCAAAGAGCTGAACGTAGTCTCTTGAGCCGAATGTATATAGTACGCCGTGGGTTATGCTGTCTCCGGTAAATAACCATTTGACCCTTTTCTCAGATTTTAGTAGTTCTTCTATCCCTTCCATTTAAGCATGCTCCAATCGCTGTCAGTTTAGGTTTTGGATAACGGTTGCCTGATACCGGCAAGCGGGATCAAGTTGATAGTGTTTAGTATACCACTCTCCACTGTGAAAGTCTCCATGGAAGATATAAATTGTAAAATCTGCCGCGCATGCGGGCGGCGTGCTTTACCGCAAGGCCGGTTTTTGAGGTATAATGTTTCTGGATAAATCACTTGAAACTGGAGGGAAGAATTGATTACTGCCATTGTTATGATAAATGCCGACCGCAACTCCATCCCGGAGACGGCTCAACGGATTGCAGATATTGAAGGGGTATCAGAGGTATACTCCGTTTCCGGCGAGTTTGATATTGTGGCCATTCTTAAGGTTAAGCAGTATGAAGATTTGGCCGCCCTTGTAACGGAACACTTGCTTAAAATGCCGGAAATTGCTTCTACAAGGACCCTTATGGCATTTCGAACCTTCTCTAAGAGCGATCTTGAGCATGCGTTTGACATAGGTCTTGATGAGTAAGGGGCATGGCAGGCCGGGTGCCGGCATATCGCCCGGCTTGCACCACGGGGGGCTTGATAGCGGGAGGTATGATGTGTCTCATGCGCTCCTATCCCCTGGATTAGTCTGGTGGCTCACCAAATTAATTATGGAGGATGATGCTTCGGCCCACGAGTGCCTTGGCACGCCTCTGCCAAAGTATCGCACCGGAGGGTGATGCCCCTTGCTTCGGCAGAGGCGGCTCTTGTACTCTGCGGGCAGAGTATCTTCATCAGCAGTTGAGTCTTAAGACATTCTTCCGGCCTTGATTATGGAGAGCATAAGCCAGACTGCAAAAACAAAGGAAATGCCAAAACCTATTATGCCTATCAGCGGATAGCCGTGCCAGACCGGCCCCACCTTTGATGAGAGCGTAAGCGAAGACCCCACAATAGTGGCGGATGCAATAAGCGCAAAGGAGAGCCGGTTTGCAGACCTGTCCAAATCCTTAGTACTGCTCTCCAGGCCCTCATGGCGAAAGACTATTCTAAAAGACCCTTCCGCCATGCGATCCAGCACCTCCGACGTATGGTACGGCAGCTCAACAAGAAGCCACTTCCACCGGAGCAGGGTCTTCATCAGGTCATCCCGCAGGCGCGGAATAGAGAATTCCCCCATCACAGCCTTTAAGGCAAACGGCCGGGCCTCCTGCGAGAGATTAAATGATGGGTCAAGAATTTGGTCTATCCCTTCTATTCCAATTATCACCTTAACCAGCATTCCAAGGCTTGCGGGTAGCCTTACATTGTACCTGGCGCTTAGCCTTAGCGAGCGGCTAAGTACCTCGCCTATCCTGAACTCACTTACCGGCGCGCCGTAGTACTGGCGAAGCAGGCGGTCTATATTAAACTTGAAGGCCTTCCGGTCAATATCTGGCGGGGATGTGCCCATGCTTAGCAAAATTTCCGCAAACCCGGCGGAATCTTCCTTTGTATAGTCCTCCAGAAGCATGGTTACATAGCCCTTGGTCTCCCGGTCTATACGCCCTACCATTCCGTAATCCAGTAATCCAATGCAGTTGCCTTCAAGGATTACCAGGTTCCCGGGATGAGGGTCTCCATGAAAGACTCCATCCACAAATATCATCTTAAGGAAGGCTTTGGAAAGGTTGGCTGCTATTATGCATCTGTTATAGCCCTTCTCTTCCAACTTGGCCAGGTCCGTAATTTTAACCCCGCAGACCCTCTCCATTGTGAGCACCCGCGGGGTGGTGTAATCCCATATTGTAGCGGCAATTTTTACGTAGGGGATGTCTTTGAAGTTCTCTTTAAGCTGATCTCCATTTCTGCCCTCACGGGTATAATCCAGCTCCTGCAAAATTGTAATGGAAAACTCTTCTGCAAGGTCTGTCAGGCCGTATACCTTCAGCCCTTCAAGATGCTGATCCAGGAAGCGTGCAACCCCGGCTATAATCTCCAGATCATTCTCTATTATCTTTCTAATATCCGGGCGCTGTACCTTTACAACCACATCTCGGCCATCTAGCAGCGTTGCAAGGTGGGTCTGCCCAAGCGATGCGGCGGCAAGGGATTCTTCATCTATATAAGCAAAAACATCCTTCAGCGGGGCGGCAAACTCTTCTTCAATAACCCGCCGTATCTCTGCAAAGGGGATGGGGGGCACCCGGTCTTGAAGCTTCTCCAGCTCTGCAATGTAGTTTGGGGGGATTATATCCGGCCGTGTTGACAACACCTGGCCCAGTTTAACAAAGGTGGGGCCAAGCTCCTCCAGGCTCTGGCGCACCTGCACGGGGCCCGGCGGAACTCCCGAAGGCCTTTTGCGGATGCCGAATAGATTTGTGAGCCCCAGCCTGGAGAGGAGGCTCTGCCAGCCATAGCTTGCAAGGATATGCCCAATCTCCAGGTATCGCTCCAGGTGCCTGCGCCTGCGATCCAGTATCAACTGTTCCCCCAGTCACCAAAACCCGCATGGGTAGGATTTGGTTATAAACCAGGCAACGCCGCTAATGTTCTGTAAACTTAAATTTGCAAGTTTAAACAAGGCTTCGGCATCGACGCTTCGGCTCTGCGACCGAAGTATCGCCCCGGGGGGTTGATGCCCCTTGCTTTGGCGGCGGCACCTTCGGCTCGTGGGCCGAAGCATCGTGCAAATCCCTAACATTCGCACCCCTCCAATACCTGTCAGCAACAGCCAGATGAGGC
>CALNCU010000141.1 GCA_937875395.1 uncultured Armatimonadota bacterium | reverse complement strand
GGCCCATTGCCACCGTAACAACTCCGCTTATAACCACCATAATTACAAGCACCACCAAGAGTTCCACCAGGGTGAAACCGCCTTTTGCGGGGGGCTTTGGCATTTTAATCCCAGTTGATAATATCGGCATCTACGCCGCTTCCGCCCTCTTTGCCGTCCCTCCCAAGGGAGTATAGATCGTACGATTCCGGGTTTCGGTCTCCGGGTGAGATAAAGTTGTACGCTCTCCCCCACGGATCATGCGGCACCTCTCTTTTTATGTACGGGCCGGACCAGTTGGCCAGATCATCGTTCTGAGGCTTTGCACGCAGCGCACCCAGGCCCTCATCTGAGGAGGGATACCGCCCGCAGTGCAGGTAGAACTGATCCATTGCGTTTCCAATGCTCTCTATATCTGTTACGGCCTTGGCATGCTTGGCCTCTTCTACGCGCTTTACCACAATAAGGGTAACCGCGCTTGCCAGAAGCACCAGTATAACCATAACTACAAGCAGTTCTATAAGCGTAAATCCTGATTTGCTGCCAAGAATTCTCTTTTTTATGTCTTTCATATTGCCCCCTTTGTTTCTTCTGCGCTAACCCGACATAAGGTTTATCTGGAATACGGGCAGAAGCATTGCCAGTATTATAAAGGCAATGGCTCCGCCAATGATTACAATAATAACAGGCTCCAGGAGCGACACCAGGCTCTTTAATGTCATCTCCACATCGGCATCGTATGCATCGGCCACGGTGAGAAGAACCCCCTGCAGATCCCCCGTCTCTTCGCCCACCGCAACCATGTGCACAATCAGCGGCGGATAAACATCCGTCCCCTTAAGGCGCGCGGCAAAGCTTTCGCCCTCACGCATGCCTTCTTTTACATAATCCGCACCCTTTGCAAGGACTTCGTTCCCTATTACTCCGCGCACAATGGTCATGGAATCAAAGAGCGTCACCCCTCCCTGAAGAAGTATGGCCGTGGTGCGGGCAAACTTGGCTACGGACGACTTAAGGTTCAGCTTGCCAAAGAGCGGCATTCCCAGTTTAAACCTATCCGTCTTAAGGCGCCCTTCCGGGGTGCGGATGTAGGCTTTGCACGCCAGCACAACGCATACGCCCGCCGCCAGAGCCGCCCACCACCAATGCTGCACAAGGTTGGATACGCCCACAAGTACTGCCGTGGGCAGCGGAAGAGCCTGCCCAAACTCCCGGAACATAGAGACAAATTTAGGGACTATAAAGGTTACCAGCGCCGCTATTGTAACCGTGCCTACCGTTAGAAGTAGGGCGGGATAGGCCAGGGCGCTCCTTATCTGGTTCTTTCTGGCCTGCTCTACTTCCAGATAACCGGCAAGCCACTGCAGCACCTGTGACAGCTGTCCGCTAGCTTCCCCGGCTTTCACCATGCTTACATATAGTCTGGGAAAAACGGAAGGGTATTCATCCAACGCTTCCCACAGGGCCTTGCCTCCCCTTATCTCTTGCTGCACGTGCCCCAGAACCGCTCTTAGGCGAGGGTTTTCCGTATGTTCCGTGAGGGCGGAGAAGGTGCGCATAAGAGGCAGCCCGCCGCGTACAAGGTTTGCCAGCTGCCTGCTAAAGACTGTTAGATCGCTCATTCTCACCCTGCCGGATGTTATGCCGGATGGGTGTGCGGCGGACGAAGCCCTGCTGCCGGACTGGGGTTTTACATCCGTGGGAAACACTCCCATGGCCCTAACCTGCTGCATGGCGGCCTGGCGGTCATCTGCATTTATCTGGCCGGTGATGGTTTTGCCTTTTTTATCTAACGCATAGTACGTGTAAAGAGGCATGCAAACAATCCTTTGTTAAAGGCTGACTACTTCGTCTTCCTGAGTTACCCTTAGTACTTCGTCTACTGTAGTGATTTGTTTCTGAACCTTAAGCCAGCCGTCTTCTCTAAGGGTTCTCATACCGTGCCGGCATGCGGTATCCAGGATTACGGTTGCAGGTGCGCGGTCCAGAATAAGCGATCTTATCTCATCATCTATCATTATCATCTCATAGATGCCTGTCCGGCCCTTGTAGCCGGTGTACTTGCACTGATCGCACCCGCGCCCGTGGAAGAACCTTCTTGAGCCAAAGTCCGTATTGCCAAGCTTTTTCATTGCCGCATCAGATGCTTCGTACTCTTCGCCGCAGTTTGGGCAGATGGTCCTTACCAGGCGCTGCGCCATTACCGCCTCAACGCTTGATGTTACAAGGTACGGCTCTATGCCCATCTCAAGGAGACGAGTGACGGCGCCTGCCGCGTTGTTGGTGTGCAGCGTGCTTAGTACAAGGTGGCCGGTAAGGGCGGAGTGGATGGCAATCTCTGCAGTCTCCAGGTCTCTAATTTCGCCCACCATTATAATATCCGGGTCGTGCCTTAAAATGTGACGCAGCCCGCTTGCAAAGGTAAGCCCTATTTTGGGGTTCACCTGTATCTGGTTTATGCCGTCAAACTGGTATTCAACCGGGTCTTCAACGGTTATAACCTTCTTCTCCGGCGAGTAGGCCTTCTGCAGGGCGGCGTAGAGCGTGGTGGTTTTGCCGCTTCCCGTGGGGCCGGTAACCAGAATCATCCCGTGCGGTATGGAGATTACCTTCTCCATCATGCGCATGGTATCCGGCATCATGCCTATGGTTTCAAGGGAATAGTTCATGGCGCTTCTATCCAGAAGCCTAAGAACTACGCTCTCCCCGTAGAGGGTTGGAATAATGGAGACGCGTATATCTACATCTCTGCCCGCTATCTTTGTCTTTATGCGGCCGTCCTGGGGGAGCCGCCTCTCTGCAATATCCAGGTTGGACATAATTTTAAGCCTGGATATAACGGCAGCCTGAAGCCGCTTGGGAGGAGAGGATATCTCACTTAGCACGCCGTCTATTCTGTACCTTACCCGCATTCCCTTCTCAAACGGTTCCACATGAACGTCACTGGCATGATCCTGCACCGCCTGCCTTAGAATAAGGTTGACAAGCTTTATTACCGTTGCTTCCCTTGCCATCCTCTCCAGGTTGCCCATATCCTCTGTGGAATCATCCACAATCTCTACATCTTCATCGGTTGTATCCGCCATCATCCGGCGCATGTAGTGCTCTTCCACCAGACGGCGTATCTCGTCCGGGTTGGCAAAGACTATCTCTGCGCGGCGGCCGGTCACCATTCTAATGTCATCGGCAACGGCTGCATCAAACGGATTGGCAACGGCTACCTGCACGGATGTATCATCCATCCCAAGGGGCAGTATATTGTGGCGGAAGGCGAGTTCCGGGGGAATTAAGGCTATTGCTTCCGGGGAGAGGTCGCGCTCCCTAATCTGCACCAGCGGCACGGATGCCCGGTCTGCTATAAACTGCAATGACTGGCCCTCTGTGCAGAAGCCCAGGCCTACCAGTATATCTGCAAGCGGCTGCCCGGTATCCTGGTGCATAAGCAACACCTGCCTTACCTGGCCATCACTTAAACGCAGCTGCCCATCCTGTTTTTTTGAGATATCCATGAGTGAAACCTTATGCTAAATCTTTTAGACCGGCAGGCCCCGGCACTTATGCCAAAAGCCTGCCGGTATTCAATGGATAAGTTATTTCTTCTTTTTTGTGGTGGATTTTTTGGCGGGCGCCTTCTGCGCAGGAGCCGCCGTCTTTTCAAGCATTGCAAAGAACTCGTTCATACGATTTGCGCGCATCTCTGCAAATCTATCGTTGCCGTCGCTTGCGGGTTTGGCGTAGAACGGGTTGAAATCCTTCATTGCATCCGTGTTCCAACGCATGTGCGGACGATCGCTATTCCCCTGCCCACGGCCAAACTCTCCGCGTGGGCGGTCGCCTCTCCGCTCGCCGCGCGGGCGGTCGGAACTGCTCCGGCCTTCATCGCCGGGGCCCGGGCGGTTCATCCCCCGGCCAAATCCCGGCCTTAAGTTTGCCATAGCCTCTTTCTGCTCTGCCGTAAAAATTTTATCCAGCTGTGCAGATACCTTCTTTGCCTCCTCAACGGTAAGGGTTGGTTTTTGGCGAAGCGGCTTAAGAACAGAGAGTATAGCCTTTGCCTGTGCCGGAGTCAGCGCGGTTTTAGCATCCTTGTTAAGCTCGGTTATCTGCCTGGGGAGTTGCATAAGCCTAAACGTATCCCTCATCTGCCCGGGCATGCCCCGCCCTGGGCCGGCCGGTCTTTCGGCATCCTGGCCGGGCGCCTGCGCCAGCACGGCGGCTGCAAGCACAATTACCATTAATGCCATTATAGAGAAAGTTAACGGTCTATTCTTCATTGCATATACCTCCGTTTTTAATGTATAGTGTGGCTGAATTTACCGGGTAAGCGTAAGGAAAAATTACCTACAAACCTTTCTCTTTGTCTACAATAGTACAGGAATGTTATGAAGAAATTATGAATTTGCATAATTATTTTGGATAATGGATACTGCTATCATCCCATTAGGGCATGCCCGTGTTGCAGGGAAGCAATGGACTTGATATACTTGGTTTTAAAAGCGATGGCATAGGCTGATGAAGATATTACTTATAGAAGATGATGCCCCCATACGGCAGGTTATAAAGCTTGGCATAGAGGAGAGCGATCACTACACTGTAGAGACCGCCGCCGACGGCGTATCCGGGTTAAACATGGCTACGGAAGGAAGTTATGCCGCGATTATTCTGGACTTAATGCTGCCGGGGATGGATGGATGGAAGATCTGCGAAGAGCTGCGGGCACGGCGGATAAACACCCCTATCCTTATGCTTACAGCGCGAGACACCGTCCCAGACCGAGTCCGCGGTTTTGATACAGGCGCAGATGATTATTTAACAAAACCCTTCGATTTTGATGAACTTCTGGCCCGCATCCGCGCGCTGATACGGCGTGACAGGGCCTTTAAAGGGCGCATTCTGCGCGTGGCTCATCTTGAGATTGATACGAAGACCCGCCAGGTCTTTGTGCATGGAGAAGAGATAGGCCTTACCCAAAGGGAATATACGCTGCTTGAGGCCCTTGCCGCAAACGAGGGGCGCGTTCTAACCAGAGAAGCCATACAGTACAGAGTATGGAACAATGATGATAGTACCAGCAATACAGTGGATGTCTACATAGGCCTCTTGCGAAAGAAGATAGATACGGATAACAATGCAAGGCTGATACATACCGTTCACGGAATTGGCTACATGCTTAAACGCCCGGAGCAGAAAGAATGAAGACTACATCGGTCAGGTTCAGGCTGCTGATCTGGAATATAGGGTTGCTCACGCTGGTGCTGTTCGGCTTTCTACTGGTAACGCATACATTTGTGCGCGGGTACCTGCTCTCATCAATAGATGCCAGGTTAAAATCTGTGGCAGAACGCACTGCAGATATGGCTATCCGTTTTAAATCCTCCGGCGGGCAGATGCCTCTGCCTTCCGGTAGCCCCCGCCCTCCCAGGTTTGGCGGCAGCCACCGGGAGCGGATGGTTCACCTGTATAATCCGCAAGGAAAAGCCGTCACGCTGTTCGGCAGGCAGGCGCCCTCCCAGGAAGAGCCGTGGGATAAGGCAGCGTTCAAACAGGCAATACTTGGGGAAGCAGTATTCAAGACAATAAAAACCGGCCATTCCACGCTGCGGTTATACTCCTGCCCGGTAATATATAACGGCAAATGCACATGGGTAGTGCAATCTGCGGCATCCTTTACAGAGCTTGAGATACTTATTAATAATCTTACGTTCACCCTCACTATTCTGGTGCCGGTAGCGATTATAATAGCAGGGTTCGGCGGATTCTTTTTAACGGAACGCGCGCTCAGGCCCGTCCGGCAGATTACGGATGCGGCAAACGCGCTTAGTACAGATGATCTCTCCCAGCGCCTTCCAGTCATGGGGGCAGATGAATTTGCCCATCTTGCAGAAACAATAAACAACCTGCTGACCAGGCTTGAATACGGGTTCGACCAGCTGAAATGTGCAATAGAACGGGAGCGGCGCTTTACCGCCGACGCCTCCCATGAACTGCGCACGCCGCTCACAGCCATTAAAGCAAACGCCTCCCTTGCGCTTAAGGGCCAAAGGGCACCCCAGGCCTACAAGGATATACTGCAAAGCATAGATCAATCTGCAGACTTAATGAGCAACCTGGTGCAGGGACTACTCCTTCTGGCCAGGTCAGACAGCGGGCAGCTCTCCCCGGATTATACAAAGGTAAACCTCCGCAAGCTCCTTAATGATGTGGCGGCAATAGTCCCCCGCAAGAGCACCCAGGCGGCCTTCCAGGTTCAGGTTGATGATTCCCTTAAAACAATCATTGCAGACCCGGAGCAGCTTAGACGGGTGATAATAAACCTGCTGGAAAACTCCCTCCGGTATGCCCCCCGCGGCTCAAAGATTACTCTTGAAGCATACGGTGAGGGTAACAAGGCAGTCATAACCGTAACGGATGAAGGAGCGGGGATTGCGCCGGAGCATCTTCCGCACCTGGGGGAACGGTTCTTCAGGGTAGATGCAGCCCGCACCCGCGGAAAGGGCGGCGCCGGACTGGGCCTTTCAATATGCAAGAGCATTGTTGAGGCGCACAACGGCCAAATGACTATAGACAGCGCGCCCGGACACGGCACAAGCGTAACCATTATAATCCCCCGTGCCCCATCGCTAGAAGTATAAATGAAGAGTTTGCCGCCTTCTTCATGATTTTTTCAGAATTACCGGCTATTATATAATGTGTTTAGCAGTCACTTAACCCAGCAGCAAACCGCTAATCAGGAGAAATCTATGAAAAAACGGCTGATAATAATAGTTCCCATACTAATACTTGGAGGATTAATATCCTGGCGGCTTGCAGAGAGTAAGCTGGAAGCCTCCGCACAGGCAAAGGCGCGTGAATCACGATCCAAAGCCCCTGTATCCGTTGAGCTGGCGGCGGCACAGACCCGCGATATAATTAACACCTTTGAGACCACCGGTTCCGTAGAGCCTACCCAGAGCGTACAAATTTCCCCCAAAGTTACCGGACGAATAGAGTACCTGCGCGTGCGTGAAGGCATGCGAGTTACGGCGGGGCAGGTGCTTGTACGCATAGACCAGTCGCAAAAACAGGCGGAGGTACGGCAGCATAAGGCAGCCCTTGCAGAATCTAAATACCGCCTGGCGCAGGCAAAGCTTACGCAAAGCACCACCAACACATCTGTATCAACCCAGGTACAGCAGCAGGAAGCCTCTGTTGCCAGCGCCCGGGCAGAGCTGCGCCAGGCAGAGGTAACCAGAGAGGCGCAGATAGAATTTACAAAAGCCTCTCTGGAAGACGCCCAGAGCAAGGTAGATGCAGCCAACGCCAACGTTGCAAATATCAACGCCAATATAAAAAGCGCGCAGGCAAATCTTGAAAACGCCATAGCAAAACACAACCGAACCCTGGGCCTGTTTAAGCAGGGTTACGTATCTGCGCAGGATGTAGATAACACAAGAACCGCCGTAAGCGTGCAGCAATCCCTCCTTGATGCGGCAAGAGGACAGCTGCAATCCGCCGCGGCATCAGTAAACTCTGCATTAGCGCAAAAACGTTCTGTTGGGCAGCAGGCAAGCATCACCCGCGCAAAGGCCGAAGCAGATATAGAGGCGGCACGCGCCCGTCTGGCGCAGGCAAAGGCCTCTCTTGAGTACGCCAAATCCAATATCCAGCAGATGCCCGCCTACAAGCAGAACCTTGAAGCATTGAACGCCTCCGTATCCATTGCGCAGGCATCCCTTGAAAGCTCTCAGGCCGGATTGGCAGATACGGTGCTGCGCTCCCCTCTTGACGGCGTGATTACGGCCAGGAATCAAGATGAAGGAAGCATGGCGCTGCCGGGACAGCCCATCCTTAAAGTACAGGCCATTGGCAAAGTATGGGTAACCTTCTCCGTGCCGGAAGATGTATACGTAAAAATGCGCCTCAACATGCCTGCCACCGTTGCATTTGATGCGCTTGGCGGCAGAAAGTTTACAGCAAGGGTTGCAGAGATGAACCCCTCCGCAAACTGGCAGAGCCGCCAGTACACCGTGCGGGTTATTCTGGATAATTCCCATAAGCTCTTCACCCCCGGCATGTTCGGCAGAGTAACAGTTGTAACAGAGAAGGCACCCCAGGCGCTGGCAGTGCCCCGTGAAGCCGTGCAGCAGGATGAACGCCGGGGGACCTATGTTATAGCAGTGGGAAAGAACAACACTGCGGAGTATCGCCCCATAGCCACCGGTATATCTGATGCCGGTTGGATTGCCGTAAAAGCCGGACTGGAACCGGGTGCCAGGGTGGTTACAATGAGCGCATCCCGCGTTAGAGAAGGCCAGCAGCTGGGCACCGGAGGCAGGGGCGGAAAGAAGCGTACATAAAGTTTTTAAGCAGGAGATTCCATGAACATTGCAAAGTATGCGGTTACCCGGCCCGTTGCCGTTACAATGCAGATTGCCGCCCTTGTTCTCTTGGGGGCTATCTGTTTAACAAGGCTGCCGGTAGACCTTTTGCCGGAAGTTACCATACCCACCGTAAACGTATCCACCCAGTGGCCCAATGTTGCGCCGGAAGAGATTGAAGCCCAGGTAACGCGGCCTATTGAACAGGCGCTATCTTCTGTTCCGGGCCTCTACCAGGTAAGTTCAACCACCAGCACCGGGTCGTCCAACGTGCGGGTGCAGTTCACCTGGGGCACGGATATAGGCCAGGCGGCAATAGATGTAATGCAGAGGCTGGAGCGTGCAAAACGCAGATTTCCCAGCGACCCAACCCTGCAATCCCCCACGGTCACCAAATTTGACCCTAACCAGTCCCCTGTTTTAACGCTGGGGGTAAGCGGCGAGGATGACCCGGTAAAACTGCGCACCCTGCTGGATAACCAGATATCCCCTATTGTGGAATCTGCAGACGGCGTAGCGGCGGCAACGGTAATGGGCGGGGAGACCAGGTCTATTATAGTAGATGTAGACCCGGTGCGGCTGCGTGCACGGCGCCTCTCCCTCTCCAGTGTTATTAAACGGCTCCTTGAAGAGAATATTAACGCACCGGCCGGCATTGCAAAGCAGAGCGAAACGGAGTACACAGTCCGAAGCCTTGGATGGATAAACAACCCTGATGAGTTGCGGAGTATTCCCATCTCCGCCCCGGATGGGCAGGTGGTAGCACTGGGAGAAATAGCCGATATCCGGGATTCCCACCAGGAGACGCGCATATTCACCCGTCTGAACGGAGAGCCGGCAGCCGGATTAAGCATAACCAAACAGAGCGATGCAAACACCATAACCACCGTTAAATCTGTTACAGAACGCCTGGAACGGGTGAAAAAGCTCTATCCCAACATTCAGTTCCGAGTTGTGTATGATCAGTCCAAGTACGTGCAAAACTCCGTGGACGATCTTATTGTTAATGCAATCATAGGGGGCGTACTGGCCGTACTCATCCTGCTCTTCTTCCTAAGGAACATAAAGAGCACCCTGGTTGTGGCTCTCTCCATACCAATCTCCATCATATCCACGTTTGCGCTGGTTTACCTGTGCGGATTCACTCTGAATACAATGTCCCTGAGCGGGCTGGCGCTGGCTACCGGGTTAATTGTAGATGATGCCGTGGTTGTGCTTGAAAACATCTTCCGGCACATAGAACGAGACAAACAATCTGCCCATGATGCCGCCATAAACGGCACAAATGAAATTTTCTCTGCAGTTGTAGCCTCTACATGGACTGTTATGGTTGTCTTTCTGCCGCTGCTCCTTATTAAAGGACAGTCCGGGCAGATGTTTACGCAGTTTGCGCTGGTAGTCATCTTCTCCCTGGCGGTCTCTTTGCTGGATGCGGCCACCGTTGTCCCCATGCTTGCCACCCGCCTTATCTCCCCGGAGAAGCACACGGGGCTGGTAGAAAATGGACACGGCAGCCAAAGCCGCCAGGCACGCATATTTACTAAGATGGGATTGTGGTTTTCCGCCCTTGACGAGAGCTACCGGAGAGGGCTGCGCTGGGCGCTCTCCCACAGGTGGCAAACGGTAGGCGGGGCGCTCGGCATCACCCTGCTCTCCTTTGTGCTGGTGCCGCAGATTGGAACAGAGATTATGCCGCAGACGGATACAGGGGATCTTCGGGTGAATATTAAGCTCCCCTCCGGCACGGCGCTTGCCAAAACAGACAGCGTTATGCAGCAGGTAGAGAAGATTATCCTGAGCAACCCCAATGTAGATACCGTATTCTCCTCTGCCGGGTCAAGGTCTGCCATGGGCCGGGGCGGAGGGTCTGCCGTATCAAGCACGGGCGGCATCTCCATACACTTAAAAGAGAAGCGCAAAAAATCTACGCAAGATGTTATAGCAGAACTGCGCATGCAGCTGTCAGGCATCCCCGGAATAAGGCCCAACATACGGTCTAACGATATTGTAAGCACCCTGATGGCGGGCGGAGACCAGAGCCTGGAGATAGACATATTCGGCAGCGACTTGTCCACCCTGTCAAGCCTGTCCGGCGATGTTATGCGCAAAATAAGAGATATCCCCGGCCTTGAAAATATTGATGTAAACTGGGAAGAATCCATGCCGGAAGTACAGTGGAAGATAGACCGGCAGAGAGCCGCCCAGCTTGGGGTCTCCTTTGAGAATATATCAAACGTTCTGTATACCGCCACAAACGGCTCCACCGCCAGCTACTACCAGGACGGCGGATTTCAGTACCCCATTATAATCCAGCTGCCGGAATCGGACAGAAAGACTGTAGAGACTATGGCCAACCTGTCAATTTCGCCCGGCGGCGGCGCCGTGGATGATGTGATTCTGCGGCAGGTTGCTTATCCCGTTTATGCCCAGGGGCCCAGCCAGATTACCCGTCTTGGCAGGATGCGTTATATTGCTGTTTCCGGCTCCCCCATGGGCCGCTCCCCCGGAGAGATTCAGAAAGATGTAGAAAAAGCCCTCTCCGGCACAAAATTTCCGCTGGGATACTACTGGGAATGGGGGATCAACCAGAAAAGGCAGGCAGAGGAATTTGGCGGAATGGGGCTTGCGGTGGTTCTGGCCATAGGAATTATCTTTATGCTGCTGGCCGCCCAGTTTGAATCCTTCACCCATCCGCTGGCTATACTGCTTTCCGTACCGCTTGCCGCCACGGGCGTAATACTTGGTCTTTTTATAACAGGAAGGTCTTTTAGCCTTACTGCGCTTATAGGACTTTTAATGCTGGTAGGGATTGTAGTTAAAAACGGCATTCTGCTTGTAGATTATACAAACACTCTGCGGCGGCGCGGCATAGGCAGAAACGAGGCTGTGCTTACGGCATCGCCCACCAGACTTAGGCCTATCCTTATGACTGCATCAGCCGCAGTATTGGGAATGCTGCCAATTGCCATTGGATTGGGAAAAGGCTCAGAGATTCATGCGCCCATGGCAACTGCGGTAATAGGCGGCCTTATTACATCTACATTCCTTACGCTCTTTGTTGTGCCGGTGGCCTACACCCTGCTGGATGATGCAGTAAACCTGCGGCACAGAAAAAAGGGGTAATGGAAGAATTGAAGGGTGGAGGCAATTCCGGCTCCCTGCCCTGTGGGTGCCGCCGTGGGGATAACCCGCGCTACCTCCCAGGCATCTTCTACGGATGAGATACATCTCCCTGCCGCAAGCAGGCCCTGTACGTCCTTGGGAACAAGCGACCGGTGCGGAGTTTATATAAAAAGAGCCGTTCACCTGGCAGCGCGCATTCCGGGTGAACGGCTCTTTTTATGTATCTTGCTGATTCTACAGGTTTAACAGTTTTACAGCATTCTCTCTGGCTATTTTTTGGAAGACCGCCTCAGAGATTTTGCCGCTATCCCTAAGATCAAGGAGAAAATCCACCAGAGGGGTAGGCGTATCCGGCGCGCAGATATCTGTGCCAAAGAGCAGCCTATCCTGGAACTCGTTTAGAAATTTAACGGCATACTCCGGGTCTCTTGCCAGGGCGTTGTGCCCGCTCCCTGCAGATAAATCTCCGTACAAGTTGGGGTAGCGTCTCATAAGGTGAGGCACCACACCTTCCTCTATTATAGGATATTTCGGGTAGCCGCACCGGTCGGCAGGGGTAAGCAGCCGGCCCATCTCTGCCCAGAATGCCTGCGAGTGCCCTAGAAAGTTCAATTTGGGGAATGACCGCAGGCTCATCTCCAACTGCGGCAGGCCGGGATCATCATAGAGGCCGTAGTTGCCGCCTATGGTTGGAGAGATGTGGAAGGTGAGCGGCAGCCCCGCCTTTTCTGTATGCTTAAAAAGGTTCTGCACCATTGGATGCAGGAACGGCATGTTGGCGCAGACCTCCCCCACTCCCTTGCATCCCTTATCTTTATAGTAGGAGAGTATGTCTCCCAGGGGAGCATCGTTTGAGTTGCTTATTGACCGCGGGTCTACGTTACAGAACGGGATGAACCGCCCATTGTGCTGCTCCGCCATCAGAAGGACTTCTCCTATAGACTGCGGGATGCGGCAGCACTCCGGGTTGACCCCGGGCAGCACCACCGCACGCTCCACTCCTATGGCATCGTAGCGTGCCAGAAGATGCTCCGGTGTGGCGTAGGCATCTTTGCCATTCCGTTTGGGGCCTTGGAACAGTCTGCTGTGAACATGTATATCTATAAACATTTCTTTATTCTCCATATTAGTTTAGGGTTGTTTGTTTGCCATATTTTCCAGCGGCACAAGCTTAAGCGCATTGCCGGAGTAGATTTTTGCAAGAACGTATTCAGGCAGGCCAAGGGAGTTTAAGAACTCCTGGTGCTGGTTGTCAAAGTAGTCCCTTGCATAGAGGCATCTATCCTGGAATTCCAGCAGAAAATCTACCGCAAACTCCGGGTCGCGCTTAAGCGCCCGGCATCCGGAACCGGCGGACAGATCACAGTATAGGTTGGGATAGGCTCTCAGCATTTCTACCAGCTTTCCGCCCGGCGCTACTTTGCCGGTTGGATATGCCTCCCTCTTCCATGAGTCATCACCGGAGATTCGGCTCCAGAACCCGGGTGCGTGCCCAAGGAAGATGGTCTCCGGGCAGGCTATGATGGCGCGTTCCAGGGCTTCTATCCCCCCGCCGTACCACCAGTTGGGGCGGGGGTATTTGCTACCGGTATCCCACTCATCATCCAGGTGGACGGTGACGGGCAGGCCCTTCTCTCCGCAGAACCGATACATGCGTATGGCATCCGGGTTATCGTACATCATCCTGAACTTCAGTTCCCCGCAGACGCGCACCCCGTAGATATCCACTGCCGCCGCAAGCCGGTCTATTGCATCCGGCCTGCGCGGGTCCGGGGCGTATCCCAGCACAAACTTTCCGGGCGCACGCTCTGCATAGGAGATGCATCTTGAGAATGGGATTGCCACGCTCCCCTCCTCCGCCGTGGGAAGAACGCTTAAATAGCCTGGATCATATTCATCCAAGGGCGCCTCCCATGAGAGCAGCCAGGTTATATCTATATTGTACTGTTCCATGTTTGCCAGAAACTTTTCCAGATTATGCTTATGCCAATCCGGGTGATTGTGCGCATCTATTATCAAAACAGTCTCCTTCTTCCTGACGGGCTTGCTTTTTGGCCTATATCTTTCCGGCTTGCGCCTGATTCCAGCATAGCATTTACTTCACGGGCGGCAGATATGTGCCTCTTTATTTAAGGTAGGCAGATTCCACTTTCATGAAGGCTTCCACGGTATCGGCAATCTCCTTTTCGCCCCATCCTTCATTTATTGAGAGCAGAAAGTAATCCTCCAGGGCTGCATGGGCGTTGGGGCATGGGAACTCTTTTTTTGCATCCCCCTTGTAATCTGGGCTTGACCAGGGGTATCCGCTGCTGCCAAAGACCCTTCTGTTTTTGAACCAGTCATAGGTGTGAGGCAGGGCGGCGTATCTTGCCACTACCGGTATGCCCTCTGCTCCCAGTGCCCGGCAGAACTCATCCTTGCTGCATAAAAGCTTTGATGTATCCAGGCCAAGCCTCTGCCACCAGTAAGATGATTCCGCGCCGGGCAGCTCTTCTGGTATTATAACGGATTTCATGCGTCCGAAACTCTGGTTCAGTTTGCTCACTATCTCTCTTCGCCGGGCCACTATTTGGGGGAGCTTGGAGAGTTGCACCCGCCCTATGGCGGCGGCAATTTCGTCCATATTGTAGTTGAGGGTTGCCAGGCAGTTGGTAGAACCGGCCGGGAGACCAAACGGCTTTCCTCTGTCTGATGCCCATCTTATTTTTTGATATATCTTCTCATTTTTTGTAAAGACTATGCCGCCCTGCCCGCCCGTGCAGTGGTGTTTTCCGAACATGGTGGAGAATGCGGCTACATCTCCAAAAGTACCTACCAGCCTGTCGTTTATTTTTGCGTAGTGGGCTTGAGAGCAGTCCTCTACCACGGGGAGGCCATGCTTCTTTGCAACCGCCATAATACCCTCAATATCGGCTGCCACCCCGCCTATATGCGCCACCAGGATTGCGCTTGTATAAGGAGTGATTGCGGCCTCAACCTGTTCCGGCCCTATGTTAAAGCTGCCCGGCGCGCAGTCTGCGGGCACAGGTATGCAGTTTAGCATTGTTATGGGCATCATCCCGCCCGGGTCCGTGATGGGGCTTACTACCACCTCTGTAAAGGGTTCCAGGTCAAGCGATCTTAGCGCCACGTAGACGGATGCCGTGCCGGAGCTTACTCCGTCTGCAAAGCCGCCCCCAAGCATATCGGCAAACTCCCGGCAGTATGCATCTTCCTGCTCGCCGCCGTAACCTATTGCATTTCCGGTTTGTATGGCTGCATCAAAGAGCACATCTACTGCGCGCTTCTCTTCTATGCCAAAGTGCCCCCGCCCCGGAAACCCCTCCGTGCGAACCCTGGGGCCGCCGTTTATCGCCAATTCTGTTGCAACTGCCATTGAAGTATTCCTCCCCAATTATGTGCTACTTAAGGAGTGCGGCAGAACCACCCGGTTAGGGTTTATGATGCCGCATCCTGTTAACAGAATACAGGATAAACTCTACGGCGTCTTGGGATATTTTGTTATTTATAAGGAAATTTTGCGGTAGATTGAGGGGGAGATTCCCGTAAGAAGTTTGAAGTCCCGGTTAAACGTTGACAGGTCATCAAAACCTGCGGCGGTTGCCACAGATAGAATCTTAAGGTCGGTATTCTCTAACATTTGTTTGGCTTCTATGATTCTTCTGTGCATAAGATACCGCTGAAAACCCATCCCGACATATCGCTTAAACATCCGGGAGAGCGAAGAGGACGACAGGCCAAAACGGTCTGCAACATCAGACTGAGATATCTTCTCTGCAAAGGTTTCATCCAGATAGCCCAGTATATCCTGTATCAGCGGGTTCTCCTCCATCGGCATTTCATCCGTATTTAACTGCGCCCTGCTTAGTATAATAAGAAACTTCTCAATGCTGTCCTTAACAATACTTTGCCAGTACGGTTCTTTAAGACGGCATTCCTCTGCAATCTCCTGAATAATCAGCTCAACCATTCCGGCCTGCTTTGCGGAGAGTTTTATGTAGTGTGTAGAGTTAAGATTGTTTACAATCTCTAATGCTGCCAGCCTGTTTGCAAGCAGCTTGGGGGAGAAGATGAGCGACATCTTTTTGCTGCGGAGGCCGGATGTGCCTATATAACTATGAACTTCGTTCTTATGGATAATTGCAAGGGAATTGCTCTGAAGCTGATAGTTTACGTTACCTATAAAGTACCGGCAACTCCCCTGGCAGACAAGATGAAACTCCATTTCAGAATGGTAGTAAGGTTGGTAAGCATTGGTTAATCTGCCAAGGGTTGTGTAGGCGGCAACGTGGATATCACCTTCAAATAACAGCTTTTGATGCTTATACTCCTTAACTTCCACCGGCCAGCCTCCGCTGATGCAACCCATTTCAGCCTGATGGTAGTATTATATCATATTCCATCATACTTTTAATCTGCCTGCCCTTACAAAAAAGGTTGATACAATGCTGCCAAATGAGCTATAATAAAGTTACCGGATGTACGATAGTACTGATAACAACCCAAGGAGGCTGTTGAGCATCACCTCTAATCATTAGCAAAACGTATGAGCAGTAACCTATTTAACACACAAGAACGGTTAGTGCTTGTGTGTTGGAATAGGTGTTAAGACTTGTCTATTTCTGAACTAGTGAGCGGCTCCGGCATATGGTGCGGAGCCGCTTTCATCTTGTGGATAACTGTTGCTGCAGCAGGTTTATTTAAACGGAGATATTCCGGACCTGCTTTCTCTGTTCCCATAATGGCCGGCTGCGTCTTATTATTGGTTGCAGCCTTGCTGGGAAAGAACTGTATACTGGCCCTTCCGCTCCCATGGTATCTGGGGGACGCCACATTCAGCTTTGTGGTGGACCCCTTAAGCCGCTGGTTCCTTGCCATAATAGGTATCATTGGCATCCCCGTGGCCTTATTCTCTACGGGCTACCTGCACCATCTGCGCAAACGCATATCCCTTGGCTTTATATGGTCGGCCCTTGCATTGCTCATAGCCAGCATGACCGGAGTAGTGTTGGCCGCAAACGCAATAATCTTTCTGGTTGCATGGGAAGTTATGGCCCTCTCTTCGTTTATCCTGGTCATCGCAAATCATGAGCAGCGGGATATCAGGCGCTCGGCATTTATCTATCTTGGCGCAACCAGAACAGGGACGGCGTTCCTGATGGCCGGTTTCATCTGGGCATACCAGCAAACCGGCAGCTGGGTGTTTTCTGAATGGAGCCTGGCCGGATCGGCGGCATTGGGGCCCGCACTGTTAATCTTTATAGGCCTGGCAACCAAAGCCGGGTCATGGCCGTTCCATTTGTGGCTGCCTATTGCGCACCCTGCCGCACCGGCCCCCGTATCTGCAATAATGAGCGGAGTGATGATAAAGACGGCCATCTACGCCATGGCCCGGCTGTTTGTATCGGGCAACCACCTGGCCGCACCTGCGCTGGGGCCGATTCTGTTGATTCTAGGGGCAATATCCGCATTCTGGGGCGTAATTTTTGCCCTGTTGCAGCACGATATAAAACGTCTGCTGGCATACCACAGCGTAGAGAACATAGGCATAATCATGATGGGGCTGGGAACATCTCTTTTGGGCAAGCTCTATCATATCCCCCTGCTCGCACAGCTGGGACTGGCATCAGCGCTCTTCCATACGCTCAACCATGCAATCTTTAAGAGCCTACTCTTCCTTGGCGCGGGAGCAGTGGATGCCCGAACCCATCTGCGCGATGTTGAGCGGCTGGGCGGGCTGATTCATAGAATGCCCTGGACGGCAGGGGCTTTTGTGATTGGAAGCGCCGCCATCTGCGCACTGCCTCCGCTTAACGGATTTGCCAGTGAATGGATACTATACCAGGGGTTCTTCAGCCTGGCACAGAACGGCGGGTCCGTAAGCCTGCGTCTTGGAGCGCTGCTTTTAATGGGGTGGCTGGCATTGATAGGCGTACTGGCAATAGCCTGCTTTGTTAAGGCGGTGGGAGTGGTCTTTCTGGGAAACCCCAGAAGCCATGCAGCAGAACGCGCGCATGAGGTAAGCCGCAGCATGGTAGCAGCACAGGTAATGCTGGCGTCGCTATGCATAGTGTTTGGTATTGCCGCCCCACTGATGCTTTATCCCCTGGGAGAAATAACTGCTCAGGCAGGCAGCCCTTCGTTGCTTCACAGCGCCTGGACTATACCTGTTACGCTTCTTGCCCTGATTATGATTGGTACGGTGGGAGCGCTGGCAGTATGGATGAAAGGGTTAGCCCGCACCCGTCCCGCACGGCGCTTTATAACCTGGGAATGCGGTTTTGGGAACCTGGGGCCGCGAACGCAGTACACCGCATCCAGTTTTGCGCAGCCTATTTCGCGCCTGTTTGGCATAATCTACAAATATGCAATAGAGATTACCATCAGCGGCCGCAACCGCCGCCATTTCCCGGAGGCCGTTGCCGTTCGGACTATGCACGAAGCCCTTCTGGAGACAAAGGTTTATGCCCCACTGCTAAAAAACATACGCAGGATGGCAGGAATCTTCCTCATGCGATTGCAGGCAGGCAGCATCCACCAATACCTAATCTACATGGCGGCGATGCTGGGGTTACTGCTGTGGGTAGGAGTTGCACAATGAGAACATCAATTTTAATAATAATCCATCTTATCAACATATTTATCCTGCCGCTGCTGCTGACAGGGATCATCCGCAAGGTAAAGGCGTTGATGCAGAACCGCATGGGCGCACCCATCTTGCAGCCGTTCTATGATACGGCCAAGCTGCTTCGCAAGGCAGAGACCATAAGCAAGAGCGCCAGCTGGGTCTTTATCTGGACGCCCGCAATAGGTTTAGCGGTTGCAGTTGTTGCGGCAGTCCTGGTTCCGTGGACAGGCGCGCTTCTGCCGCCAACCTGGTCGCCGGCGACTAATTTTATCCTTGTGCTCTATCTTCTTTCCTTGGGCCGGTTCTTCACCATGCTGGCTGCAATAGATACGGGGTCTGCTTTTGGCGGATTAGGGGCCAGCCGGGAAGCCACAATCTCCATGCTGGTTGAACCCACGCTGGTCATTGGGATAGGAGCGCTCTCTCTGGGCGCGGGAAGCACCAACCTGCAAGCAATATATGCATCGCAGATAGATCCGTTTGTAGCCATTCTGGTAGGCGCGGCATTAGTATTAGCCGCGTTGGCAGAACTCTCGCGGATGCCGGTTGACGACCCTACAACACACTTGGAATTAACCATGGTGCATGAAGCCATGATTCTTGAATACAGCGGACGCAGCCTTGCAATTATTGAGTATGCATCGGCACTGCGCACCTGCATATTCCTGGGACTGGCCGTACAGACGCTGATGAATGTCTGGCCTGCCTGCCAGGCCCTATCAATGCCGGCGCACTACCCAATAAGCCTTGCAGGCATAGCGGCATTGGGAACAGCGGTAGCAATTGCGGAAGGTGTTTTGGTGAAGCTAAAATGGCGGAGCGTGCCTAACTTCCTATCGTTTGCTGCTGCAATGAGCCTACTGGCAGCGTTAATTGCGGCGGCGCAGGCATAAGAGGTAAAAAGGAAATTACAATATGAATCTTTCTCAGATAGATCTATTTGCAGAAGCCTCCAGCGACT
>CALNCU010000140.1 GCA_937875395.1 uncultured Armatimonadota bacterium | reverse complement strand
TGGGGTTTTTCCGCGCTACGGTCGCGCCCGCTCACAGGCAGGATGATCTCTGTCTACCTTAAGGGAGCCTCTGCGGATGAACTGAGCGGCTGCACTCTTCTGGCGTATCCGTCTGCAGGTAGGCCGGAAGAGGTAACAGCAGTCTTTAACAGGTACCGCCGTGACACCGGCCTTGCCGATGCACCGGGATGGATTAATCTCTCAATGCTAACGGAGTATGCCTGCGCCGCTGAGCTCTTCACAAGGATGCATGCGATAACCGGCGATGCGGCATGGCTCCTCTGGACGGATCTGCAATCCCGCTTACCTCTATCGGAGACGAAGGTATAGCGGTAGTCAACTCCAACGGCAATGTTGTTACTGTATCCGGAAACGTTATCTCAGCCGTAGGAACCCGGGGTATAAGCATAGACACGGCGGCCAATGCCATCATAAGGGGTAATTTGGTATCCGGTTGTAATCAGGAAGGGATTCTGGTGCAGTCGTCTGACGGTACGGTTATCACCGGGAACAATCTGTCTGCCAACTCAGCCTCTGCTACTAATACTTATTCGGCAATCAAGTGCTCTTCATCAACCCGACTGGTGGTTGCGGATAACAACATCAACGGCACGAGCGCTATAAAGCACAAATATGGGTTTGAGATGGACGATGCCTCCAGAAGCATCGAATTCAAGGGGAACAGCATGACCTCTACTGCTAACGGCTATGGTACCGACTGGTTTAACTATGCCTACGGTAAGGGCATAGGCACTATCAGCGGCATAAGGAAGCAGTTCACCGGCAGTACGGCTCCCGTAACAGGCACATGGTCTGTAGGAGAAGATACTATCATCAACACCAGCCCTGTGCCGGGCGGTGCCAGCGGTTGGGTATATACCGCCCAGGGAACTCCGGGTCTGTGGAAAGGATATGGAATAATTGCTCCATAAGATTGGGCTTTCATTGCCAGCCCTGTGTATCTGGCCTATCTGGGATGGCAGAGTTAAAGCTCTACAGTGATCTGTCACCTGGTATGAAGGATAAACCCCGTAAATCAGAGATTTTGCATAAATTCAGATGGGCTGTAGAAATAGCCAATATACCGCAAAAGATGATCCGGAGTAGAAATAAAAATGGATGACTTGGAGATACGGAACGAAATAGCATCTGGATTGGCTGGCCTTGACCTCTCTGGAAAGAGAATAATAATGCTTATTCCGGATACTACCAGAACTGCGCCTGTCGCAGAGATGTGCCGAATAGTTCATGATATGCTGAGAGAATCCGGTGCTAAGTTAGACTTCCTGGTTGCACTGGGTACTCATCATCCTATGTCGAGAGAAGACCTTCTTCATCATGTTGGTGCAACAGCAGAGGCTTATAATGTTATGTATGCAGGCTCCAGCATATTTAACCACAACTGGTCAGACACGACAGAACTGGCGGAGATTGGAGAAATCTCCGCCAGCTCAATCAGCATGCTTACCGGTGGAATATTAAATGAGGGAACCAGAATTGCCATCAACCGTCACATTTTAGACTATGACCATATATTGATTTTGGGGCCGGTCTTTCCGCATGAGGTTATAGGGTTCTCTGGTGGAAACAAATACATCTTCCCAGGTATTTGCGGTCCCGAATTTATAGACTTCTTTCACTGGCTTGCCGGGCTCATAGGTAGCATGGACTTGATAGGAGTCCTGGATAATCCCGTGCGGCGGCTGGTGGAGCAAGCGGCAGATCTAGTGCCGGTACCCACCACCGCCCTGTCGATGGTAGTGCTGGAGGATGGCACACTAGATGGTCTTTATGTGGGGCCTACCAGAGAGTCATGGAAGAAAGCTGCGAATCATTCTGCGCGTGTACATATAATCTATAAACCTCGCCTGTTTAAGAGGGTGCTAGCCTGTGTTGCTCCCATGTACCATGATCTTAAGCTGGCTATCAAGGCCATCTGCAAGTGCGAGCCGGTTGTGGAGGACGGCGGCGAATTGATTATCTATGGGCCGCAGGTTACATCACTCTCACACGCTAGACCGGAGGTACTGCAAAGGGTAGGCTGCCATGTGAGAGATTATTTTCTGTGCAACATGGAACGCTTTGCTGACGTGCCGCGTGGCGTGCTGGCAACGGCGTGCTACTTGAAGGGCAAAGGTACTTATGAGGGCGGGCGCGAGAAGACGCGGATACAAATCAAGTTTGCCACAGGTGTGACTAGAGAATTGTGCAATGAAGTCAACCTGGAATATGTAGACCCCACAAGCATCAACATCAATGACTGGCGCAACCATGAAAATGAAGGTATCCTCCTGGTGGAAAACGCTGGAGAGATTGCATACCGGTACTAAACCCCCGTGATACTTCCTTTAGTATCTGGTTGCCTAGTGACAGGTCTGCTACAAGTTTCTTCAGCCCTCCAATGATGCTGATGCAGTAATTTGTTGTAATCCTTTCACCAGATCCGCATGGTTACTTGATAAATAATGAACCACTCTCTCGTTACTCAAAAGTTTAGACAGATACCCTCTTATGACAACTAGATTCAGGAAGTTTTCGCCATACGAATCCTCGCGCATCTGTAGATTATGCTGTAGAGTATCTAGTTCTCTCTGCATTCTTGCAAGTTCCTCAGGGCTAATATTGCAATTTTTTCTAGTTTTTACACTATCAACCATTTGGTCGGCAGGCGTTGTTGTCACCAATGTCTGGCAGTATGAAGCTTCGTAGTTACCAAGCATTTGCATTAATTCGGCAATCTCAACTTGACGAAGAGGCTTTACTTTACGCAAATGCTTTATAGCAGAAGCGCTGATCGGCATATTCTTTAAAATTTCGACCGCTTCTGGACAGATGTCTCGCAGAAGATTGCGCTTTTCACGAATACGTGCAACGTCAACCTGCAACACTTTTGCGATACGGGCTTCGCTTACGCCGCGCTCCAGCGCCCGCATAATCATGAAATGTTCTTGGATTGGCACCAACCGGTTGACCTTGTGATTATAGGTATATGCCTCATCATCTGTGGAAATAAGGCAGGATACACTTTCATACCCCAGTTCCTTTAGCGCTTCCATACGCAGATGCCCATCAAGTAGCATGTAGTTGCTAGATGCTGTTTGCTTTAGAGGGTATACTGCAAGTGGCTCAATTAGTCCTATTTCTTGAATTGAGGATAATATGGATGCATACTTGGCGCTCTTTCGAACACGATCATCAATAACTCTCCCAGGGAGGATGCTAGAAATTGATATCTCCAGGCATTCCATCTCAAATCCCAATTTAATTGATTTATCCATTATTGATTATCCTTTCCAATCTGCGCTGCAAGATATTCCGGTATGCTATCAAGCCCTTCTGCACGCAAGAGATTGATGAAATTCTCATCTTTGAATAATTTGCGGAAGGCACTGCTGGCAAAGCTTAACCGTTTCTCGCATAGATCGGATTTTCTGATTGCTTGTTGCTGGCGTTGCTGTTCTCTTCTAAATGTACGGATTATAGTATCGCTTGTAACTTTGGGTAATTTGGTCGATTTCGATTCAGACTGTGACTTCCCAAAAGCCTTGCGCATATCTGCTAACACGCGAGCTCGCTGAAGTTCCTTGATGGTGATTTTCTTCTCTTCAAGCGATTTGAGTAATGCCGATTGCACATCTTTATACTCGCTACGCGAAATGATTATCGCCGAAGACAAAGAGATTTTGCCGGCATCGACCGCATTTAGCAGATGTTCTTCTCCTCTATCATACAGGTATAGCAACTCGCCCACGTAATTGGCTCCCATACCTGTTTTTTTGCCAATTTCCGTATGGTTATAGCCTCTGCTTCGTAGATCTGCAAGTTCACGCACTGTTCCCATCGTACCAGGATTCCTCCTGGCAATGTTCTCTACCAGGCTCATCAGCAGCAAATCCTCGCTAGATACATCGCGGATTATTGCTGGCACCATGGTTTGCCCTAATCGCTCAAATGATTCGAGTCGTCCTTGCCCGCAGATCAAATCATATTGCCCATCCTCACGGGGACAGACGGTAATTGGTCTCTTCAGACCTATATCTTCTATACTCCCTATAATTTGATTGAACTTCTTACGCCCACGTTCACGAGGATTTACTATGCAAATACTCTTAATAGGAATCATCTGGATATTAGATTCGCTCGACATTTATGCGACCTCCATTATAGGTATTCTGCGTGCCATTCCGATAAGGTAGTCAAGGGTATCAAATCGGTAGGCATCAAAAAACAAACCATTTATCTCCATTAGTTTTAGATTGGCGCCATTTATATCAATAGCTGGAAGAATATAGTAATCGAGAGGACGGATATTCTCAGCATCCATCCGGACTGCAACTGTAATGTCTGGATTCAACGCCGTATCAAGTCGTATACACCACCTGTAATTTCCTGCTCGTGTTGACACACATCGGGCTACAACTACAGATACTACGAATTCATCATTTATAGTAAGTAAATCTGTATCAATGTCATGATGAACTAAAGAGCCCTGTCTTAGAATTTGGGTGATGATGTACTCCATGATTTCTGGATGAAGTTTCCTAATGTGGCGATTAACTTCCAGATAGCGATAGTCTTTATCGGGTACATAGCCGATCATTCTATATGCCCTGATCAGGCTGCCAAAGCGAGTTCGATATGTCGAGCTTGAGAGGTTTTCATCACTTTCATCTATAATTAATGCAGAAAGTTTGCCATACCTACTGTAAACATCTTTCAACTTAGCTAATAACTCATCATTTGTGAACCTGCGACTTCGCTCTGCAACTATTTCCTGCGACTGCATGAAAATGGCCTTATCCACTATCGGCTCGAAGGCCCCGTCTGCGCGAATATAAGCATCACGACCATTTATTACTCGTCTTACCTTTAACTTGAAGCTGGTACGGTTATATATATTGTTTCCGATGTACTTCTCGTTTGTTAGAACCTGGTGGACAGTTCCTCTTGTCCAAGGTCTCCCAAAATCAGTTGATTTTCCATCCAAATTCAACATATCAGCAATTTCTTTTTCGGTCTTTTTACCTTCAACAAACTGCAGATACATCCAACGTACTGTAGCTACTTCTTCCAGAGGACCCGGAACAAGAATTACTCGATCTGTTTGAATGCTTTTTTGTTCGCCCACGCGTAAAGAAGTCTTGATATTTCCATTTTGATCAATCAATACACGCCTGAGCCCATACCCGGCAGGGCCTCCTTGCCTGTACCCAAGTTCTATAAGTCGACACTGTCCCTTGAATACCTTGGATGAGAGTTCCCGGCTGTATTCCCCGGCCATTGCTCGTTTGATGCTTTTGAACACGGTAGAAGTAATACTGCCATCGTTTGCAAACTGCTCTGCACAGTAATGGACATCCACTCCAGCCCGTTTACATATGTACTCATAGTACGCACTTTCATCAGCATCTTGAAATCTTCCCCACCGGCTCACATCATAGACCAGAATCGCTTTGAAATCTCTGTCAGGACTGGTTACATCGCAAATAAGTTGCTGCAGTGCATCTCTACCAGCCAGATTCAAGCCACTCTTGCCTTCATCTATATATGTTTTGATGATTTCCATATTATGGCTTAGTGCATATTCGCGAATAACATCACACTGGTTCTCTGTGGAATATTGCTGATGCTCCGTAGACATCCGCGCATATATCACTGCGGGCAACAAAGCAGTTTCATGATTATTTATGGAAAGATAGCTATTCACTACGGTTCCCCTACATAAATGGTGGCAGCGTTACTCTGCGAAGATATGTTCACTATTTGAGATTGACTATTGCAAAGCAGATAGCGCAATGGTATTTATTTGCAATAGTGGTTGGAATATAGTTCAGAGTCATACATGATATTCCTGCCTTGCTAGCCATAAAACCCTTCCATACTTTGCAAATACAGCATTCAAGTATTTTATAACGAATAAATTTAATAGTCAAATTTTACTTGCACAACTATAGACTTCATGTCGAGAAAAGCGTAAAGTATGATCCTGTAGATCATATTAGGCTGCCAACAGAGATCAGTAACATTCGCTACTCCACCTGTTATTCTGCAAAGCAAATACCAAGCTACCCAATTTTGAACTCAAAACCCTCCTTTGGACTTATTTTCTCAAGTCCAAAGAAAACAGAGAAAAATGGGGCAAATAGAGAAAAACTATGCTTAAGTATATGCTTCAGATGAAAATCAAGTCCAGAGAAGAAGGGCAGGGGGAAACGCCGTGAAAGCCGCCACCAAGCACAAAATCCACGCCTGAAACGAAGAAAACCCCGCCGGTGGCCCGAACGGGGGTTTCTCTATAGAGAATATTTGTTTTACACAATGTGGTGGAGCAAGCGTTACCTTTCGATAAATTGACTGGGAGGTTTCTCTTTGCAAGATGAGCCATGCTGGCTATTCATTCTGCATATCTGCCACAGTAAATCCCCGGCATGATCCCGCCCGATGCCACCTTGGCAAGCACTTCTGCCCACCTCTGCTGTTTCTTGTTCCAGGTTATTGTTTCCATACTTCCATTCTACCGCTTGAGACATTTTTCCTGAACAGTAACAAATATAAAGAATATGCTTGACAGGGTCTGGATTCAATGATATTATAAATCAACTTTACCGGAAAAGTGAGCATAGCCTTTCTGTTTTATGCTTTTGCCGGTGCGGAGAAATGATTTAATGGCAGCAAAGAACGTGAAAACATCAATTACAATGCAGGAAGTTGCTGAAAGATGCGGAGTTTCCAAGATGACCGTATCCCTTGCATTGAGAGGGGATTTAAAGCAGGTCAGCCAAGAGACTATTGATCATATTCAGGCCGTCGCCCGGGAGTTTGGTTACAATCCTGGTGCAAACCACGCCGCACGGCGTTTGGCGCTAAAAAAAAGCAACCAGCCTGTGCTTAACAATACCATCGGACTTCTTCTGTGGGAGGGGTTCTATGAGGTGAACTATGACCAGACGCTCTTCCGTGGAGTGCTGGAAGTTCTTGCCCCTAAATACTATGCGCTTGTGCTTGGATATATTCGCCGGGATGTTCAGGTGGAGGATCTCCCTTGTGCTTTTCGACGTGATGAGATAGATGCATTCTTGACATGCGATGCAGAATTTGGCAGGCATTTGTTGGATGAGATGTGCGAGCGATATGGTTTTAGCAAAAGGCCGGTTGTATCCATGATTTATCAGCATGATGGATGTTCCGCCGTTGTGCCCGACCACCGCATGGCTGGGTATCTATTGGCGCATCACCTGCTTTCGCTTGGGCATAGGCATATCCTGCACTTTGCAGACAGTGGTGTTTCGCCGTTTCATCCTTTCGCCTTGCGCCTGTCTGGGTATCGGCAGGCATATCAGGAGATGGGCCTTGATTCCGATACCGGTCTGCATTATATGCATCGTGGCTCACAGAAAGATAATCTGCAAGCATGCGCAGAAAACGTGTTGCGCATGCTTGATGCATATCCTGATATCACGGCGATACTGGCCCCGTATGATGAATATGCCGGCGTGCTTATTGATGTGTTATCTAAACATGGGAAGCGTGTGCCTGAGGATATAAGTATTGTAGGTCTTGATGATACAGACCCGGCATTAAATGAGCAGAGCCAGAATATCCTAACCACCGTTCGAATGCCGCTCCTGGAGATCGGCCGCCAATCTGCCGAATTGCTGCTGCAACGCATCTCTAATGAGGAGACGGAAGATATTACCATAACTCTGCCGGTGGAACTGATTAAGCGTGCATCAACATGCCCGCCAAGGATTAAGTGATTGAAACAATACAGGGAGGTATTTAATGCAAGTGTATCACAGCGTAGTAAGTACTATCCAAAAGTGTTTTGTATGCATACCGGTTTTACTGTGCATAACGGTTCCCGGCTTATGTGCACAGGCTGTGCCTGCCATGGCAGTAAGATCTACTGCGGTTGCTCCGGTTATTGATGGTGAACTGAATGATCCTGCCTGGGCGGGTGCTGCGAAATTTGGGAATTTCTACCTCTTCAGTGGCGAGAAGCCTGCAACAGAGCAAACAAAGGCATACATGACGTACGATAATACAAATCTGTATGTTGCCTTTATCTGCTACGACTCACATATTGCAGAGTTGAAGATTGATGATACAGTGTTTGCAGGTGATGATTTAGAAGTATTCATAGATCCGGGTCAGGGCTATAATTACACCCACATAGGCATAAATCCAAAGGGAAAAGTGCGTTTTGCCTGGCAATTAGGTGACCGGCAAAATAGTGTGACTACAGCGGTAAAGACATTTGCAGACCGGTGGCAGGTGGAAATAGCAGTTCCCTGGAAAGACATCAAATGGGCAACTTCCGGCGTTGTATCTGATTGGGGAATAAACCTCTGCCGTGCAAATCCCAAGGCAAAGGAATTCAGCTGCTGGTCACCTACTATTACAGGCTTCCATAATCCATCAAAATTTGGCATAATCACCGGTATGAAGGTGGATGCAAAGCAGTTCTACCTTGCCCAGCAACCGGGAGAGCAAGTTATATCCGGGGCCTTATTGCTCAGTACTGACAAGACTTTCTACAGCACGGAAAAAGAGCTTGCTGCGGATATCCGGGTACGTTTTGATGGTTCACTTGGCGGCAAAAAAATTCTACTGTCAGTAAAAGATAGCCAGGGAAAGAAACTCCTGGAAAGTCCGGTTTCACAGATACTCCTAACCAATCGGAAGACAATAAATATATCCCCCTTGCCGATAGGAGATTATACAATCACCGCATCTCTAACGGAAGGCAATAAAACTATAGGGGAAGATGCGCGATGGTTCCAAAAGATTAAACCCATGGCGAAACCTGCCAGCAAAACGGAGATCAAAGATGGGGTTTTTTACCTTAACGGCAAGCCGTATATGCCCATAATCCTGTACTTTGGGAGCGATTGGGGGCAGGCGGCAAAAGAGATTGGCGTTAAGGATATTAGAGATGCTGCTGCCAAAGGGTTTAACACAATTATACCGGAGTATCAATTTCTGAAAGAAGACATATGCGGAGATAAGGTATTAAAACTAATCAGTGAGTTCAGTAAAAACGAGGGCAGAGTAAATTTTGTCAGGGAGACTAATCTTACCCTTGGAGAGATTTTGGATGCCGCCATTCAAAATAATCTCATGGTTATACCGTATATTGGTTTCACATGGCGAACTGAGAAGTTAGATGATGAAGATAGAATAAAGCTGGGTGCAGATATCATTCAGAAATACAGGAATCATCCGGCCGTTTTATGCTGGCATTCAAACGATGAAACTGACGGTTGGACGGACCTCAACCAGAAAGTTTATAAATTATACAAGGAACTTGATCCGTATAGGCCCGCCTGGTTAAATCTGGGCAATGCTGTGGGTGCAAATAAAGATGCAGCGGATATCATTTCAACAGATCCTTATCCAATTGCCAGAGCAAATAATACCATACTAAGAGTAGTCTCTCATGCTGATACTTTGAAGCATTTCATAGGCAAGAATCCCAGTCAGACCTCATGGCTGGTTCTGCAGATGTTCGGATCTCCCAGGGAAGGCTGGTCCAGGTGCCCGACTCCAAAGGAGGAGCGGTGCATGACCTTCCTTGCCTTAAATCACGGCGTCAAGGGGCTGGCATATTTTATCTACCAGGTAGAGAGCACTCGAAAATCCACCGGAAATAAGCGCCTTAGTGAAGAACTGTGGCAATATATGGCAGAACTTAATAATCAAACAAAGGCCATGTCCATGCCGTATCTTCTAGGAAAAGATGTAGCAGGCTTCACATCAAGCTGCAAAGACCTGGATATAGCGGCAAAAGAGTATGAGGGGCATACCTACGTAATAGTCTGCAACACATCAACAAAAGATGTAAATGCAGAGATCTCCGCAGCAGGTATAAAACTGCCGCAAAAGGTAGAGGTGCTCTTTGAAGGAAGGTTTGCGGATGCAAAGGAAGCATCCATTACAGACAGCTTCACTGGTTATGATGTCCATATATACAAACTGTAAAGGAGAGTGTGGAAGATGAATAAGTATTTGCATAGCCTGATAGCAGGACTGGCCTTATGCATTGCAGCAGGTTCAAACATATCGGCTGCTCCGCTGGAAATAACGGTGAGCAGTACACCATCTCTGCCTCTGGAAAACCTGGTGAAGAACGGCGGGTTTGAAGAAGGCATGAAATACTGGAAGGTATTAGGGAAGCCGGAGAAGGCCGGGGAAGAGGGCTGGAAGGTGGAACTCTCCAGGGATGCACACCAGGGAGATGCCTCTCTTCATGTTTGTTTTAACGGTAAGGGCGGCAAAAAAACGCCCGGAGTATACCAGTCGCCAAAGGTCTTTGCATCGCCCGGATATGCAGGGAAGCGTTACATAATAAGCTGCTGGGTAAAAGCCGGCGGCGGCACTACCAACGTTGGAGGCGCCTGGTGCGGCGCCGGGGGAACTCTGGGATTATACTCTTCGGATTGGGGCAAGTCCCTGCAGGCGTATGCGCGTACAGGCAGCACAGGCGATAAATGGATTAAAGTAATCAGCAAGCCGGTAAATGCAGATGACTGGTGCAAAGCTGCACAAATATCCGCAGGCCTTGCTTACACTACGGGCGAAGTGTGGGTGGACGATATCCGCGTGACTGAAGCAGATGTGAATCTATCTATCAGTATAAAGGGAAACCCAAAGCAGGTTACTGTAGAGGATGAGTCCGGCAACATTCTTCTGGACAGCGGCCCTTTAGCTGAAAAATCTGTGGAATACACAAAAGATATTAAGGCGCAAGCCGGGCACACATATACAATCAAGGCATTGGACAAGAAGGGAGAAATAGCAAAAAAGATCTGCACGGTGGATTAATCACAATACCACGGACAATTTATATCGCGAATAGCCCGCGGATAGTTAATGCAGAAAGGTAGAGGAGTATTATGAATGCTGTATATTCCAAAAAAGGATTCACGCTAATAGAGTTGCTCGTAGTCATAGCCATTATAGCTATACTTGCAGCAATACTCTTTCCGGTCTTTGCAAAGGCAAGAGAGAAAGCCAGGCAATCCACCTGTACCAACAATTTAAAACAGATCGCTAATGCAGCAATGATGTATGCTCAGGACTACGATGAACATATGCCTAGTTACAAGTCCTGGGTTGCTCAAATAACGCCGTATCTTATGGCTAAAACCACCGGAAGTAACCCTGCGAGAATAGTGAACATCTGGACTTGCCCAACCGCTATGGGTCTGCATGCGTATTCATACAATTATGCAATTAATGCAGATGCTGTAGGCTGGGCACTTGCTGGCTTGCCTCTAGCTAAATTTCAGAATCCCTCCAATACATTTATATTCAAAGATGCAAGGTGGGTGGAATCAACCAGCAGCTATGGGGCTACAGTGCAGCAGAGTCTCGATAAAGATCCATCGCTTGATGAGAATACCCTTCATAGCGGCGGGGCAAATTATGCCTTTGCTGATGGGCATGTAAAATGGTTTAAAGCTGAAAGCATCACTTCATCCATGTGGAAACCATAGGGTATATTATATGCTTTTAATTACCGGTGAGCCGGTTAAGTTACTATGGCGTTGCTTATGAGATGCCTTGTTGAATGGTATAAATTGTGTATTGAAGGGAACAGGCAGTGACTGAAATCAACATATCGCCCGAAGTGGGGGCAAAAACCATCACCCTGGGAGTAGACTACTACCCTGAGCACTGGGACGAGAGCGACTGGGATCGGCATGCCTCACTCATGAGCAAGGCGCACCTCAAGGTAGCCCGTATTGCAGAGTTCGCATGGAGCCGCCTTCAGCCGGAAGAAAACCGCTTTGAATTCGGCTGGCTGGACAGCGCAATAGAAAGCCTGTCGCACCACGGAATAAAATTCATCCTGGGCACGCCCACGGCGGCGCCCCCCGCATGGATGTGCGCCAAATACCCGGAAATACTCCCCGTGGACGAAACCGGCTACCGCTACTCCTTCGGCAGTCGCCGCCACCGGTGCGTAAACAGCCCTGCCCTCAAGCATGAAACAACAAAAATAGTAGAAGCCATGGCAGAGCGGTACGGCACACACCCCTTCGTAGAAGGGTGGCAAATAGACAACGAACTCGGCACTGGCAGATGCTACTGCAACTGCTGCGCAGACGCCTTCAGAGAATGGCTCAAGAAAAAGTACGGCACGCTGGATACCATAAACCGCCTGTGGGGAACCGTCTTCTGGAGCCAGGAATACGCCGCATGGGAAGAAATACCCATCCCCAAAAAGACCCTGGGGCGCCACAACCCAAGCCTGCTTTTAGACTTCGCCCGGGTCTTCTCTGACTCAAACGTAGACTACATACGCCTGCAGACAGAGATAATCCGGCGCCATAGCCCTGGAAGATACATCACCACCAACACTGGCAACTCGCCTAGAAACGATCTTATTAACCAGTACCACTTCTTCCGAGAACAAGACTACGCCGGAATAAACAACTACCCAGGCCCGGAAGATGACCCTGCCTACAACGCCTTCATGCTGGATTTCCTAAGAGGCATAAAAGGCAAAGAGTACATAGTGCTGGAACAACAGGAGGCATCCACCGGCATAACCATAATGGACCCAATAACCACCCCTGCAGAGATACGCCGCTGGACATACCAGGCCATAGCCCGCGGAGCAGAAAAAGTGCTCTACTTCCGCTGGAGAACATGCCCGTTCGGAGGAGAACAATACTGCCAGGGAATACTGGATTATGATGGCTATGCAGGCCCAAGACATGAAGGCATAAAGCGAACAGGAGCAGAACTTGAA
>CALNCU010000139.1 GCA_937875395.1 uncultured Armatimonadota bacterium | reverse complement strand
AGTCCTTGCCGGTGACCGGCCCAGGGGCACGCTTTACGCTGTATACACATATCTTGAGGACTACGCCGGATGCAGATGGTGGGCGCCGGATGCAGAATATATCCCTAAAAAGCCCACTCTTAAACTGGCAAACATGAATTATGTATACAAGCCGCCTTTCTTCTATAGAGAGACCTTCTACGGCAGCGTGCGTGCCAGCAACCCGTTTGCTGTTAAACTGAAATGCAACGGTCATTTTGAGCGTATCCCGGAAGAGCTGGGCGGGCACCTCTCCATAATCGGCTGGTGCCATACGTTTGACCAGATTATGCCGCGCTCAAAGTATTTTGCCAGCCATCCCGAGTGGTACAGCCTGCGTGACGGCAGCCGGTACAGCAGTTACGGACAGCTCTGCCTTACCAACAGGGAGATGCGCGAGGAGTTCATAAAGAACGCCCTGGAGCGTATCCGCAAAAACCCATCCGCAGGGGTTATTTCAATCAGCCAGAACGATAACCGTCTGTATTGCCAGTGTCCGGAATGCACCGCTGCCGCAAACAAACTTGGCAATCAGACCGATCTTATGCTGGATTTCGTTAATGAAGTTGCGCGTGCGGTGAAAAAGGAGTTCCCCAAATTCAAGATAGTCACACTGGCGTACACATACACAACGGACCCTCCGGTTACAGTGAAGCCAGATGAAAACGTGATCATATCGCTCTGCACAGTCAGTTGCAACTTTGCGCAGCCTCTGAATTCTGATGCAAACAGCAAATTTCATTCCCAGATAAACGGGTGGAACAAAATAACAAATCAGCTTTTCATCTGGGACTATACAACAAACTTTACCACCCTGCAGATACCGCACCCAAATTACTATATGATGCTGAACAACATCAAGTTTTTCAGCAAGTCAGGGGCTATAGGTATTTTCTCCCAAGGGGATATCGGGAATAGGGAAACAGATTTTCAGATGCTTAGAGCATGGGTTGTTTCCAAGCTGCAATGGAACCCTAACCTGGATGCAAACAAGCTTGTGGATGAATATCTAAGAGGGTACTACGGCGCCGCCGGCCCATACATGAAGCAGATATTAGATACGTATATCGGCGCAGCAAATAGAGAGAATGTTTACCTTGGGTGCTATATGGCGGGCAACCCGTATTTCAAAGCAGCCGACTATATAAAAGCATTTGGTCTGTTTGACAAGGCGCATGCTGCGGAGACTGATCCAAGCATAAGGGAGCGCATAAAAACACAGCGCAGAAGCCTTGAACTATCCCTTTATTTAAACTCATCTGCGGTTGAAGACCAGGTGGTGGCATCAGGGTTAATTGCTCATGTAGATATTGATAAATGGAGCAGGGATTACTACGATTGGGCAACTAGCACACACAATGATTATTTCAAGGAAGGCGGCAAACTTACATTCAGCAAATTTATGTCACTGGGCCTGGCCAGTATGAATACCCCGAAGTCCGAAAAGACCCCCAGGGCCTGCGCAGGGCTTGCTGATGACGACTGGGTTGAACTGCAGGAGGATATAGCCACGCTGT
>CALNCU010000138.1 GCA_937875395.1 uncultured Armatimonadota bacterium | reverse complement strand
ATGCTCCTCTCCGGCACTACCCAGGCCTCATCTCTCTGTTGCTGACAGGCCTGGGCGGGAGGAGAAACACTTTAGGCGATACTTCGGTCGCAGAGCCGAAGGCGTCGCTGCCGAAGCCCAGGACGGTAAAGTCCCCCGGGAAGATACTTCGGTCGCAGAGCGAAGCGTCGCTGCCGAAGCCTTGTTTAAACTCGCAAATCCAAGTAGTAGTTCTTTAAAAATAAAAAGGAGGCCATCTTTGTGTTTGATGGCCTCCTTTCGTTTGTTTAAGACAGCCCCGCAAAGAACAACCCCCAGAAAGGGTCTGTTCCCGGTTCGCCAAGCTCTGCTGTTACGCCGTCCCTTTTAACGGTGCTTGCCTTTGCAGAAGCATCAAAGGTACCCAGAACAAAGCTCTCTATGCCCTCTGCCTTTAGAGCAGCCCTCACTCCGGCTACGGAATTTGGGTGTACGGCGGCAAGGAGGGTGCCCTCACTTATAGCCGCCCACGGGTCAAACCCAAGAGCCTCCGCAAAACAGGCTATATCATGAGGTACGCCCGCCAAATCAAAATCTGCATGAACCTTAATGCCGGAGGAGGCAGAAATCTCCCATAGGCCGCCAAGCACTCCGCCCTCCGTGGCATCATGCATGGCATGCACGCCGCCCGCTCTAAAGGCTGTGAGCGCATCATTTACTACAGTAATCTGAGAGACGCGGGAGAGCAGTTTTTCCATAATATCGCTGCCCAGACTGCCTTCAAGCTTCTCCTTGTAGAGCACCGCAAGGAGCGCCGCTGCCTCTATGGAAGGCCCCTTGGTCATAAGGATTACATCCCCATCCTCTGCGCCGCCCGGAGATATCCACTCCCCATCCGGGGCGAACCCCCATACCGTGACACCTCCCACAATGGGCATGGCAATCCCCCCGTACCAGCCGGTGTGCCCGCCTGCTATGGAGATTCCAAGCTCCTCCGCCGTCTTTGAAATAGAGGTTACAATGGTTTTGGCGTCCTCTTCCGGCGTGCCGGGCGGCAGGAGCAAGGAGTAGGTCATAAAAGTGGGTTTTACACCAGTTACGGCAACATCGCTGGCACCAATATGCACCGTAAACTCCCCCATAATCTCAAGGGGCAGACCGGGAGCCGGGAAGATGGGGTCCTCTGCAATTGCCATCACCCGCCCATCCCCCATGCTTATAACCGCGGCATCAAGGCCCGGCCCGGAACCCACAAGCAGCGCATCAGAAGGCGTCCCAAAAGACCCGGCAAGAAGTCCTTCCATTCTGCTTGGAGAGAGCTTTCCCACTTGATTACTCATGGCTAAGCCTCCTTCCAAGCACCTCTTCAACATCAGATACCTTGCCGGCAAGCCTTCCCCGGGCGCCGGGGCGGTCGTCTATTGTAATATGTGTGAGCACGCGTGGGGCCGCCTCCCTCATGTGCCGGTGACACTTCATAATAAGCGTCATAACTTCCTCCTCATCGCCTTCAAGCGTGGTCTGCATGGCGCCAAGCGTATATTTTATGCCGGATTTATCTATGATATCCAGGATATCTGCAACAAGCTCTTTTAACTCCTCCCCCGCTCCCACGGGAACCATAGAGAAACTTGCAAGCATCTTCTACCTCCTCTTAAACAGGTTACAGTATAATTGTAACAGCATAGCCCCCCTGAATGGAAGCCGCCTGCAGCCGATGGTTGACATGACTGCATTTTCCAAACTAATATTAAGTGTATATGTGCATGGAAG
>CALNCU010000137.1 GCA_937875395.1 uncultured Armatimonadota bacterium | reverse complement strand
CAACCTACTAACAGTAGACCATGGATGAGTATCCCCTATTGTTTCCTGTGATACACAGGACGGTAGAACAAAAAATACAAGGAGGGAACGGTTATGAAAGCAAGAGAACTTTGTCTTAGAGTTGCTTTGTCACTAGGTTTAGTGACGCTTCTTGCCGGAGCGGCCTGTGCAGACTGGGCCAACGTAAGCATAGGCGGCGGCAGCATGAAGCGCGTCCTGATGGACGTAGACGGAGACGGCTACGTAGATTCCCTTACTGTAAACTACTGGTACAAAAACCCCGGGACAGGCGCGGGCAGCTGGCAGGCAATACCTACCGGCTGGAATCAGGAAGTCTGGAACGGCGGCTACCAGGTAGGCCATGCCAACATAGCAACCTTTATAGACGGACAGAGGGTAGGAGACGTCAACGGAGACGGCCTGCCGGATATGGTAATAGGAACCATGGGCTGGGATTCAGCCGTAGGAGTCCCCACCAACATGAGGGATTCCATATACGCCGCCATAAACCCCGGCACACAGGGCACATGGAGTTTCTACTACATAGGAACTCTAACGCCTGCCACAGAAGACGGAGCTGAGGCCATAGAGATAGGTGATATGAACAACGACGGCCACCCGGATATAATAGCAGGCGGCGAGAACCATCAGGTGCGTTGGTATGTTAACCCTGGCACCATGAGCAACAACTGGTCGTACTATACCCTCTACACCAATCCCTATTACGACACAGAGGGTATGGCGCTGACAGATTTCAACAGCGATGGTTACCTTGATATAGCCGCAACCAGCAGCGCTTCTCTGGGCGGCACAGGCTCAACGTTTGTGCTGCTGAACCCCAAGAGCAATACCGGCAACTGGCCCTGCTACACGCTGGATACCGGTCTCTACAGTTGCATGGAAACCATAGCTGTTGGCGATCTGGACGGGGATGATGATATGGATGTGATAGTGGCTGTAAGAAAGCCGTTTGTTAGTTCTTACCTGGTCTGGTACAAGAACAACGGCGACGGTACCTCCTGGAGCGGCAGGAATATAATGGATAAGCTTACATTCACTAACCTTGAGGGCCGACAGCCGGCAATTGTGGATGTAGATCTTGATGGCTACAATGACGTAATTTGCTACAGGAAAGACAGCGGCGCCACCCTATGGTATAAGAACAATGGCAACGGCACATCCTGGGTTAAAAACCAGATTACCGTCAATGCCCTGGATTACTATGCCATAGGAGATGTAGATAATGATGGCGATATAGACATAATATGCGGCGGCAGGTGGTACAAGAACCCAACCAACTAATAGCGGAACCAGAGGGATGCTCATGCCTGTTAATATGAGCATCCCCTTAATTTTTTCTATTGATTGCAAGGTTGGTTCCACTCGTCCGGCAACTCCTGCAGGCGGGCGGCGGCCGACTCCGGGGTTATATCTCTCTGCGGCATGGCAAGCATCTCAAAACCAACCATAAACTTCTTCACCGTAGCAGACCTTAAGAGCGGAGGGAAGAAGTGTGCGTGCAGATGCCAGGACTTATGCTCCGCCCCATCCGTAGGCGCCTGATGCCAGCCCATGGAGTAGGGGAAGGATATGCCAAAGAGGTGATCGTATTTTGTGGTAGTCCTTCTAATTATATCCGCAAGAGATAAGCGTTCCTCTCTTGAAAGGTTGGGAATGCTTTCTGTATGGCGTTTGGAGAGTAGCAGCGTCTCAAACGGCCATGTTGCCCAGTAGGGGACAACAACCGCAAAATGTTCATTTTCGCACACCATGCGCTCGCCTTTGCTCTTCTCAAGAGCAAGGTAATCGCAGAGCAGGCACGAACCCTTCTCTTGCATGTATTCATTTTGCCGGTGCAACTCCGCCGCCGGGATGTTGGGTATATGCTCCGTAGCCCATATCTGGCCGTGCGGGTGAGGGTTGCTGCACCCCATCATGGCGCCTCTGTTTTCAAACACCTCCACATAGCCAATCTCCGGCCTGGAACCTATCTCTAAAGTCTCTTGCGCCCAGGTATCCACCACCGGCACAATCTCATCCGCCGTCATGTGCGCAAGGGTAAGATCGTGGCGCGGGGAGAAGCAGATTACCTTGCAAATTCCGCGCTCGCTCTCCGCCGTAAGAAGGCCGTCCGTATCCTGCCTGTTCTCCGGTATATCGTCCAGGAGGGCGGAAAAATCGTTTGTAAAAACGTAGGTAGATTTATAGCTGGGGTTTACCGCGCCGTTCGCACGGGTGTTCCCCGGGCAGAGGTAACATGATGGATCATGCTGCGGGCGCGTCTCTTTGACGGTATCTTCCGTCTGACCCTGCCATGGCCTCTGCGTTCTGTGCGGAGAGACCAGAATCCATTCACCAACAAGGGGGTTATATCGCCTGTGAGGAAACTTTGAGAGTGTAGAGTCCATGCGTATTCAATCTCCATGCCAACTGCGTTGTAGCTTCTAACTAATACTTTCTATTAAACTCATCAAGAATCCTTCCTGTGCCTGCATAGAGGAATTTATACAACCGGCAGCTAAACATTCAAACGGGAGAGGGCACGGCAAGCGGCCTTCTGCGCCCATAAAAACTTGCAAAGGAAGGGCAGGCATGGTTATGGGGATAAAGACGGATGTGCTTATTGTAGGCGGCGGCTTTGGCGGTTGCGCGGCAGCAATCTCCGCCGCAAGCATGGGGAAGCGCGTTGTACTTACGGAAGAGACGGACTGGTTGGGCGGGCAGGCTACAAGCCAGGCCGTACCGCCGGATGAACACCCCTGGATAGAATCCTTCGGATGCACCCGCAGGTACCGGGAGTTCAGGAACCGGACAAGGGATTACTACCGCCGGAACTACCCGCTTACGGCAGAGGCACGGGCGGCGGTACCGTTCAACCCCGGCGGTGGTACGGTCTCACGTATATGCGCAGAACCCAGGGTCTATCTTGCCGCAATTTACGAGATGATGGCCCCGGCCATACTCTCCGGCAGGTTAACAATATTGCTGGAACACGTGCCCGTATATGCAGAGACAAACGGAAACCGGGTGTGCTCCGTAACACTTACGGACAGGCGCACAGGGGACAATTGTACGGTAGAAGCGCCGTACATCCTTGATGCTACGGAACTGGGAGATCTCCTCCCCATGACCGGCACAGAGTACGTAAGCGGCGCGGAATCAAAGGCAGAAACGGGAGAGCCTCACGCGGCGGATAAGGCGGCCCCGGACAACGTCCAGGCGCTTACCTGGTGCTTTGCCGTGGGGTACGATCCATGCGGCAATCACGTAATAGACAAGCCCGCCACCTACAACTT
>CALNCU010000136.1 GCA_937875395.1 uncultured Armatimonadota bacterium | reverse complement strand
ACATGTGCTTCGGCAGCGGCGCCTCCGGCTCTGCGACCGAAGTATCGCCCCGGGGATAATCCCCCAGATCCCCTGGATTAGTCTAGCGGCGTGTAAGCTTAATTATGGTTGTTGATACTTCGGCAGGGCAAGCATCCCGCCGTACCAAATTATATGCAGGTATTGAGCGCATTACATTTGCTGCAAGGCAAGGCGCTGCAAATCTCCTGAATACAACAAAACAAGCGCTACCAGAGCAGGCGCCTTATTTTGACAACGAACTCCTGTTATGCTAAGATTTACGCGTGTGAAATAAGATTACACAAAGGCCTAAACGATGCTTCGTGGCAGGTAAACGCCTGCCACTTGTTGCTGTAAAAGGGAGCATAATACCCTTTCAGCAGTGGAGATATATTATGGGATTTTTAACCAGTTTACTGAGTGGAAACGAGCGCGAGATTGCACGGCTTCGAAAGATAGTTGAAAATATCAACTCATTTGAACCCGCCATGCAGGCCCTGAAAGATGAGGAACTCCGCGCCAAAACCCAGGAGTTTAAAGACCGGCTGCAGAAGGACGAAACCCTGGACGATATTCTGCCGGAAGCCTTTGCCGCCGTCAGGGAGGCAAGCCGCCGCACCACAGGGCTCAGGCACTTTGATGTGCAGATGATAGGCGGCATAGTACTCCACCAGGGACGCATAGCAGAGATGAAGACCGGTGAAGGTAAAACCCTTGTAGCCACCCTTCCTCTCTACCTGAACGCGCTGGAAGGCAAAGGCGCGCACCTGGTCACCGTAAACGATTACCTTGCCAAATACCATGCACAGTGGATGGGTTCCGTCTACAACTTCCTTGGCCTCTCCGTTGGCGCCCTGCAAGGCGCAAGCATGGAGACCGGAGAAATGGAGGCATCCTACGTCTACGATCCTGATTACCAGAATGAGGAAGAGCCTCTCTACCGCAACCTGCGCCGTGCAGAAAAGCGCCAGGCCTACCTGGCGGACATCACCTACGGCACAAACCACGTCTACGGATTTGACTACCTTAGGGATAACATGTGCTTCTCCGTGGACGAACTCTCCCAAAGAGAGCTGCACTATGCCATTGTAGACGAAGTAGACAGCATCTTGGTGGATGAGGCAAGGACGCCGCTCATCATATCAGGCCAGGCGGCGCAATCTACAGACCTCTACTACAAAATGAACAGAGTAATCTCCCGTCTTGTGAAAGAGCAGGATTATACCATAGATGAAAAAGCCAAGACCGCCATGTTCACAGAAGAAGGCATGACCCGCGTAGAGCAGGCGATAGGCTGTGAAAACCTCTCTGAAGACATGGAGCTTATGCACCACGCCACCGCCGCCCTAAAGGCCCACGCAGTCTTTACAAAAGACATAGATTACGTGGTAAAAGACGGCCAGATTATCATAGTGGACGAATTCACCGGCCGCCTCATGTTCGGCCGCCGGTACAGCGACGGACTCCACCAGGCGCTTGAGGCCAAGGAAGGCGTAAAGATAGAGCACGAAAGCCAGACCCTTGCCACAATCACCTACCAGAACTACTTCCGCCTCTATAACAAACTTGCCGGTATGACCGGTACCGCAAAAACAGAAGAGGAAGAGTTCAGGAAGATATACGCGCTGGACGTAGTGCAAATTCCCACAAACAAACCCATGATCCGCCGCGACCATGCAGACGTAATCTATAAGACAGAGGAATCAAAGGTCCGCGGCTTAACCCTGGAGGTACTGGAATGCCACACCCGGCATCAGCCGGTACTTGTGGGAACCCGTTCCATATCAATGTCGGAACGCGTAAGCGAGCGCCTTAACCCGGACAAGCTGCAACTCCTGGCAGCTACATTTGTGCTCAGGGCTATGCTTGAAGAGAAGAAAGATGTTGACGCCGAATCCCGCAAAAAATGGAACCAGCTCCTAAACGCCAAGTTTGGAGAGCTTACGCTGGGCAAACTCTCGCCTATTGCAAAGGCCGTGGGAGTCTCCCTGGATATGCTTGCGCCGGAGAACGTAGAACGCCTAGCCGCCGTTATGGGCATAACGGACGCAGGCCAGATGGAACGCCTTGGCGAATGCCTTGCAGACGGCATACAGCACAACGTATTAAACGCCAAGTACCACGAGAGCGAAGCCCAGATTATTGCAGACGCCGGAAGCCTGGATGTAGTAACCATAGCCACCAACATGGCCGGCCGTGGCGTAGACATAATCCTTGGCGGAATGCCCACGGGCGGCGCCGGAGGAAGAAACCCGGAGGCGGAAGACGTGGCCCGCGTAGGCGGACTCTGCATCCTGGGCAGCGAGCGGCATGAAAGCCGCAGAATAGATAACCAGCTCCGCGGCCGCGCCGGACGTCAGGGCGACCCCGGCGCATCCAAGTTCTTCGTCTCTCTGGAAGACGAACTCTGGAGAGTCTTTGGCGACAAATCACAGAGCCCGCTCCTCTCAAGCTGGCAGGAAGAGATGGCTATGCCGTCCAAACTGCTCTCAAAGATGATAGAGCGCACTCAGAAGAAGATGGAAGAGCACTACTTTGAAATTAGAAAACACGTGCTCAAGTACGACGACGTAATGAACGTGCAGCGCGAGGTTATCTACGGCCAGCGCAGGCAGATACTTGAAGGCGTAGACCTGAAACAGACCATTACGGAATACCTGCAAAAAACCGTCACAGATGCCGTGGATACCTACTGCCCGGAGAGCCTGTCGCCCGCAGAGTGGGATACAGATACCATGTACGAGTACCTGAACGAAATCTTCCCGCTCTCTGTATACGCAAGAACGTCAGACCTCAAAGGCAAAAAACGCGAAGAGGCAGGGGACTTCCTCCTTGCCATACTGGAACGCACCTATGAGGACCGCGAGCAGCAACTGGGCAGCGAGTTCATGCGGGAGATAGAGCGGTACATTGCTCTCCGCGCCATCAACAACAAATGGGTGGAGCACCTGGATGCAATGGACTACCTGCGGGAAGGAATAGGCCTCCGCGGTTATGCACAGCAAGACCCGCTTGTGGCCTACAAGAAAGAAGCCTTTGATATGTTCTCCATGATGCTGGAGAATATTCAGGACGAAATCTGCCGCATGATCTACCGCGTACAGGTGCAGCAAGACCCAGAGCCGTACAGAAACCCGTACCGCAACATCCAGATGTTTGGCGGCGACATGCCCGCATCGCCGGACTTTGAGATGAACCCTGCGGAAGGCATGGGGGGGATGCAGGGTCCGGTACAGCAGATGCCTGCGCAATCCCAAAAAGTAGGCAGAAACGATCCATGCCCTTGCGGAAGCGGCAAAAAGTACAAAAAGTGCTGTCTTAGAGAGAATTAACCGGAGTATTTCAAAGCACCCTGCCGGATGAATTAGATAGTGGGCGGCTCAAATGAGCCGCCCCTTTTGCAATATTTCAGCCGCAGAGCCCCCGCCGCCAATGCAATGAACGGCAGTTCCCCAAAAAATACTTTGGTCGCAGCCTTTGCAGATGCTTGAGTAAACGCAGAGACTTATATTAATGAGGGCAGTGATTCTAACAGAGGGCCGGCGCTCTTGCGGATTATAATTGGGGATTCAATTACAATCTTTTCAGGGGTTTTATGGCCTTGTATGCGGTTTATCAGCATCTCTGCTGCAGTAGCGCCCAGTTCGTAGCAGGGTTCTTTAAACGTGGTAAGGAACGGTTCCTCTTGTGTCCATGAGACATCATCATAGCCTATGATAGAAATATCGCGGCCCACAGTAAGCCCGGCATCGCGTGCCGCCTGAACTGCACCCCCGGCAAAAATATCTCTGGCTGCCACAATTGCGGTAGGCGGGTCAGAGAGGTTCAGTAAATCTTTGGTCACGTTGTATGCCTGAAATGCGTCAGTTGCCTCTGTGATCCCAATTAACGATTCATCCAGCGGAATACCTGCTTCCTCAAGCCCTGAGGCATACCCGGTAAGCTTTTCGCCGTAGAGGCAGATACTTGCCTTCCGCCCTAGAAATGCAATGCGCTTATGCCCAAATCCAACCAGGAGCTTTACCGCATCGCGAGCCGACTGAGCATGATCTACATATGTACATGGTACATCCAGGTCGCATTCAAGGTTGGCTACAACAACTGGAAAACCCTCTTTGTGCAGACCGTATATCTTCTCCTCAAAATACACGGCTTCCAGGTAAATAACACCCTGGAACTTTTTGCGCAGCAGGACGTTATCATATATCTGCTTATTCAGAGGCGAACCTCTGTGTGACACAAGGAATTCATGCCTGAAGTTTGTGCGGAGGAGCGCATCCTGTATTCCTTCAAGTATCCGCAGGCCCTCTCTGCTTTCATAGTATTTTGATAAGTTATGAAAGACTCCTATGACCGGCGACATATCAGAAGTGGGCGGAGGCAGCACTTGGGTGCCGCGCCTGGGGCTTCTTTCCACAAGTCCTTCATCAGCCAAATCCTTGAGCGCAGATGCAATGGTATCTCGGCTGGTCTTAAATTCTACAGAAAGTTCTCTCTCGGAAGGCAGAAAGGAGTTGTACGGGTATATGCCCGATGCAATTCTCTTCCTGAATTCTTCAGCTATCTGCCTGGATATGCTTGGCCGGCCCATGCTTGCTCCATAAACGAATATTTCAAGTGCCCTAATTTCAGTATACTTAAAATCCACCATGCCGTCAACTTATTTTTCTACCAGTGCCATGCTTATTGTAAAAAATGCCTGCCAGTGGAAGAAAAAGTTTTAGCATTACTTGACAATTCGCATATTTGGTGTAAAATATAATCGGCCAGTGGTTGAATGCAGGTTATTGAATCAGTCCGTTGATGGGGCAGGATATATGGGATACTCTGCAGCAAGCGTCTCCTGCCAGCAATATAGCAAGTGACATAGTGCAAAAATCCTGCTAACGCTATAAAATAATTAGGGGGAGGATAAATATGAGAAGCAAGAATGGGTTCACACTAATAGAACTCCTTGTTGTTATAGCTATTATAGCTATACTTGCATCAGTACTCTTTCCGGTATTTGCAAAGGCCAGGGAGAAGGCCCGGCAGGGAACTTGTGCCAGTAATCTGAAGCAGATCGGAACGGCGACGCAAATGTATGTTCAGGATTACGACGAGTACTTTCCTGCTTCATACCCTGGGGGGACTCTGGGTACGGGCCGGTACTGGTTTGATTTGATCCGGCCATACACCGGAGTTCCCTTCAATTCTACCAACCCGCGTCATCCGCTCTCATCTATTTATTATTGTCCAAGCCATATGAACCGTTCTGCTGAGTATACCAGCTATATTTATGTAACCGGAAACAGCGGAGAACCCCGGGATTCTATCCGTTATCCTCTTATCCAGAGGCCGAGCGAGACAGGTGTCATAACTGAAGGGTGGAGCTGTGTATCTGCAAGGGCGTACGTTATTCCTGATGTAGCTACGGGCACGAATGCTCAGAAGACACTAAGATTGCGCCATAATGACGGTGCAAACGTTCTTTACTATGACGGGCATGTTAAGTTTTTAAGCATACCTACTCCAGATACTTTTAAAATCAACTAATCTGCCTTAGCTGTTGTATGGAATAGATCTAAACGATTTATCAAATTACAGGAGGATGATAAATGCGCAGGAAAGTAGTAGCTAGTTTGGTAACCAGTTTGTTTGTATTAACGATGCTTTGCTTGAGTTTGTCGGTTTATGCTGCAAAGACCGTAGTAACCATTGATAAGAGCACGGTATCTTCCGGCACGGACCTGTCGGGTAAGTTTGAAATATTGGATGTAGGAATAAACCAGTTTGTCCACAGCACAGGTACAGATCAGCTGAAAACCGGTTTCTGGGTTAAGTACAACGTCCTGGAAAATGAAAAAATCTATCTTACCAACGATCGTCCGAATGCTTATATTGCTGTTGGACACGCTGGTTATGCCAGATTCTATCCAGATGAGAAGATAGACCTTAGTAAACCAGGAATACATACGGCCGTCTCTAAAGTAACTTTGGTTAAATCCGGCAAAAACGAGCCTTTAATTTTGGATAAAGGGGTTTATGTACTTACACATAGAGGCTCCTTCATTGTGCTTGGTTTGAACGGAAGACCTATCGGCTACACTCTGACCGGAAAGGCAGAAGATTCAAAAGATACATATTTCTATCAAGATAAAGACCTGATAAAGAACCTTACCTTTGTGCTCTGTAATCTACAGAACTACCGGGTGTATTTCAAGCAACTTCCCCAGCCGTCGAATGTGATTCCGGGCGGGGAGATAAGGGTGGCTCTGGCGCTTAAAGATGGTGACGGCAGTGAGTTCCGCGTACCGGCACGCGGGCCTATGAAAGTAACTCTTTACGATCAAAATCTTAAAGAAAAGGTAATATACCTAGAGCCGGAGTATGAAGTCTCCTCCAGCTATAAGGCGCCTGTCTCCAATGGCCGGTTCTATGGTAAATTGCCGCTGGATATAAAGCCAAAAAAACTTGTCTTTGAATATACTGTTACGCTTATCGGCGCCGATGGACAGAGCAAGGCTATTCCGGTTTCAAAAACAGTGGAGGGCTCTGCCGCTGCTGTAAATACTCCATCTTCAGCAGTAACCAGGGTGGGTATATATTACCCCAAAGCATCCGGAGGTAAGAGCATTGGCGCATTGGGCTTGCTAGAGGGCGTGCGGAAAGAGAAAGGCATAGAAGCCACATTAATTGATAACCTGGAACCGCAAACCATATTTGCCTATGATGTGATAGTTCTGCCCGGAGTCCATAAGCTGGGCTCGGCTGAGATAGAAGAGAACTGGAGGCTTAATCTCTCTAACTATGTTGATTCCGGGCGCGGAATAATGCTCACCCATGATTCCTGCGGATACCGGCATGTGTTTAGTGTTCCCCTGTTCCCCCAGATTTGCAAAGCAAATTCCAAGACTGATAATAAACCAACATTAATGGCAGTAGAGAACAATCATCCTGTCACGGCCGGATTGGTGGGCAAGGAGTTTAAACACGGGTATTGGGACCATATAAATCTAATTCCCGGAGATAAAGGGAAGGTTCTGGTAAAAGACAAGGACGGTCATGACATCCTTGTCGTCGGTGAATTGGGCGGCGGAAGGGTTATGGCTTTTGGCGGTATCCCCGGATTTAACGCCAAAAATGTTGAGGCTGCTCCGGTGGCCGAAGAACTGGATATAGTAATAAAAGGTCTCAAATGGCTATCCGGCGGAACAAAGAGAAACGTTTCTTTGCAGCAGACCAAGAATACTATCTTTGCTGAAACCACAAATATAAACAATCAATCAGAGGTCAGTTATAGCAATCTACCTCCCGCTAAATTTAAGTTTAAGATGATGTTTGTATCTATGAGCCACTGCCCATGGATATTGAATAAGGATGACGCCGTGGAGATGGTGGATGATATACACAGGATGGGATTTAATGCTATTTGGTTGATTGTCTATAATATTGGCAGGGCTAATTATAACTCTGCCTTGGCCGAAACAATGCCCGAATACTGCCGCGGTTACTTTTCCAAGGAGATTTGCGGCAGGGTTCCTCTTTGCAGCGAGTTTGATCCTCTTAAATGTATTATAGAAGAAGCCCATAAAAGGAACATTAAGGTATTTGCCGGATTCGCCCCGTTTAACGGCGGTGATAGAAATTACCCTAATAGCTTCTATAAGGCACATCCTGAATATCTTCAATATGATAAGGACGAGATAAAAAACCTTAAATCAGGCAAGCTAAAGAGTGCATTTGATACCAGAAAGATTAAAGGCTGCCCAGATAGGCCGGAGGTTCGTAAATATGTGCTCAACCTTATTAAGGAGGTATTGGATAAATACCCTGTAGACGGTATTGGGCTTGATTACATAAGATACCACAATGAGAGAGCTTGCTATTGCGATTACTCTGAGAATGCAAGAAAGGAATATGCAAAGCAGCATACGGAACTGTTTGAAGATGAGGTGGAGGCCAAGTTTTCTGAAGATACAATAGTAAGCTTTGTAAACAATGTAAAGAAGTTGATAGGTACTGCCAAACCTAAAGTAGCGCTCATGGCGTACACTCATCCCGTTTGGGCCAATAAGTTCCCTCTTGATTACCACTCAAGAAGATGCTCTGGAGAAATAGTTGGCGCATATCCTCTGTCAAGAGTAGATGAATTAAGTAAAGAACTGGCAACATGGGCAAAGATTTGTCATCCTAATACTATGGCAGTCCCGGATTTAGATTTTCTTGCCGCCTATACAGATGACGGAGTAGCACAAAAAAGTGCAGAAAGGGTGATCACAGAACTGAGGATAGCTTCTAAGTCGGGGGTGGATGGCGTAATGTTGTTTCATTATGGCCAGCTTCTAAAAGGTTATCCTGATGCCCAAAGGGCAGTACATAGGCCAATATTTTCTCCTGCGCCTTTAAGGCCTTCCTTTAACAACAAGGACATGCCGGTTATGCAGGCGATTGCAGATGAGCTAGGCGGGAAAGGCTGGAAGAATAAGTAAGCGCAAATAGTCGGAATAGTTAATATCAGCAGCATAGCCGTTCCATCATTATTGTGGCCGGCTATGCTGTTTTTTTACAATATATAGAGCGGCGAATACGACCAGATTGAGCATGCAGCCCGTGCAGCCTGAGCCGTACTCTACCCACTTTGGGGAATTCCACCCTTCGATCCACTTTTGCCCTTGTAAATGTAGATTTTTGCCCTTGTGAAGCTATTGACAAAGCTTTTGCCAATGTTCTATACTAAAGGTTGGGAGAAGTGCAAGTAAAGCGCATCCTTCAGGGTCTCCCCCAAGAAGAACCTGTGGTGCCACGCCTTAAGCGGTGCTTCGTTCCCCCTCATATTGCCGCTTTAAACGGTTTGTCCCTTAAAAAACAATTTAACACGCAACTACCAGCACTGAAATTAACAGGACTTTATTGCCAGGCAGTGAAAGGAGCCATTGATGCCAAAAGTCTACATTATCGACGTTACAAACAGGGACGGTGTGCAGACTTCCAGAATCGGCGCCGCAAAACTCCAGAAGACCATACTAAACCTTATGCTGAACGATATGGGCGTCTTCCAGAGTGAGTTTGGGTTCCCCTTCGTGCGTCATGAGGCCAACTACCTGAACACAAATATAGAGTTATGGGATAAGGGAGTGCTTAGCCCAATGAGGCTTGCCGGTTGGTGCCGGGCCATCCCCCAGGACGTGGTAAACTCTTACAAGTATGCCAACATACGGCATATAAACCTCTCCATATCCACCTCCAACCAGATGATAGCAAACAAATTTAAAGGCAAGCTGGATAGAGAAAGCATTATAAAAGAGATGACGGAAGCCGTCTCTGCCGCAAAATCATACGGAGCGCTAACCATAGGAGTTAACGCAGAAGATGCTTCCAGAACGGATATTAACTACCTTATCCGGTTTGCGCAGGCCGCAAAAGATGCAGGCGCAGACGCAATCCGCTACTGCGACACCCTGGGCTACGATGATCCCAGCACCATATACTCCAGAATAAACACGCTGGCAAAAGAAGTAGGCATAGATATAGAAATCCACTGCCATAACGATCTTGGCATGGCGGTGGCAAACTCTGTGGAGGGCGCAAAGGGCGCCATAGACGCAGGGGTAAACGCCTACATTAACACCTGTATAAACGGCGTAGGAGAGCGGGCGGGGAACGCAGACCTGGTATCCTGCATACTGGCCTTACGGTATTCAAGCGGATTCAAAGACCTTAACCTGCTTGATGAGCGGATAAACCTTGCCAAAGCATGGAAGCTTGCAAAATACGCCTCCCACGTGTTTGACATACCCATCCCGCTGAACCAGCCGGGCGTGGGGCGGAACGCCTTTGCGCACGAATCCGGCATCCATGCAGACGGCGCGCTGAAAGACCGGAAGAATTATGAACTCTATGATTATGAAGACCTGGGCCGCGGAGAGCCGGAGATAACTCACACCGGAAGAATCATCACCACCGGCGCATACGGCGGAATAAAGGGCTTCCTCAAGGTATATGCAGACCTGGGGATAGACTTTAAGACTCCCCAGGAAGCACACAGAATTCTGGAGCTGGTGCAATACGCAGACCTGCACACAGGAAAACCTCTTGTAGAGGAAGAACTGCGGTTTATTGCAGACTACCCGGATGAAGTATCAAAGATTATGACAATCACCCCGTAACAGGGAATACTGCTCCTTACGGCTGGCGGGCTACCACTAGCGGGGCTGAATAGTGTAAAATAAAGACCAGTGGCACCCTAAACAGTGTCGCTGGTCTATTTAATGTAAGAAACTTGGAGTCTATCAATGGGTATGAACGCAGCACAAAAAATTCTCTCCAGCCATCTTGTCTCCGGCCGGATGGCTCCGGGCGAAGAGATTGCAATAAGAATCGACCAAACACTAACCCAGGATGCCACCGGAACAATGGCCTACCTTCAATTTGAGGCCATGGGTGTGCCAAGGGTTAAAACGGAACTCTCCGTAAGCTACGTAGACCACAACACCCTGCAGACCGGGTTTGAGAACGCAGACGATCACTGTTTTCTGCAGAGCATTGCCGCAAAGCACGGCCTCTTCTTCTCCCGCCCGGGAAACGGCATCTGCCACCAAGTTCATCTGGAACGCTTCGGCGTGCCGGGAAAGACGCTCCTTGGCTCTGACAGCCACACGCCCACGGGCGGCGGGATAGGCATGGTGGCCATAGGCGCAGGCGGGCTGGATGTGGCAGTGGCAATGGCGGGCGGCCCCTTCTATATGAACATGCCCAAAGTAGTCCTTGTAAAACTCACCGGAAAGCTTGGCCCCTGGGTCTCCGCCAAAGATGTAATTCTGGAGCTTCTGCGCCGCCAGAGCGTTAAGGGCGGCGTAGGGAAGATTATGGAATACGGCGGCCCCGGAGTTAAAACTCTCTCCGTGCCGGATAGAGCAACCATAACCAACATGGGGGCGGAACTTGGCGCCACAACATCCCTCTTCCCCAGCGACGATATAACCCTTGAGTTTCTGAGCGCAGAGGGCCGCCAGAGCGCCTGGACGCGCATAGAGGCAGACCCGGATGCATCCTACGATGAAATTATTGAGATAGACCTCTCCGCCCTTGAACCCATGGTTGCCCAGCCGCACCAGCCGGACAGAGTGGTAAAGGTTAAAGATATAGAAGGCCTTAAAGTAAACCAGGTGCTGGTGGGAAGCTGCACCAACTCATCCTACCGTGATCTTATGACCCTTGCCGGAATACTTAAAGGCAAGAAGGTGAACCCCGGCGTAAGCGCAGGAGTCTCCCCCGGTTCCCGGCAGGTCTTTGAGATGATAGCCAGGAACGGCGCCCTTGCAGATATTATATCCGCCGGCGTGCGCGTGCTGGAGGCAACCTGCGGCCCGTGCATAGGGATGGGCCAGTCCCCCTGCACGGATGGAGTAAGCGTGCGCACCTTCAACCGTAACTTTGAGGGCAGAAGCGGCACCAGGAGCGGAAAGATATTCCTTGCAAGCCCGGAGGTAGCCGCCGCCGCCATGCTCACCGGCAGAATGACAGATCCCAGAAGCCTGGGGGAATCCGTAAACGTAACCCTGCCGCAGAAGTTCCTTATAGACGACGGCATGATAATCCCTCCATCCAATAACCCGGAGGAGGTAGAGATAATCCGCGGCCCCAACATAAAGCCGCTCCCCATCCGCGAGCCGCTCCCATCATCCATGGCGGGGAAGGTGCTCCTTAAGGTGGAAGATAACATCACCACAGACCACATAATGCCGGCCGGCTCCAAAATACTCCCGCTCCGATCCAACATACCGGCCATATCAGAGCACGTCTTTGAGGGCGTAGATAAAACCTTTGCATCACGCGCAAAGGCGGCGGGCGGCGGATTTGTTATAGGTGGAGAGAACTACGGACAGGGTTCCAGCCGGGAGCACGCCGCGCTTGCCCCCATGTACCTTGGAGTGAAGGCCGTAATTACAAAATCCTTCGCCAGAATCCACAGGGCAAACCTGGTGAACTTCGGTATCCTGCCGCTCACCTTTGTTAACGCAGAAGATTACAATTCCGTATTGCCGGATGATGAGCTGAAGATTGAAAACATCCTGAATCAGCTTGAAGAGAGCCAAACCCTTACAGTAACAAACGCAACCCGTGGCACACAGTTTGCGGTAAGGCATGATCTAACCGGCCGGCAGAAAGATATTATCCTTGCAGGCGGAATGCTCAATATGATGAGGGGAAAGAACTAACATGCACCATTGCGGCCTGGCAGGAAGACCCGTGCAGCAGGTAAATACCCCCGCGCTCCTTCTGGATATGGACGCGGCACAGCGGAATATCCGGAAGATGGCAGAACTCTTCCGCGGGCGGGAGTGCAAGCTCAGGCCCCATTTCAAGACGCACAAGCTCCCCATATTGGCCCATATGCAGATGTCGGCGGGCGCAGTGGGCATAACCTGCGCCAAACTGGCAGAGGCAGAAGACCTGCTGCTATCCGGCATAGAGAACGTGCTTATTGCAAACCAGATTGTGGGCGCGCAAAAGATTGCCAAACTTGCAAGCCTTGCCCGCTACGGCCGGCTTATGGTCTGCATAGATGATTATAGCAACGCGGCAGAGATTGCCCGCGCCGCGGGTGCGGCGGGAGTAAGGCTGGGCGTGCTTGCAGAAGTAAACGTGGGGCTGAATCGCTGCGGAGTCAACCCTGGCAGGCCCGCACTAAATTTTGTGCGCAAAGTGCTTGAGCTCCCCAACATAGATTTCAGGGGGCTGATGGGCTATGAGGGCGGGGTGTTTGTAAAAGACCCGGCGGAGAAGGCGGAGATCTGCAAAAAATCAAACGCCCTTCTGGTGGAGACCGCAGAACTTATTCGCGGGGAAGGAATCCCGGTGGAAGTAGTATCATCCGGCGGCTCCAACACCATAAACCAGACCGGCCTCTACCCCGGCATAACGGATATCCAGGTAGGCTCCTACGTAACCATGGATAGCCACAACCGGGAGTTCGGCATAGATTTTGAACAGGCCGTGTTTGTGCTCTCCACCATTATAAGCCGTCCGGAGAGCGGCAGGGCCGTGATGGATGCAGGCAAAAAAGCCTTCTCATGCGATGCCGGCATGCCGGGCTTTGTAGAACCTGGATTTGCTATAACCATGCTCTGTGAAGAGCACGGAATCCTTGGCCTCGCAGAAGAGGCGGAACATCTTCGCATAGGCGATAAGGTGATGGTAATACCCAGCCACGGATGCACCACCATCCCGCTTTATGATGAATACATTGCGGTTCGCGGAGATACGGTAGAGGCCGTGCTCCCCATCCGCACCCGGCAGACATCCTGATATTGCATACGCATCAGCCTGAAACCGGGAACAGAATGTTGAAGGTTGGTATTATCCGTTGCCAGCAAACGGAGGACATGTGCCCCGGCAAGCATGTTATAACAAGAGCAAAGATAATGGCAGAGAGAGGAGCAGAAGCAAAGGAACCCCAATAGGATTCCCCTGCCCTTACTTTGAATCCATTAAGAACTCTCTGGCCAAGTTGCTGGATAATAAAGTTCAAATCATAGAGTGGACACACTAAGAAGGAGTTAACCTATCATGTCGTACAGAATAACACTAATCCCCGGAGACGGCGTAGGCCCGGAGCAGACAGCCGCTGCCAAACGGGTAATAGAGGCCACCGGCGTAAAGATAGACTGGGATATTCATGAAGCAGGCGTAGATATTATGGAAAAGGCGGGCACCCCCCTCCCGGATGACGTGCTGGAGAGCATCCGAAAGAACAAAGTGGCGCTCAAAGGCCCCATCACCACCCCCATAGGGAAGGGCTTCCGCTCCGTAAACGTGGCCCTGCGGAAAGAACTAAACCTCTATGCCTGCCTGCGCCCGTGCAAATACTACCCCGGCATACGCTCCAAATATCAGGACGTAGACCTGGTTGTGGTGAGAGAGAACACAGAAGACCTGTACGCCGGAGTAGAGTATGACCTGGGCACCCCGGAGGCAAAGCACATAATAGATATGGCAGGCGGAAGGATACGTGAAGATTCCGCAATCTCCATAAAGCCCATCTCCGCCACCGGCTCCCGCAAGATAGCAAAGTATGCGTTTGATTATGCCGCAGCCAACAACCGCAAAAAAGTGACGGCGGTGGCAAAGGCAAACATAATGAAGTTCACCGACGGCCTGTTCTACCGCATGGCAAATGAAGTATCCAAGGAGTATGAAGGCAAGGTAGAGTACGAAGAGCGCCTGGTAGATAACATGTGCATGCAGCTTGTCCAGAAGCCGGAACTCTACGATGTACTGCTGCTCCCCAACCTCTACGGTGACATTCTATCAGACTTATGCGCAGGCCTTGTGGGCGGGCTGGGCGTGGCTCCCGGCGCCAACATAGGCGACGGCGTGGCCGTGTTTGAACCCACGCACGGCAGCGCGCCCAAGTACAAGGGATTGAACAAGGTGAACCCCTGCGCGCTCATCCTCTCCGGCATGCTTATGCTCCGCCACATAGGAGAGGCGGATGCGGCAGACCGGCTGGAGTCGGCCGTAGCAGCAGTTATTGCAGAAGGCAAAGACGTAACCTACGATTTAAAGCCGGACAGAAACGATCCCACGGCGGTAGGTACGCAGGAGATGGCAGACGCCATAATCCGCAAGCTGAAAAAATAATTCAACTCATTACAGAAGGCTCGGTGAAACATCTGCCGGGCCTTCCTTCTATTCCAAGGAGTTCCCATGAGGCACCCAAACCTTGCCGGCAAATCTGATAGCCTGCTTGTGATAGTAGATATGCAAGAGACCCTTCTCAGGGCCGTATTAAACCGGCAGGAGATAACCTCCAACTGCAAAAAGCTGGCCGGTACAGCCAAAATCCTTAATCTGCCGGTACTGGTAACAGAGCAGAACCCGGAGAAGCTTTTGGGCACCGCGGCCGAAATACTGGAGATTCTGCCGCCGCATAATATGGTAGGCAAGCTGGATTTCAGCTGTTGCGGAAGCCAGGATTTCATCCGCCACCTGGAAGCCACCGGGAGAAAGACCGTAATCCTGTGCGGGGTAGAGGCCCACATCTGCGTAAGCCAGACCGCTCATGATCTTATCGCCCGCGGGTACAGGGTTCACGTGCCGGAAGATGCCGTCTCATCCAGAAGAGAGCTGGACAGGCAGGCAGGCATAAAAAAGATGCAGCTAGCCGGAGCCATCCCCACCTCCGCAGAAGCCGTTATATATGAACTTCTGGGCTGTGCAGGCACAGATCAGTTCCGCCAAGTCCTCAAGATGGTAAAGTAAACGCAGGCCGGTTCCGCTATGGCAGAGGATGATATAGTTGTGCTATAATAACCTGCGGAACATCCTATAAAGGAGATACCGCTAATGCAGCAGAAAAAAGAGATTTTAGATCAGCTTATAGAACTTTCACACTGGCTTGGCGAAGAGCGCAGAGAAATTGCCATACTTGGGGAGGGCAACACCTCCGCCAAGATAAGCCCGGATACATTCTTTGTAAAGGCAAGCGGCGCCCAGCTTGGAACCATCTCGCAAGCCGGAATAGTAGAAGTAAGCGCCCCCGCGGTGCTTAAGATGCTAAGCGGCCCCGCACTGGGTGACAAAGAGATTAAAGAGAGGCTCTCCGCCGCCGCCGTAAACAACCCCTCAAACCTTATGCCGTCCATAGAGACCCTTTTTCACGCGTACCTTTTAAGCCTGCCCGGCGTAAACTTTGTGGGGCACACGCACCCGGTTTCCGTAAACAGAATAATGTGCTCCAAGGGTTGGAAGGAATGTACCCAGGGCCGCCTCTTCCCGGACGAGATTGTCTGCTGCGGAATTGCCCCCGTACACATAGAGTACACAGACCCCGGCGTAACGCTGGGCCGCAAGATAAAAGAAGAAGTAGTAGCCTACATAAACAAATACGGCGTACGTCCTAAATCCATCCTCATGCAAAATCACGGCCTGATTGCCATAGGCGCCACCGTAGCAGAGGTAAAGAGCACAACGGCCATGTGGGATAAAACGGCCAAGGTTCTTGCAGGCACCTTCCAGTTTGGCGGGCCTAACTACCTCTCAGAAGAACAGGTAGACCGCATATGCTCCCGCCCGGATGAAGAAGCCCGTAAAAAAATGATAGAGGGTTTGAAATAGTACTCTGAAACTTGGATTTGTAAGTTTAAACAAGACATCGGCAGCGGCGCTTCGCTCTGCGACCAAAGTATCGCCCCGGGGATTTTACCGTCTTGGCTTCGGCAGCGACGCACTAAA
>CALNCU010000135.1 GCA_937875395.1 uncultured Armatimonadota bacterium | reverse complement strand
CTGCACGAATCTTAATTACATTATGGCCCATGGGGAAGATGAAAATCTGGCTGGATGATATTTATTTCGGCGAGGTCAAGCAAAAAGCATCTGATAGCCGGAGCGGGGATACCTTTATTATAGCACAGAAGCCTGATCTTACGCTCTGGAAGGACGTGCCGTATCTGAAACCCTCGGTAGAGGGAGTTCCGGATGGAGTCAAAGATGGTTCGGTGATCACCCTGTCTGCGGCGGCAAATGAATCCGAGCCCTTTCAGCTTATTGTGACACCTAAAAAAAAACTGAAGACCTGAGCCTTACATTTACGGATCTTAAGTCAGGCGTAGGCGTTATCCCCGCAGAGAATCTATCATATAAGATAGTAGGTTATATCGACCTCAAGAATCCAGATAACCCGGCCATCAAGGGGCTTAACGCAGACCCGCTTTTGCCGGCGTATTCACAAGAAGCAGTTCCCGGCAGAAATCTTCCTTTCTACGTAACCGTAAAAGTTCCCGGCAGACAAAAAGCCGGCATATACCGCGGCAGTGTAAAGCTGATGAGCGGTTTGCAGGAGATTGCATCCGTCCCTCTTGAGGTGCAAGTCCGCAACTTTGCCATTCCGGATACCCCTTATCTTAAGACCTATTTTTATGGGCAGGGTATCAGCTACTCGGAGTTTGATAAGCTGCCTGTAGGTCAAATTAATGATAACATCCAGAAGTTGCTCTGGGAGCATCGCGTGACCGGAAACCAGGCACAGCGCCCTACGCCTCCCAAGTGGAAGATAGAGAACGGCAAGCTCACCATTACGGACTGGACGGGATTTGATTCAAAGGTTGAAGAATGGCATAACAAATACGGCATGCAGAGCATTCCCTTGCCGGTATTTGCAATGCTGGGCGATAACAGTGGATGGTGGGGCAGCGACCGGAGCAAGCCTGGTAATACTCAGTTTAACGGCCTCTCATGGGCCTCTGATGAGGGCCTTAAATACGCCGGACAATTTGCAAAGCAGTTCACGGATCACGTGAAGGCAAGGTTCCCAGGTATTAATTTCTACGCTTATCTCTATGATGAACCCCCGTCAAAGGTAAGGGCCGATCTCAACAATATCTTGAATACCCTTCATCAGGCCGCGCCTGATCTTAAGATATTCATCACAAAGCAGGTATCTAAGGACATAGGATACGTTCACACGTGGTGTGTGCCCATGGCGCCCGGATACCTGAACCCGGAACTGCAGAAGGCAGAACTTAATGCCGGGCACGATATCTGGTACTACAACTGGAGAGTTGACATAGACCCTTACAATTATATATGCAACCGCCTGTACCCATGGCAGATCTACTCTGCTGATGGCAATGGCGGCCTCCTCTGGAACACCGTATCCAATCCTAAGGGAGTAAATCCTTGGGATAATCTGGACAAGACCTATGGCTGCGGCGCGGCAACAATCTTTTATCCGCCGCTCAAAGAGGGCGAGGAGTTGATTCCATCCCTGCGTGCGGCGCAGATTCGTGAAGGTATAGATGATTTTGACTATCTGCGCATCCTTGAAAACAAGGTGAATGCACTCTTTCCAGGGCAGGGGAAGGCACATGTGAAAGAGATTATCCGCACGCTCATTCCGGAAGCGCCGTTTGAGTACAAGAATAATCCTCATCTGCTCTATGCCCTGAGAGACCGTATTGCAGATGAGATAGAATCTCTGGATAATGTTCCGGCTGCCATAGTGGCATCCAACCCGCAGGATAACGCCTCCACGGAAATTTCGGAGGTTCGTCTCTCTGTGTTTGGCCCCGCAGGCGCCCAGGTTTCAATTAACAGTAAATCTGCTGGAAAGATTGGGAAAGATCGCAGGCTTGATGTGCCGTTTACACTCGGCAGGCTTGGCGAGAATATTGTTACTGTTACCGTGAGCCTGAACAGTAAGAGCAGGGTAATTGTCCGCAAATATTACCTGGAGGCTGATCCTCAGATAAAAGAGCTTCGAGGGCTGCTTCCAAGATGTGCTGCAGCCGGAGTGGATGCTTCGGAGATCAACTCCTTCCTTGCCTGCATAGACCGCCAGAAATCCTATACCGTTGCTGAAAGACAAAAGGCGGGAGAGTTGATAGCTTCAACGAAGTACAAAATAGTCTCAAAATCCCTTGCTGACGGACGGACATTTGCCAACCCGCTCTCGCAGGCCATGTTTGAGCGTGCAAAAGACGCCTTCGGGCGCAGGCAGTTCGAGCGTGCGGAGTACTACCTTAACCTTTGCAATGAAGCCGCTAAAACCGGAGACATGAGCAACTTCAAGGTTACTATCAAGGCAGTGGATTATTCAGGCCATCCCGCCTTTGTGATTGATAATGGAATCATCACTGCCACGGTTATGGAGACCGGCGGGCGAGTGATCTCCTTTAAGGTTCGCGGAGTAGAGTGCCTGTCGCCCGGTTCATTTGAGCATGGGCTCACCCTTGCAGAACGCTCCTCACAGAAGGTTTCCAAAGATATGGTTACACGCCTCCACGGGTACGGCGGTTACGAGGATGCTGGCGGCGGCGCATTCTGGCCCATATCTTACGTTGACTGGGATGTACGGTTTATAGAACTCAAATCAGACCGGGTGATGATCTCTTTTGCCACCATGCTTCCGGATACCGCATATAAGTTCTGCCGGACGCTTTCCATGAATTCCAAATCGGCGGATTTGAAGATGGATTACGAGATTACTAATACCCTGCCGAAGGGTTCGGAATCTGATGATCCGGAGAGCTACCAGCTTGCATGGCGCGGCAGGTTTGTTCCCGGCATAGGTGATGGCCCGGATGCCCAACAGAATGATAATCTTGTCCTGCCGGTAAAGAACGGGGATAAGCTTGCGGAGACGTGCTTTATATCTTCAAAACCGACAAGTTACGAGCGGCGTTCCATCAAGCTTCTGGAACCCTGGATGGGCACGTTTGACCCTGCGCTCAAGACCGGCATTGCAATGATAGGCAGCCCGGTGATCACTCATGCTTACGTGTGGTTCAACTCTAAGGGTGATCAGAAGGGGAATGGAAAGGTCTATACGCTGGAATTCCCCCGTAGCTTCCACGGGCGGGTTTACAATGACCCCAATGCCAATAAGCCGCTTACCATAAAGCCGGGCGAATCTATGAACTTTCAGCTTACCCTGTGCGGGATCAGCGGCGTAGAAGATGAACAGCAGTTTATCCAGAAAGTAAAGAAAAAATAAGATACCGTAATTAAGCAGGTTACTGTTGCGGCGGGGATCAGGCGCAAGCCTCCCCGCCGTTTCTTATTGCAATCCATGTCAGCCTTATACCAGCCAATTTGCCATAGAAACGCATGAGTCCCGGGTTCTCTATCTCCAAGCACTACATTGCAGTTTGTGGATGCCGCAGCCGCCACCAGCCCGGATTTTACGCACCAAGAGTACGCAATAGCAGCACTCAACGCCGGTAAGCATAACAACCACGCAAGGCTGCGATAGAATTCTGGCCCATAAATTATGGGCCAGATGGTTCGTGCATATACCTATTCAGCCCATCGTGCCAGAAACACTGCTGCGTGGAGCCCCTGAAGCTCTATCTTCCAGCCGCCGTCGCAAATTTCCGGGGCGCATTTGCTGCTTCCGGCTATGAACTCCATGTGTGACGGTGCTTTGCCAAACGCAGCCTTTACCGTTAGATTGGCCGGATTCTCCCTGTAGTTTATGAGCACCATGTATCCTTCAGATTCGTTAACCGGATGGTAGGTCTTTTCAACAAACGGATCTTCTGCAATAAGCCTTTGAGCTGCGCCCGAATCCCTTAGGTATTGGTAAATGCGATATGTATTATCATCATCAAAAGCGTACAGGGTGCGTGCAAGAAGGGCTTCTACCGGAATCCCCAGAAAGACTGCCTTGCCATCTCCCAGAGGATATTCCGTAAGGAGCGGGTTGTTATCTTCTGAATGCATAAGTACTCTTGCGCCTGCCTGCGCAAGTCTTACCTGAAAATCCGGGGCGCAGGAATAATGCAGATCGGCAGATTTAAGGCAGTCTGGGGCATGCCGGCTGGGAAGTACGCGCCCAATCTCTCCGGCAGCCGGCAGTTTCTCTGTGATTTTCATGCCGAATGTGTCTTTGAAGTTCACAATAGAGCTGCCATCATAAGACAAGTAGAGCGTTGCGCCGTTCTCTACAGATTGAATAATTCTCTTCCAATACCTGGTGTTATACGGTGAGAATCCTTTTACGGATGGGCACAGAATAAGTTTATACTCTTCCAAACTATCCGACGGATAGATAAATTCCGCCTCTATACCTGCCTGCTTGCAAAGAATAAAGGTGTTATAGTAGACCGGCCAGTGGTTATCTGTATCCATCACAACTATGGCGGCCTTCCTATGGGTTGGAGGCAGATTGGGCAGCTTATTCAGAGTCTTGCGGAATTCCGTAAACTCTCTTCCTGAAGGTTTAACGCGTCCAAGTGTATCCGTCAAGCCAAGCCCGTCGTTCTCCATCTGAACCCAGCGGTAGGGAATTATATCGCCGCAACTAAAATCACTGAAGCACCACCACAGGCAGCCCTTGGAACCGTTTGCAAGCAGGCTGTAGAGCCTGGGGCGTATAAAATCTGCCGTACGCTCCTCAGAGAGCATGCAGTTGCCCAGCGAGCCTGTCTCTTCACAGAGCACATCTTTCTTTCCAAGCCCCCCGTAGTACCGACTCTGTGCAGAGGCGTGCATATTGGCGCGCATATCCGTCAGCCTGTCCATATAGCAGCCGGAGGTAAAGGGTGGGTATGGATGAACAGTCAGAAGGTCGCAGCTGTCCGCACATTCGCGGATTCCCCACCAGGAGTTCTTATCAGGATGAGCGCTAAGACCGTGCATGCCGGATGATACAACGGCATCCCGGTCCTCCACACGTATCTGATTAGAGATAGACCTTAACCATGACCAGGCGGCATCTGCGCTGGGAAGGCTCATAACGCAATTCTGCTCATTTCCAAACTCCCATGCCGCTATAACCGGATTATCTTTATACCGCCTTGCAAAATACTGGCAGTAGAGCATCTGCCATTTAAGCATGCCGGGGTCCGTAAAGATGTTTCTGCCGTTCCTCCAGCTTACATCTATTATAGATCCGCTCATCCATGCCGTCATGAGCGCTACTATAACTCTAAGTTCCAGTTCCTCTGCAACCTTGAGCACCTCATCCAGATGGGCCACCATATGTTCATCAATCATCTCCCGGCATTCTACGGATGTTATATTCTCATCATGCCGCATCACCGTCTCTATGGGGCACAGTTCAAATGCAGAGCCTTTTTCTATAAGCGGTTGAAAATCATTCCATGTAAGGAATATGCGGACTGTATCCATCCCCATATCTTTAATCTGGATAAACTCGGCCCTTACTTCATCTGCATTCCATTCCGTCCACATTTTTATGCCATGATGCCTGGGCCAGTAGTTTACGCCTAACATAAAATCAGTCATTCCAATCTCCTAAAATTAGATGATCTATCAAAAGGGGGGATATTAGCGGCTTGGAGGCAGCGTTCCAGAGTAAAGACTTTCCACAAGGATGATTTGTGAATTTCTTGTTCATCAGCTTTATCGCGTTTGCATTGCCACCCCTCAGCTCTGGATGCTTTGTGGCAGGAATGCGATTTAATATATATACTCTATACTTTTCATTTATCATTTGTCAAGCGGATAAACTCAAGCTGCAGGCACAATTGCTGAATGCAGAAAGAATAGACCTTCCATTGGGATACTGTTTGATTTAAATAAAAAGCACCTGCTGGGCATGCTTATAGGTGCCGGGATTTTTTTACCTTTTACATTTATCCGCTTGACAAGAGTCCGGGGCTGTAGTATAAAGTATATATATTAGATCGCACTTTTGGAGTAACATTGTGGGCTTAAGCGTATTGCCAAAATACAAGAAATTAGGATTGCCCAAATACCTTCAGGTCAAACACTCGTTAAAGGCTGATATTGAACGGGGCTTGTTTGAGGCTGATGATAAACTCCCGGCCATACAAGATATGGCAAAGCAATTTGGCGTTTCATATATTACCATGCGGCAGGCAATAAAAACTTTAGAAGAGGATGGCCTGGTAAAAAGCATCAGCGGCAGGGGCACTTATATTACAAATCCTCTGCCCATGCGTTCGGCGCCTCTTGTGCGAAGGATTAAGGTAGTAATTGCCGGCGAGCTTAACAGGATAGGCGAATACGAGAGTGAACTTATTCACCATATTGGAGCAATTATGCAAGAGGATTCCACAGAAGTTGTTCTGGTATCCTCGCTGAAAACGCCTATTATAGATACAGTGGACGATGATACGGATTGCTACTATATTATTGCCCCTCTAGAAGATGCCGTGCCTGAATTAAGCGAGATGGCGCAGAGCGGCCATAAGTTTGTGGTTATAGGCGCATCATGGGAGGGTGAGCAGCCTTTCTTCTGCGTTGACAGCAGCAACTATGACGCCGCCGTGCAGGCAGTAGAATACCTATGGGAATCAGGCCACCGCAAGATTGGATTTATAGGCGATCTAAGATTTAAAGCCAAGAACATAACAGATAGATATAACGGTTTTTGTTATGCCATGCATAATCTTGGAGTCACAGATTTTGCCAAATGGAGCATGGATTGCCGTGATAACACAGAGCCCATAAACATGGGTGATCAGCATAATTCTATTCTGCGCCTTCTAAGCAGCTCCAACAGGCCAACAGCGGTTTTTTCACCCAGCATTTATCTTGTAGCAAGCATCTACGAAATCTCCAGAAACCTTGGCATACGTATTCCGGAAGATCTTTCCATTATTGGATTTGATGATTATAAATCAACTGCGCTGCTTAATCCACTGTTAACCACCTTCCGCCAGCCTCTTGCCAGAATGGTAAAAACAGCGCGTGATTATACACATGAAATGATCATGCAGAATACTATAAGAACGGATAGTATGCTTATACCGTGTACGTTTATAGAAAGGGCTTCAGTAAAGCCTGTCAGCTTGCAACCATAAATAGGAGGGAAAACAAATGAAAGGCAATTACAAGGGATTCACACTTATAGAACTATTAGTTGTTATAGCAATCATAGCTATACTGGCGGCAATTCTATTCCCGGTCTTTGCGCAGGCCAGAGAGAAGGCGCGGCAGACTAAGTGTGCAAGCAACCTTAAGCAGATTGGGGTGGCCGCAAAATTGTATATGGATGATTGGGATGAATATATCCCCGTTATGTATGCATCCAGCAGAGCTTATTTCGTGGGCTTTGCCGATCCCCTTGCGCCTGCATGGTTTACGCTGGTTGCGCCATATATACCCGTGAAGGTAAAAAACTGGTATCAACTTGACCCGGCTGTAGACTGTTCCGTCTTTCGCTGCCCAAGCTTAAAAGGAAACAATATAAGTTATGCCCCTAACATGGGGCTTATAAACACCGGCTCACCAGGATTCGTGAAGGTTGGATTAGATGCCGGTGGAAACGGCATCTACGCAGGTTTTTTTAACAAGATACCAAAACCATCGGAGAGAGTCTTTATCGCAGAGTCCGAGCCGGATGGCAACGGCGGCATGGGCAAGTTTGTTATAAACTCAAGCAACGTAAAAAATCCGCCTGACCGAGGCGGCTTTAGAACGCGTCATAACGACGGCGCCAACCTGCTCTACTTTGACGGCCATGTTAAGTGGGTCAAGGCCGAAGGCGCGTATGAAGAAATGATGAAGGGGCCTTATTCAGACGTTCCGTAACAGCAGAATCAGTTAAAAATACAGTCACAATATCCATGCCGGAAGCGGCGCCAGTATAGAAGGAGCTTAGGGTGAAGGGATTTGAAGCAGGGTTATCGGTTCGCACGGCCTCTTCGCGAGTTATAGAAGGTCTCAGCAGTTCATCTATAGGGTTTGCGGAGATACACTACTTTGCAGACAAGACACTGGATGAGCAGGCTAAAGACTATCTGGAATACAGGAAGAGGGGCGGAGATGCCGTTTCCGTATGGTCTGTGCATACGCCGTTTGGCGGTTGGGAGTGGGATATAGCCTGCCTGGATACCACCGAGCGGAAAAAAATCGTTAATACGCTGGAACCCTCCTTCAAACTGGCCCGGCTCACTGGCGCCCGTGTTGTAGTAGTTCATCCGGGTCTTGAAATACCGTTAAATGTTGAAAAGCGGCAGGAGCGGCTTGATGCCTGCCGGGAATCCATAAGAGAGATGTCCGAGCGGTTTTCAGATTCCAATACAAAATTAGCCGTGGAGTTTCTGCCCAGGACATGCCTGGGGAACTCTGCGGAAGAGCTTTTATACCTGATAGACGGATGCGACCCCTCATCTACCGGGATATGCCTTGATATCAACCATGTAATCCCCACATCAAGGCTCTCCTCCATAATCCGCACGCTTGGCAGCAGAATTATCACCCTGCACGTCTCAGACCATGACGATATAGACGAGCGTCACCGGCTCCCCATGGAGGGAGTTACGGATTGGAAGGCGGCGTTAAGACTGCTTGCAGATGTGGGCTATGCCGGGCCGTTCATGTATGAAGTAACATTGAAATGGACAGAGCCTGATGCAGATATAGAGGCTGATATAAAGAAAATAAGGGCTAATTATGATGCCCTGCCCTGGTAATTCTTGGGATTACAAAGAGTCAAAGAAATTTGCTAATGGAGGCTAAGAAATTGAAAAAGATATTCTTGAGCGCATTTTTGCTTCTGCTTGCAGTATCATTTTGCTGCGCGGCTAATCTGGTTCCAAATGGAGACTTGGAAAACCAGTCTGGTCCAAAGCCGTACATGAGAAAGTTCATGAAGGACGGAAATGACAGCCCTCTGATTAAGACCAGCTTTATTACAGAAGATGGCGGCAACCGGGCCATGCTTATGGAATCTCAAAGCGTAGACGGCGTTACCGAGATTAATTACCAGAGCATTACCGGTATGGAATCAGGGAAGATGTACTACGTCTGGTTCAAATTAAAACCAATCTCTATAGGGGAGAACGCGCGTGCATCCTGCAGAATCACTTTGTATAATGCCGATGGAAAGTTTATTAAACACTATTTCAGCCCGGCTTCGCCAATCAAAGATATAGAAGTTCAGGATTTTCTCTACCCCTTTGATGTTCCGGCAGAAACGGCCAAGGCCCAGCTAACCCTGTGGCTTGGCGGCGTCCAGAAAACAGTTGTGGACAACGTCTCCATTGACTCAGTGCTGCCAAGCCTGGGCAATACGGACGGCAATCTAATATTCAACGGCTCATTTGAATCCCCGGCCATGCTGGAGTACTACATCAGGCCCACTTATGAAGGAAAAGATTATAAAGAAAATGACGGCAAGGTCTATACAGAGCGTGATACCCTAAAGGTAAAGAGCGGAAAGTACTCGCTGCTCTGTTCCTCTGAACTTGAGAAGGCCACCAATGAAATCAATTTAAATGTTCTTCCATATGTAAAACCCGTAAAACACCGCTTCAGCGTAAGCTATTTTATAGGCTCGGCAGAGGGAAAGGTTAGATTCGCCGGACGTATTACTTACTGGGACAAGAATAGAAAGGTTCTTGGCTACCAGTTCCCTGAAGGGGATGTAACCCCCGGCAAATGGCATGAGATGAAGCTGGAGTTCTTCCCGCCCGCAGGTACCGCGCGGATTAGCATTACGCTATGGCCAAACGGAAAGATGAAGCTCTGGCTGGATGATATCTATTTTGGCGAAATCAAAGAAAAAGCAGTTGCCAACCAGAGTGCAGGCGCATTTGTTTTGGCTCAGAACTCCGATTTTGTACTCTGGAAAGAAGTGCCGTATCTGAAGCCCCCTGTACAGGGGGTTCCAGACGGAATTAAGCAGAGCGCAGCAGTCGCCCTGTCTGCCGCGGCAAATGAATTAGAACCCTTTCAGCTTATTGTGAGTTCAAAAAAAAAATTTACCAACCTGCATCTAAGCTTTACAGATCTTAAATCAGGGGCGGGCGTAATACCTGCAGAGAACCTTTCTTATAAGATTACAGGCTTTATCAATTTAAAGAATCCCGATAACCCGGCCATTAAAGGACTCAACGCAGACCCCCTTCTGCCGGACCGCTTTGCAGAAGCTGCGCCCGGCAGAAACCTGCCGTTTTACGTAGCGGTAAATGTACCCAAAGATCAGAAAAGCGGCACATACCGGGGCAATATAAAATTAATGAGCGGCTCGCAGGAGATAGCCTCCGTACCGCTTGAGCTACGAGTCCGCAGTTTTGCTCTACCGGATACCCCCCACCTGCGGACCTATTTTTATGGACAGGCCAACGCCAGCTACAGGGAGTTTGATAACCGCCCTGCAGGCGTGATTAATGAAAACATCCAAAAACTGCTGCAAGAACACCGCATGACCGGAAACCAGGCGCAGTGGCCGCCGCGCCCCAAATGGAAGATTGAAGACGGAAAGCTTACAGTTACGGATTGGACAGAATTTGATACAAGGGTTGAAAAATGGCACAGCGAATACGGCATGAGGAACGTCCCCGCACCCGTATTTACCATGCTGGGCGATAATGACGGATGGTGGGGCGGCGACAGAAGCAAGCCCGGAGCTTCTCCATTTAACGGATATTCATGGGCCTCAAAGGAAGGGCTTAAATATGCCGGAGAATTGGCAAAACAGTTTACAGACCATGTAAAGGAACGGTTCCCGGATGTAAATTTCTACGCATATCTCTATGACGAACCCCCCGCAAAGGTATACACAGAGCTTGCCAAAATCACAAATGCACTCCACCAAGCTGCGCCGGATCTAAAAATATTCATTCCAAAGCAAGTTTCAAAAGATATAGGATATGTTCAAACATGGTGCGTTCCCATGTCGCCGGGGTATCTGCACCCCAATCTTCAAAAGGCAGAGCTTGAAGCCGGACGCGATATCTGGTATTACAACTGGGTGGTTAGGCTAGACCCGTACGATTATATCCGTGGCCGCCTGTATACATGGCAGATTTACTCTGCAGACGGCAACGGCGGACTGCTCTGGAACACAGTATTCAACCCAAAGGGCATCAACCCCTGGAACGATTTTGAAAAGACCCACAGCTGCGGCGGCGCAACAATCTTCTATCCACCCCTCAAAGAGGGCGAAGAGATGATTCCATCCCTGCGTGCGGCACAGGTCCGTGAAGGCATTGATGATTTTGACTATTTGCGCATTCTTGAAAACAAGATAGATTCCCTTTTCCCCGGGCAGGGAAAGGCCCGCGTAAAAGAGATTATCCGGGCACTCATACCCCAGATGCCGTTTGAATATAAAAACGATCCCCACCTGCTCTACGCCCTGCGCGACCGTATTGCAGACGAGATAGAATCTCTGGATCAGGCTCCGGTGGCCATGGCAATCTCCAATCCGCCGGAAAACAGCTCCACGGAAATCTCGGAGTTGCGTTTCTCCGTTTTCGGCCCTGCAGGCGCCCAGGTCTTGATTAATGATAAAGCTGCCGGAAAGATAGGGGCGGATGGCAGGCTTGATGTGCCGTTTGTGCTTGGCAAGCTTGGCCAGAACACCATTAAGCTGGCCGTGAACCATAACGGCAAGAGCAAGGTAATGGTTCGCCAGTACAAACTGGAGGCCGACCCGCAGATCCGTGAACTCCGCACTCTGCTCTCAAAATGCACATCGGCCGGAGTAGATGTATCAGAGATCAACACCTTCCTGTCCCGCATAGACCGGCAGAATGCCTACACTGCTGCAGAGCGTCAGGAAGCTGAAAAACTGATTGCATCAACAAAATACAAAATAGTCTCAAAATCCCTGGACGGCCGCAAGACATTTACCAATCCGCTCTCTAAGGCAATATTTGAGCGTGCCAGAAGCGCCTTTGCACGCAAGCAGTTTGAGCGTGCAGAATACTACCTTGCCCTTAGCGGAGAAGCCGCAAAGGCCGGGGACATGAACAACTTTGCGGTTAAGGTGCAGGCAGCCGATTATGCAAACCACCCGGCTTTTACAATCAGCAACGGCGTTATCTCCGCCACAGTTATGGAAACTGGCGGGCGCATAATATCATTTAAGGTTCAGGGGGTTGAGTGCCTGGTCCCCGGCTCCTTTAAAAATGGGCTCTCCCTTGCAGAACGTGCCGCGCAAAAGACCTCTAAAGACATGATTACCCGGCTCCACGGATACGGCGGTTATGAGGATGCGGGCGGCGATGGGATTTGGCCGGGCTCTTTTGTTGATTGGGATGTCCGTTTCCTTGAACTAAAATCAAGCCGGGTTGCAGTATCATTTACAACGCAGATTCCGGATACCCCATACCGTCTCCGCCGCACCCTGTCCATGGATGCAGGATCGGCGGACTTGAAGATGGATTACGAGATCACCAATATCCTGCCCAAGGGGATGGAATCTGATGACCCGGAGCATTATCAGCTTGCATGGCGCGGCAGATTTATGCCCGGCATAGGGAGCGGCACGGATGCGGCCCAGAACGACTATCTTGTCCTGCCGGTAAAGAGTGAGGATAAACTTGCAGAATCGCATTTCACCTTCTCTAAACCGGCAAGTTACGAGCGGCGTTCCATCAAGCTTCTGGAACCCTGGATGGGCGCGTTTGACCCTGCGCTCAAGACCGGCATTGCAATGATAGGCGATTCGGTTATCACGCATGCGTATGTATGGTTCAACTCCAAAGGCGACCGTAACGGAAACGGAAAGGTCTACACGCTGGAGTTCCCGCGCAGTTTCTATGGGCGTGTCTACAATGACCCCAATGCCAAT
>CALNCU010000134.1 GCA_937875395.1 uncultured Armatimonadota bacterium | reverse complement strand
AGTTCAAATGCAGAGTTTCTGGGCTTCTATGACTTGCAAAAGGGCCTGCTCGTTCTAAGAGAAAACCTGAGCGCAGTGGGCGGCATCTACTTTAACATTGCAGACAATAATCAGCCAGAGGGAGCATTCTCTGCCGCAGATAACTACAGCATATTCAATTCAGATACGGATATGTCTGCATTTGAGCTGGAGACGGTGGGCGCGGCAAATGTATACGGCGGAACCCTTTTGGGGTCGCAGCTTACATCGCGCACAAGTTTTGCCGTATTTAGTGATTTATCGAAGCTGAAAGGCTTCGTGATACAGCACATAGGAGGAATCTGGTGATGAATAAAATACCGGCTGAAGAGTTTAAGGCCCGGCATGCCGTGGCGCAGGCAAAGGTAAGGGAGAGAGGCCTTGATGCGGTGCTGGTGCACAGCGATGAGGCAGACTTTGCAAACGTAAGGTATCTCTCCGATTATTGGCCCCTGTTTGAGAGCGCCGGCGTACTGGTGCAGGCAGAGGGCGACCCTATTCTTTTAATAGGGCCGGAGAGCGGGACATTTGCCCGCGATCACAGCGTAATCCCGGACATTAGAAAAGTCCTGTACTACCGTGAAGTAGCGGAGCCGGATTACCCTGATATAGAGATAGACACATTTGAGGGAATCTTTAAATCTGCCAATAACGGCAAGGGCATAAAGCGCCTTGGAATTGCCGGATTCACCGCAATGCCAATCTCCGTTTACAGCCAGGTGGTAGATGCGCTCCCCGGCGGCCAGATTGTAAAGGCCGATGACATGATGTACCAGATGCGCGCCGTAAAGAGCAACAATGAGATTGCACTTCTCCGGGAAGCCTTTAGAATTTGCGAGCTTGCCTGCGATGAGGTGATTGCAAAGATACGGCCGGGAATGACAGAGCTTCAGGTGGTAGGCATTGCGCAGGAAGCCATGTACCGCAACGGCGCAGAGTATGAGGCGCACCCAACCTACGTGCTCTCCGGCGTAAACAGCTCCCACGCAATAGGCCGCTGCGGATACAGGGTTATAGAGAAGGGCGATCTTGTGCAGCTGAACATAGGCGCCAGGGTGGGCGGATATTCCCCAAGCATAGGCGTTCCCGTTTGCGTTGGCAAGATGACCCCTGCAATGAAAGACCTTGTCTCGTTTGGGCTTGAGGCTCACATCAAGACTGTGGAGTGGCTGAAGGCCGGGGTTCCCGCGTGTGATGTGGTAAATAAGTTTATGGATTATGTAAAGGGCAGGGGATACGGAGAGTTTCTGCTCTATGGCCCATGCCATGGACTTGGCATGCTGGAGGTGGAGCGCCCGTGGATAGAATCTACCTCAGACTAC
>CALNCU010000133.1 GCA_937875395.1 uncultured Armatimonadota bacterium | reverse complement strand
GGCGCGCACCCAAAAGACCGCCCGCTATCCCCCCTGCAATCAGCCATACTGCAACGCCAAAGTTTACATTCCCGTGGCGGGCGTGGATTAAGGCCCCGGAGATGGAGACCGGTATTATAACCGCAAGAGATATCCCCTGCGCCAGAATCTGCGGATACCCAAGCAGCAGCACAAGCACGGGGATCATGATAATCCCTCCGCCCACGCCAAAGATTCCGCTCATTACGCCTACACCCACTCCAATAAAAAACATGGCAAGCCCGCCCGCAAAACTGGATGGAGCTATTACGGGCAGATGAGAAACCTGGGGGGCAACGGCCATATAAGCCGCCGCAAAATCGTACATCATCTTTAAGGATATAACCACAAGGAGTATGCCAAAATAACGCCTTAGATGCACTGCGCTCAACCTGCAGGCAAAGCGCGCGCCAATGGAAGCGCCCACAACGCCCCCTGCGGCAAGCTCTATTGCGGCAGGCCAATCTACGTTTCCGTGGCTTGCGTAATAGAGGGCGGTAAACAGCACCACCGGCCCCATAACGGCAAGCGATGTGCCGTGCGCCCTGTGCTGGTTGAATCCAAGAAGGCAGGTGAGCGCCGGGATAAGTATGGCGCCTCCCCCTATGCCCAGAAGTCCGCTGAGTATGCTTGCGGTAAGGCCTATAAGCACTATGGCAACGGTTCTGGGAATTATTATGTGCGAAACATCTACCATTAAAATCCGGTATCCTTTCAACTCCTTTTGCGTACGGAGGAGCACCGCCCAAACACCCTTGTAATTATAATTCCAGTTGAGCGCCCGAATCAAGTCTTCGACTTGCAATCATCCGCCTGAATAAAATATACTTATTAAACAAACAAGCACGGCGATGATCCGTGAGTACCTCTATAAGAGCGAGGAGGAACAAACCATTTTGAAGACATACAAGATTGCAGTAATCCCCGGCGATGGCACCGGCCCGGAGGTAGTGCGCGAAGGGCTTAAGGTTATGGAGGCGGCAGCAGCGGTCTCCGGCTTTAAGTACGAGACTTGCGAATACGACTTTGGCGGCGAAAGGTACCTGCGTACCGGAGAGATACTCCCAGAGAACGCGGCAGACGAGCTTCGCGCATACAATGCCATCTACCTGGGTGCAATAGGCCACCCGGACGTAAAGCCCGGCATACTGGAGAAGGGCATCCTGCTTAAACTTCGGTTTGAGCTGGACCAGTACATAAACCTTCGACCGGTAAAGCTTTACCCCGGCGTAGACACTCCCTTAAAAGACAAGGGGCCGGAAGATATAGACTACGTGGTAGTAAGGGAGAATACGGAAGGGCTTTACACAGGCGCAGGCGGAGTCCTTAAAAAAGGCACAAAGGATGAGGTTGCCGTACAGGAATCCATCAATACCCGGAAGGGTGTGGAGCGCTGCATACGTTATGCTTTTGAGTATGCCAAGAAGCGTAACAAAGATAAAAAGCTCACCCTCTGCGGCAAGACCAACGTGCTCACCTATGCCTTTGACCTGTGGGAGCGAACCTTCTACGAAGTAGCAAAGGAATACCCGGATATAAAGCCGGACTACGCACACGTTGATGCCACAACCATGTGGATGGTAAAGAACCCGGAATGGTTTGATGTTATTGTAACGGACAACATGTTTGGCGATATAATAACAGATCTTGGCGCCATGACTCAGGGCGGCATGGGTATAGCTGCGGGCGGCAACATAAACCCGGAAGGTGTCTCCATGTTTGAGCCCATAGGCGGAAGCGCACCCAAGTACACCGGCATGAACGTAATAAATCCGCTGGCCGCCATAGGCGCGGCAGGAATGCTGCTGGAAACCCTTGGCGAAGACAAGGCGGCAGGCCTTATAGATAAGGCCATAGCCAAGGTAACCGGAGAGAAACTAAAGAGCCTCTCCGCCGGAAAGATGGGCTACAGCACATCCCAGGTGGGCGACATGGTTGCCCAGTTTGTAACAGACATGGCTTAGATTAATATCGGCATCAGGGCTCGGGGCAAATATACCCGGGCCCTTTTTTATTGAGCCGCCCATTAATCAACACCCCAACACCTGCCTCCGCTGCCAAAGCAAGGGGCATCAACCCCCGGGGCGATACTTCGGTCGCAGAGTGCAAAGCACGCCGCCGCCGAAGCATGGGGCATCAACCCACAGGGCGATACTTCGGTCGCAGAGTGCAAAGCACGCCGCTGCCGAAGCATGGGGCATCAACCCCCGGGGCGATACTTCGATCGCAGAGTGCAAAGCACGCCGCTGCCGAAGCATGGGACACCAACCCCCGGGGCGATACTTCGGTCGCAGAGTGCAAAGCACGCCGCTGCCGAAGCATGGGGCAT
>CALNCU010000132.1 GCA_937875395.1 uncultured Armatimonadota bacterium | reverse complement strand
AATCCGGGCACCTGCGACAGATGAAGTCCTTTACCGGCGCAATCTGCGGCAAAGGAACTCCGACTGCCGGTTTGCAGGACGGTTACAACAGCCTGATAGCGGGCCTTGCGATGATAGAATCGGCGAAAACACAGCAAGTGGTAGAACTTTAGGCTCAAAACTTGCCGTAACCGCACCGGACGGCGTGGGGAAAGAGAGGCGAACACTGTGAAAAAGAAGATAGGGTTTATAGATTACTATATAGACGAGTGGCATTCCAACAACTATCCCAGGATGATAAGCGAGGGCGCATACAAGGACAAGTTTGAAGTTGCGCTTGCCTGGGAGGAGATCACGCCTGAGGGGAAGAGACCTCTTGATGCATGGTGCCGCGAGATGGGCATTGGCAAGGCCGAGAGCATAGAGCAGGTAGTAGAAGAGTGCGATTGCATTGTAGTGCTCTCCCCGAATAACTCCGAGCGTCATGAAGACCTGGCGGACCTGCCACTAAAGAGCGGTAAGCCGGTCTACATAGACAAGCCCTTTGCTCCGTCGCTTAAGGTTGCGAAGAGGCTCTTTGCCAAGGCAGATAAATACGGCACTCCACTCATGTCTTCATCTGCACTCCGGTTTGGCTCTCACTTAGATAATGCTCTGAAGGAGATAGGTACGGAGCAGGTAAAATTTGCGTCTGCAAGGGGTGGCGGAATGTCGTTTAAGGTCTACTGTATCCACCAGCTAGAGATGATTGCTATGACCATGGGCATGGGCGCCAAGCGTATTATGCAGTGCGGTAATGGCAGCTGGGAGCTTATGACTATAGACTACGGCGATGGCAGGCGTGCTGCCGCCAACTGGGAGTACAACAGCCAGTTCGCCCTTAGCATATCATACGGGCAAGATAAGGTGCTCAATATCAACGACATGCCGGACTTCTTCCAAAGGTTCGTGGACGCAATGCTGGCCTTCTTTGAGACAAAGAAATCCGTGGTACCCAGAGAGCAGACCCTTGAGGTGACGGCCCTTGTTGAGGCAGGTATTGCCGCACTGGCTAAGCATGACGTCTGGGTTCCGGTG
>CALNCU010000131.1 GCA_937875395.1 uncultured Armatimonadota bacterium | reverse complement strand
GGCCACGCACGGCAATCCGGCTCCCAGGGCCTCACAGAGCACAATTCCCTGGGTCTCCGTGGTGGATGGAAACGTAAAGATATCGCCCGCAGAGTAGTAGCCGGCAATATCATTGCGAGATACCATCCCGGTAAAGGATACCCTTGATGCATAGCCGGTATCTGCAGCCATACGACGGCATGCCGGCTCGCCGGGGCCTCCCCCAACTATGAGGAGGCGGATATCCTGATGCTCCCTGGCAAGCCTTTGGAAGGCGGCAAAGAGCAGCTTCAGGTTTTTTTCTGCAGCCAAGCGTCCCACGTATATAAGCGTGCGGGAATCTTTTGGGATTCCAAACTCTTCCCTGATCTTTTTACGTATTTGAGGGTCTCTTGCGGTACGTATGGTGACGCCCGTAGGAATAACGTAGATAGGCGTTTTAATGCCAAACTCCCGGAGGAGCTCACCCACCGGATTTGTAGGCACTACAACTCCGGTGCAACGGTTATAGTACGTACGCATCATGCCCACTAAAAACGCGCGAGAGATGGATTTTGGGATAAGCGGAACATAGTGTACGTATTCCGTATACCGGGTGTGATTTGTGGATATCACCGGTATTCCAAGCCTTTTGCCAAGATACTGCCCCAGCCATCCCAGGGCGAACGGAGTCTGGGTATGTATAACAGAGAGGTTAAGCATTGAAACCCTCTTTTTCAGTTTAGAGAGATACGGCATTGCAAGCGGATAGTCCGGCGCAAAGGGAGTATGCACAGACGGGAAGCGTATTACACCATCTTCGTTGCATTTCATCCCCCTGTAGGCAGGGGCAAAGACATAGACCTTGTGCCCAAGGGCCTGAAGCTCTGTGCGAAGCGTTGTTACAGACACAGAAACGCCGTTTGTAACTGGCTCAAAGCTCTCTGTAAAAATGCCTACGTTCAACTATTTGCCATCCTTAAAAAGAAGCATTCCGCCCACTTCAAGGCCCGCGCGCCTGGCTGCACCGGCGGGGAGTTCCACGGCAAAATAAGCCTTCCGGTGGTAGCCGGAGAAGGAGAAGGGCGGAAGTTCCCCCTCAATTCCCACTATGCGCCCGTCCCTGTTTACAAAGACTATATCTATGGAGAAACGCATAAAAAAGGTATGCACCTGCCTGCACGCCGGTATTACAAGCGCCTCTCCGTCTGAAAGCGGCCTATGACTTATAAGGCCCCGGATTCTTGCGAGCAGGCTCTTTGCGTAAACGGCGTTCCGGGAAAGCACGTATCCGCTGCCCACCGTAATCTCCATCTCTATCCCCAGTAGCTCACCAAACTAACTATGGCAGAAGATACTTCGGTCGCAAAGTGCAAAGCACGCCGCTGCCGAAGCATTGTTAAGCATCACAACTTTTTTGGTGAAGTGCTCTCTAAATTTGGATTTGCAAGTTCAAACAGGGCAACGCCTGCGACGGAAATATCCAGGACATATTCAAGTTTACACGCCACTGCTTTGCCCTGCCTTTTTAGATTATAAACATGGCGTCGCCGAAGCTTAGAAACCTATATCCGCGCTCCGCGGCCTGGTTGTAGGCATGGAGTATATTCTCCCGCCCGGCAAAGGCCGAAACCAGTATAAGCAGGGTAGACTTCGGCATATGAAAATTTGTAATAAGTCCGTCTATTATCTTAAAATCGTAGCCGGGGGTGATAAAGAGATTGGTCTCCATATCAACCGGAGCCACCTGCCTCTTTGCAACGGCGGCGCTCTCCAGCACCCTTGCAGTGGTAGTGCCCACAGAGATTATCCGCCCCCTGGCGCTGTTTATAATATCGGCGGCCTCCGGGGTGATGGAGATGTGTTCCGTGTGCATTTCATGGTCTGCTATGTTCTCTGTACGCACCGGCCGGAAGGTAGCTATCCCCACGTTTAAGGTAACCTCTGCCGTTTGCACGCCGTTCTCTTTAAGCTTGCGGAAGATTTCCGGCGTAAAATGGAACCCGGCTGTGGGCGCCGCCGCAGAACCCGGCCTTTTTGCATATACGGTCTGGTATCTCTCTTTTTCCTTTAGCACGGTGTGTATGTAGGGCGGGAGCGGAACCAGCCCCTGCATCTGTATCTTCTCTGCAATCTCCTCTCCCGGCCCAAAATCCAGAGCCCTGCCGCCGGCCTCTGTACGGGCCGTTACGCGGGCGGTAAGTCCGTTATCAAAGAAGATTTCTGCGCCTATATCTATGCGCCTGCCCGGCTTTACGTAGGCGTTCCATATATTGCCGCCCGTGTTCTCTATTAAAAGGGCCTCCACCCTGGCGCCGGTAGCCTTCTTGCCAAAGAGTCGCTTGGCGGATACCCTGGTGTTATTCATCACCAGGAGATCGCCCGGCTCCAGATAGTCTAATATCTGGTAAAAACGGCGGTGTTCTATCTCTCCGCTCTCTCTGTGCAGCAGCAGGAGACTGGACTTGTCTCTGTCTTTAAGCGGCTCCTGCGCAATACGTTCCGGCGGGAGGTGGTAGTTAAACTGGCTTATATTCATTTCATTCTTCATTTTCTAATTATTGATACAAGCCAGAACAAGAGCGAAAGAATAAGGCTCACTACCAGGCTCGTTATTATTGGGAAGTAAAAGACCATACCCGGCCTGCGGATAACTATGTCCCCCGGAAGCGGCGCGCCCCTTCCGCCGGTGAGGCGGGAGAGCGCAAGCACCAGCAACCCAAAGACAACAATTGCAACTCCCACCGCAATTATAGTCTTTCCCAGAGAGTTTCCATCCATTATATAATATTCTTTCTTGAAACAATATTATCCGGGCATTGCTAAAGTTTTTTTACGGCTTTTGTATACAGCCCCATCTCTGATTTGGCTTCAGTTATAAGCAGGTCTGCCTCATCCCTGCGTTCTATTTTATCCGTTTCAAAGTATGCAAGCATGTTTCCGGTTGCCTGAGAGAGCAGGCTTACTGCCAGAACTCCATGCCAGTGGATTTCTTTAAAGTATGCAGGGCCGGATTCCGCAGAGATCATATCGGCAAGAGCATCTATCCTTGCATCTGCATCTTTGCATTCGGAGTAGTAATCTCCCCTGTTTATAATCTTCTTGCGGTAGTCGGCATCTGCAGCATCCAGCCTGCCTAAGACTATGGCAAATTCATCCTGAATCATGCGGGCAAGTACTTTGTACTGGGCAGCAGTGCTAAGCCCCTTCCCCGCCGCAAGCTGCCTTGCAAGAAACGCATGCCTGAGCGCAGGGCCGTACTGCTTCTTTGCGAAGTAGTATTTTTCCAGCCGCTCATGCGGATGCGGGTTTTCCGGGGCATGGGCGGATGCTTCAAGGTATAACTTTAACGCATCGTCCGGCTTGCGCTGGTTCCACTGAATATCCCCCATGTTCACCAGCGCATCTGAATTTTTTGGGTCTATCTTTAGAATTATCCGGCACTCATCGGCCGCCCTTGAGACGGCGCCGTTTGCAAGATAGAGCCTGGCAAGCATGTTATGCACAGGCAGGTCGTTTGGGTTGAAGATCAGCGCCCGCCCGCATTCATCAAGCGCCCGCTGTACCAATCCCATATGTGAGTAGACCTCTGCAAGCTTTATCCGCGGGCCTAATTTATCCGGTTTAAGGTTGATTGCCCACCTTAGGGCCATTACTGCATTGGGCATATCCTTTGCGGCAATATAATCATCCGCCTGTTTTAGAAATCCGTCAAACTCTGCATCAATATTGTGCGTTTTACCGGCGGATGGAACACGAGCCGGCTGTTCATTCCCCTTTGCAAGCGGAGAGACAAGCGCATCCTGCCCGAGTGCCTGAATTATTATCTGCGACACCGCCGTGCTTGTGGCAGTAACAATGGCATTTATCCTGTTTGCCGCTGCATTTGCCCCCACAACCTCCGGGATACTGCTCCCGGAAGATGCCACCCAGCGGCCATCCCCTGCGCAGCGCCTCATCTCAAGGCTTACGCTTACGCTGTTCCCGGATGCAGACCCCTGCACGCAAAGTATATAATCAACCTTAAGTACACCGGCAATCTCTGCCGCGTCTTGCGGAGAGGCTACGTTTTCAACCTTATCCCTGGAAATCCGGCCCTCAAGCACGGCGCGGGCTACATCCGGCAGCTTGGGGCTGAATCCCAGGGAGTCCACCCTGGACATCCCCCGCATAAGCCCGGTAGCGGCTTCCAGTATATCCGGGTCTGTGGCGCCCGCTTTGCCATCAAGCGGACAGGCAAAGACCATAACAATAGGGAGGTTGACGGACGGCGCATCGGCCGCAAAGGTTGCGGTCGAAACAAAAAGCAGAACAGAGAGCATTGCAAGGAGAAGTCTCTTCACTTATTGCCCCCTTACGGCGAACTGATCTTGATGGCTGCCTCACACGATCTTATGTTTCTTTGAACATCGTTTGGGTTCCGACCATCGGCCTGCTGATCTTTATAGATATTGATGGCCCGCTTGTAGCTTTCCACGGCGTCGCTGTGCCTGCCGAGCTTCTGGTAACAGAGGCCTATCTGCTGCTGCACCCGGCCGGAATCTGAACCGCTGCCCAATGCCTGTTTCCAGGAAGCTATTGCCTCTTTATACTGACCGGCTTTCTGGTACTGTATTGCCTGCTGCTCCGGGCTGCCCCGCGGCACCCACTTTGTAGAGCGTGACGGGGCCGGAGTTATTACCGGCGTTATTACGGAAGCGGGGGCGGGCTGCTTATCCCGCGGCTCAACCGGGGTAATCACCGGCGTTATAACAACAGAACCGGATGAACGCTGCGGTTTAACCGGCTCATCTATAAAAGTGATAACCGGAGAATCAGATGCCTCTTTATGCGATACATTGGGCAGGACAGGCACAATTGCCGGACGCTCCCCGGCGGGCTTGGCCTCCCCTATAATGGGAAGGATGCTCCTTGGAATCTTTGGAACCGGCACGGGGGCTACTCCCCTGGGCTTGGCCGCCTCCAAGGGTGCCGGTGCAGGCGCATGCTGCGCCGCAGGAGCCGCGGGATTCCGAGATTCTGCGCTCATAGCGGGAGCGGGCATTTGGGGCTGGGATGCGTCCCCCTGCCCTGCCGATACATCTGCCGGTACGGCTAAATTTGGCTGCACAACGTTTGTTTGAACCGGCGCCTGCAAAGATGCCGTGCCACCTTGGGGCTCAACATTTCCGCCGGTATTACGGAGGGTGAGCAATCCCACGGCAAGGACTAAGAAGAACCCGGCAAAGGCCGCCGCAAACGGCATATAGGGCCTTGCCAACTTCTTCCAGCCGGATACATTTAGCAGCCGGGAGGTTCCGGCGCCATGCAAAGAGGTGCGCCCCATTTGCATGGACTTAAGCCCCTCCAGAATCTTTCGGTCGGCAATGCTGTCCGGAGTTATGGAGAGCACAATCTCGTACTCTTTTATAGCGGCCGGGATATCCCCTTTAAGCTCATATATGGAACCGAGCAAGGCATGCGCAGAGGCGCTTCCTTCGTTTAAGGCCAGCGCTCCCTGGCAGGCAAGAGCGGCATCATCCAGCTTCCCGGATTCCTTGTATTTGTAAGATGCATAGATAAGCTCGCCTACTTTAACGTGCTCATCTGATGCGGCCTCTATGGGGGCGGGATTAAGCGCCTCCAGTCTCTGTCCGCACTCTTTGCAAAACTTACTGTTGGCCTGGTTTATTGTATTGCAGTATCTGCATTGCATATGTATTGCCCCTGTGCTTATCTGCCGAAGGGCTCTGCTAGAAGATCACCTTATTCAGCGGATATTCAACCAAACCCTCTGCACCCGCGCGGTGCAGCTTGGGGATAAGGTCGCGGGCTACCTTCTGTTCCACTATAATTTCTGCCGCAACCCAGCCCTCATCTGCAAGCGGGGAGAGCGTGGGGTTCTTAAGCGCCGGAAGTATGGACATAACCTTGGCAAGGCTATCCTTGGGAACGTTCATCTTAAGGCCCACCAACTGGTCTGCATTAAGCGCGCCAAGGAGCAGAGTAGAAAGGTTTTCTACTTTGTTCCGCTTCCACTCGTCTTTCCATGATTCTTTGTTTGAAATCAGCCTTGCCGTAGATTCCAGAATTGTCTCTATTATTCTAAGATTGTTTGCTCTTAGGGAACTGCCCGTCTCCGTGTTTACCACAATGGCATCTGCAAGGTCCGGAACCTTCATCTCACAGGCGCCCCATGAGAATTCTACCTGTGCGGAGACTCCGTTTTCTTCAAGCCATCGTTTTGTAAGGTTTACGTACTCCGTAGAGATGCGCTTGCCGTCCAGGTCTTTTACGCTGTTATAGGGGGCGTTTTCCTTAACCGCCGCCACAACCTTAAGCGGGCGGGTGGTGACCTTGTTATAAGACAGATCAGCCACCTCTACTACATCGGCGCCGCAATCCGTAATCCAGTCTTTGCCTGTAAGCCCGGCATCTAGAATGCCGTCCTCTACGTAGCGGGGTATCTCCTGGGGGCGCACAAGAAGCGCCTCTATCTCATCATCATCGCACGATGGCGTATAAGACCGGCTGCAAACCTTAAAGTCCCAGCCGGCTTTCTTGAACATGGTGAACGTAGCCTCTTGCAGGCTGCCCTTTGGTAATCCGATCTTCAGCTTCAATCAAGTCTCCTCGGCATCAATTTCATTAGTTAGTATTGATCTGCTACAAGTATACGCAAAGCGCTCTTTGGAGTCAAGGTTGCAGCATCCAAAACTTGCGCAGGCAGAGAGCGCTTTGCGTACGCCCGCGATGCAGTTTAACCTTGCGCCCGCGCGTGGTAGATATGAGAAGATATTCAAACGCAATTGGAGGCAACACGCATGTCACATAATTTCTTGATTATCATGGCTCTTGTGCTTGCAGCGGCATCCTCGCTGCTGGCGGATGAACAGTTCTCCATTGTCACCCCGCAATGGGTAGCCCAGCATACAAATGACCCTAACATCCGCATACTTGATGTACGCTCCGAACCGGCCGATTATTTCCCCGGGCATGTGCCAAACGCCGTAAACTTTGCAGATAACACAGTCCGGGGCCCCCAAAACGGCATTCCGGTGCAATATCTGCCCAACGATATGCTTGCAGCGCTTCTGGCGCGCGCCGGCGTAACCAATGATGATTCCGTGGTCGTATACTCGGACGGGGCGGCGGTGCTGGGGGCCACCATGGTAGCCTATACGCTGGAGAGGATAGGGCATCCGCGCGTTATGGTTATGGACGGCGGCTGGAGTGATTACAAGGCATCCGGGGCGCCTGTAACACAACAGTATCCCACATATCAGAACGGGCAGCTTACTGTAAAAAACAACCCATCCATCAGTATTACAATGGATGAGGTATACCGCTCCATGGGGAAACCCGGGGTAACTATAATAGATGCCCGCCCACCCGCCGCATATGCGGGAGAGACTAAGTCCTGGATGAGAAGCGGACACATTCCGGGCGCAATAAACATAGACTGGCATACCCTGATGGACCCAAACAACCTGCACAAGTTTAAACCGCTGGATCAGATACGGAAGATATATACGGACAAGGGTGTTAAAGGCACAGAGGATATTATTCTCTACTGCGGCACCAGCCGGGAAGCATCGCTGGAATATGCAGTTATGCGGCACATGCTGGGCTTTCAGAAGGTTCGGCTATATGAAGGCTCCTGGACGGAGTGGAGTTCCAACCCCAACATGCCGGTAGAGACCGGGAACCCAAGGTAGCCTGCAATCCGCCGCCATCCGGGTGTCCGGGTGGCGGATATAACAGGCAGAGCGGTATCCACGCTCTCAATCCGCTGACGTACTCTACGTCCTGCTTAAAATACATGCAGGAAATCTCACCTGCAAAAACAAACTGTACTGTAGAGTTAGTATTCTACAGCAAACAGGAGATTTTTTGCAGATATGTTGAAAATAGATTTAACCGGCAAAACCGCCGTTATCACCGGCGCCACGGGACAGCTTGGCAGGGTAATGGTGCGCACACTGGCAGGTTGCGGCGCAGATATTGCTGTGCATTACCTGAAAAACAAAGATGCTGCGGAGAGACTGGCGCAAGAAGTGCGGGCCGCCGGGAGAAGGTGCATCACCGTGCAGGCAGATGTAACCCATCCTGATTCCGTTAAACAGATGCAGAACAGTATAAACCAAGAACTCGGCCCGGCCCATATAATAGTAAATAACGCAATCATCCAATACAATTGCACTACCATACTAAATCAAGACCCCGGCGACTATGAAAGCCAGTTTCGCTCCTGTGTAATGCAGAATGTGCTAATGGCAAAGGCCTTTGTACCCGGCATGATAGATGGGGGCTGGGGGCGCGTAATAGGCATCAATACAGAATGCGCACTTCTGTGCCCCACCAACCAGTCTGCCTATGTCTCCGGAAAGCGCGGCATGGACGGCGTGCTGAGAACCCTTGCAAAAGAAGTGGGAGAATACGGAATAACCGTAAACCAGGTAGCACCCGGATGGACTGTGAGCGATCGTGACAGAGAGAACGGCACAGAGAGCCGCCCGGAGTATGAGGCCTCCATACCGCTCCGGCGCAGAGGCACGGATCAGGAGATAGCAAATGTGGCGGCCTTTCTTGCATCAGACCTTGCAAGTTACATTACCGGAGCCATCATTCCCGTATGCGGCGGCCACGCCTCAACCGGCATATAGGATACCATATTAAACATCCGGCAAAGATTTTGCAATAAACTGCCCAAATTTATTATAATAGATGAGTATGCCTCCGCACCGGAGGACTTCATCAACCATTAGAAGAGGAAGAACTGATAATATGAGCAAGGAGAAATCTGCCCTACAAAAAGCTCGTGCTGCCTACCAGCCCAAACTGCCAAAGGCACTAAAGAGCGGATGCATTAAGATTGAACTCGGCGCCCCCACGGAACCGGCAACAGATAAGCAAGAGATTAAAAATCTGTTCCCCAACACCTACGGCCAGCCCATTGCAACCATAGTCCCCGGCGAGGGGAACCTTTCAACAGGGGCGCTTAAAGTTGGCGTTGTCCTCTCCGGCGGGCAGGCGCCCGGCGGGCACAATGTAATTGCCGGCCTCTTTGATGCGCTCAAGGCTGCCAACAAGGACAGCATCCTCTACGGCTTTCTAAAGGGCCCCGGCGGCGCCATAAAGGGCTGCTACAAAGAACTGACCGCAGAGATTATAGATGAGTACCGGAACACCGGCGGCTTTGATATGATTATGAGCGGGCGCGATAAAATAGAGAAGCCCGAACACCTTGCCGCCTGCAACGCAAACTTTGAAGCCATGGGATTGGACGGCCTTGTAATAATAGGCGGCGACGATTCCAACACCAACGCCGCGGTTCTAGCCGAGCACCTGCGTGCCATAGGCTCCAAAACCGTGGTGGCAGGCGTGCCAAAGACCATTGACGGCGATATGAAGAACCAATACATAGAAGCATCGTTCGGCTTTGATACGGCGTCCAAGACCTATTCAGAGCTTATAGGCAACATCTGCCGGGACGCAACATCCGCCGTCAAATACTGGCACTTTGTACGGCTAATGGGACGGGCGGCAAGCCATGTAACGCTTGAGTGCGCGCTTGAAACCCACCCTAACATCACCCTTGTCTCGGAAGAAATAGAGAAAAAGGGCACCACCCTTGAAGAGATTGTAGACTATATATGTGATGTAATCTGCGCCCGCGCAGACCAGGGCAAGAACTATGGAATCCTACTTGTACCAGAGGGATTGCCGGAGTTTATTTCAGACATCAAGGCCATGATAGATGAGCTAAGCACCATACTTGGCAAAGATGAAGAATACATCCGCAGCCTGCCGGATCACTCGGAACGCCTGCAGCATATCTCCACCCAGCTCTCCAGCCAGAGCGCAAAGGTTTACGGCTCGCTGCCGGAAGCCATCCAAGAAGTGCTGCTCACCCGCGACAGCCACGGAAACGTGCCGCTCTCCCAGGTGGAGACGGAGCGCCTGCTTATAGACCTTGTATCAGATAAAATACGGTTCCGCAAGGCACATGGAAAAGATAATGTCAAGTTCAGCGCGCTCTCCCACTTCTTTGGGTATGAGGGACGCTGCGCCACCCCGTCCAACTTTGATGCAGACTACACCTACTCCCTTGGATATGCGGCGGCACAGCTTGTACGCGCAGGGCTAACCGGCTACACAGCAAACGTCCAGAACCTGACAAAGAGCTCCGATGAATGGGTTGCAGGCGGCATACCCGTAACCATGATGCTCAACATGGAAATTCGCAAGGGCAAAAGCACTCCCGTTATAAAGAAGGCTCTTGTTGATCTTGACGGCGCGCCCTTTGCAGGCTTTGCAAATAACCGCAAGGCCTGGGCGATTGGCGACGAGTATGTATTCCCCGGCCCCATCCAGTACTTCGGCCCATCAGAGGTATGCGATATACCCACCAGGACACTGGAACTGGAGAAGAAGTAAAATCCATACCGGGGCGGCTTGCAAGGGCCGCCCCGGTATATTGTATGCAAGAAACAAATTCCCTCTTTTACCACCCTCTGTTATTCAATCCGGGGTACAGCCGTGCTCTTGAATAACGGATATGACATCCCTCAGAAAAGCAGTAGAGATACATCCCCTTGCCGAATGAATTGCATACTAAAGGGGAGTACGGAATCATATCCATACTCCCCTGCATTGTGTATACATTTCCTGTGTTCGATGCTATTAAAGAAGGCTATGTCAAGAAATTGCATGCCTGGTACTTAACCCCAAAACTTTGAAATACGTACATGATAATGATGGAATTGAAGAAGAAGTTACACTCAAAGAGGTTATCAGGCTTGGCAAAACAGATGCCAACTTCCGCAAAAGTATAGTTACTTCTGCGGAAACATTAAATACTATAGTTGATGCATTAATTCGTGAACTACTGAAACTTCGCAATGAAACAGGTGAAAGCAGGCTTAAGATTATCGCGTCTGCCCTTAATCAGAAACATTGCATACAAGTATCGCATAGGGGGTGATGCTCCTTGCTTCGCACTCTGCAACCGAGGTATTATCCCCAAAGAGTGCTACATCTGCCCCATAATTTTATGACACTGCGGTATTACTCGTACATCGGAAAGGCGGGCCATGCACATCTCCTGCCAGAGGAGCAGTTGTTCTGCTTTTGGCGCAAGCACTCCGCCAACCGGTGTTGCCGGCTGTATTACCAATGGAATGGAGGGAGCAATACTCTCCATAACCTCAAGCACATCCAGAAGCTCCCTGTCTGTAGTGCCCTGCGCAACAACGGTTTTAACGTAGGCCTTACGCTGCCGTGCAGCCTTAAGAAACTCTCTATGAAGAGGCAGCAGGCTCTCTGCGCCGGTTACGCTGGGAAGTTTTATATCCATGCTGATTATGTCTACATAATCAATCACCTGTTCAAGTTCCCCTAAAAGCGTGCCGTTGGTCTCCAGAAAGGTGGTCTGCCCGCCAGCCTTTAATCCCATGCAGATTTCCCGCACAAACTTATGCTGGAAGAGCGGCTCTCCTCCCGTGATAGAGATGGAATGGTGTGCACCCTTGCCTGCAAAGAGCATGGTTGCGGCAGAGACTACATCCTGCGCAGAGGCGGGGTTTGCACCCAAAGCAAAGTTTCGCCTGCCAGAAGAGCGTTCTACACGGTACGTATCCGCCGCATTATGGGCGTATCCGGTATCGCAATACCTGCATGCCAGGTTGCACCCGTAAAGGCGGATAAATACCTGGCGGCAGCCCGCGTAAAGCCCCTCCCCCTGTATCCCGGAGAAGATTTCGCACAGGTTGCCCGTGCTAGTCATTTGCCATCCTTCTTGCAAGCCTGCGCCTTATAAGCTTTACGCCTATTCTTCCAGCAAGAAAGCTTACCATCATTGCAACGGAGGCTCCGGCAGAGATGAGCAGGCTATTATCAAATAGAACGTAGTTCATAATGGTGAGGGCCGTAACTCCAATAGCAAACTGAAATCCAATATCCGATAAATCCAATTAAAAATACTCCTTAGATGAATGAATAAGTGATGAATTGCTATTATTTGCGAAGGCTCAAAAAATTTTGGCGATGGGAATGCCCCCGGCATATTAGAATCTTACAGCCAAAGCATCCTTCCAGGTTTTTGCGTAAAAATCCGTCAGGGGCCAAAAATTAATCTGTGTACGTGGCGCAGGCGGTTGGAGTCTCCCACACGGCGACCTTGCTTATGCCGCCTCCAAGCGCATTGCGCATACGATCAAAGATAAGGCGGGCTATATGCTCTGCGGTTGGGTTATTCTCTTTAAACTCCGGCAGTTCGTTCAGGTACTTATGATCCATGTACCCCACAACGTCCGCGAGGGTATTTTTGAGCAGTTTAAAGTCTACAAGCATCCCCAGGTCGTTTAATTCTGCGCCTGCGTATGATACGTGCACCTTATAAGTGTGCCCGTGCAGGCTTTCGCAGGGCCCGTTATATCTTCGCAGATTGTGCGCAGCATCAAACTGCGCCTCTACAGTCAGCTCGTACAAGTAAGGCTCCTATCCCTTGGTCTCTGAAAGTCGTTTTCTGAGCAGTTGGTTCACCGCCTGCGGGTTCCCTCTGCCCTGGGTGTACTTCATTATCTGGCCCACAAGGAAACCGAAGGACTTCTCTTTGCCGCCAAGAAAATCTTGAACTATGCGGGGGTTTTCTGATATAACCTGGTCTATTATGGGGTAGAGTTCCGTCTCGCTTGAGACTTGTACCATGCCCCTTGATTTAACTATCTCTTTGGGGGATGCGCCCGTATTGAACATCTCCTCAAAGACCGTTTTTGCCATCTTTCCGCTTATTACGTTATCTGCAATCATTTTAAGGAGCCCGGCAAGATCGACCGGCTTCACCTTTGAGGCATCTATCTCTATGCCTGCAGAGTTGAGCATGCGGGTGAAATCCCCCATTATCCAGTTGCTTATGCCTTTGTAATCCGGGTATGCGCCAACCGCTTCTTCATAGTAATCCGCCATTGCCCGGGTAGAAGTAAGCATCTCTGCATCTGCGGCGGACAGGTCAAATTCCTTCATAAAACGCTCTTTGCGTGCCTGGGGAAGTTCCGGCAGGAGGCTTCTCTGTTCTTCTATCAACCCGGCGCTAAAGTTCATGGGGACAAGGTCCGGGTCCGGGAAGTAGCGGTATTCCTGCTCCATTTCCTTTGTGCGCATGGCTATGGTGATGCCCCTGTCATCATCCCAGCGGCGGGTCTCCTGTATTATGCGGCCGCCGCTCTGCAGGGCCTCTACCTGGCGCTTTACCTCATACTCCACTCCCCGGTAAACGGCCCGGAAGGAGTTAAGGTTCTTTAGCTCCGTCTTTGTGCCAAACTTCTCTGTACCCTTGGGGCGAACGGAGATGTTGGGTTCGCATCTTAAGGTGCCCTCCTCCATCTTGCCGTTTGTTACGCCTATGTAGGTAAGGATGGCGCGCAGGTTTACCAGGTACTCCCTGGCTTCTTCTGCCGAGCGTATATCCGCCTCAGTCACAATCTCCATGAGGGCCAGGCCGCCTCTGTTGTAATCTACAAGGCTTTCATTGCCCACGCTGGCATGTATCAGTTTGCCGGCGTCTTCTTCTATATGCACTCTGCGGATGCCTATCCTCTTTACAGTGCCGTCCACAGTAATATCTATCCAGCCGTTTCTGCCTATTGGGTTATCATACTGGGATATCTGATAGTTTTTTGGCAGGTCCGGGTAGAAGTAGTTTTTTCTGTAGAAATCGCTGTACTCTTTTACTTCACAGTTTAGCGCCAGCGATGCGCGGATAACAAACTCTATCGCCCTTCTGTTTGGTACCGGGAGCGAGCCCGGAAGGCCCAGGCACACGGGACATGTGCGGGTATTCGGTTCGCCGCCAAACTCTACAGGACAGCTGCAGAACATTTTGCTGTTGGTTAACAGTTCGGCATGTACTTCTATGCCTATGACTGGCTCGTATTCCGTCATCCTACTCCCTCCCCAGCGCCGGTCTGTTTTTGTGGAAACTGGTATTCTGTTCAAAGGTATATGCTACACGGAGCAACGTTTCCTCATCAAAGTGCTTGCCCATAATCTGAAGCCCTATGGGGAGGTTGTTTTTGTAACCGCAAGTTATGGATATTGCCGGAATTCCGGACAGGCTTGCCGGAATGGTGCACACATCCGTCAGCTTCATTTCAAGTGGGTTGCCGCTTCTCTCCCCAAGCCCAAACGCCACCGTGGGCGTGGTGGGGGTTATAAGTACGTCAAACTTGCTATACGCCTCTTCAAATGACTGGCGTACAAGGGTTCTCACCTGCTGGGCTTTGCGGTAGTAGGCATCATAGTATCCGGCGCTTAAGGCGTATGTGCCTATCATTATGCGCTGCTTTACCTCCGGGCCGAACCCTTCTTCGCGTGTTTTCTGGAACATGGAATCAACATCTGTTGCCTGCGCGCTCCGGAATCCGTAGCGAACCCCGTCATGCCGGGCAAGGTTGGAACTGGCCTCTGATGGCGCAAGTATGTAGTAGGCGGGCAGGGTGTATTCCATTACGGGCATGGAGTGCTCGCCGCACTCTGCGCCAAGGGATTTTAATAGTTCAACGGCCTTCCATACAGCCGCAGAGACATCTGAATCTATGCCTTGGACAAAGAACTCTTTGGGTACGCCTATTTTCAGCCCTTTCACATCGTCTTTGAGGGCGGCTAAATAGTCCGGTACGGGGACATCTGCACATATGGAATCCATTGGGTCTTTGCCGGATATGGATTGAAGCACCATGGCGCAGTCCGTAACATCTTTGGTAAGCGGGCCTATCTGATCCAGGGATGATGCAAATGCAATAAGCCCGTACCTGGAGACTCGCCCGCTGGTGGGTTTCATTCCCACTACTCCGCAGAAGGATGCTGGCTGCCTGATGGACCCGCCCGTATCCGACCCAAGCGCAACAATGGCCTCATCTGCAGCCACCGCCGCCGCCGCCCCGCCGCTGGAACCGCCGGGAACACAGGAAAGGTTCCACGGGTTCTTTGTGGGGTAGAATATAGAGTTTTCAGTTGAGGACCCCATTGCAAACTCGTCCAGGTTGGACTTGCCTATGGGCACCGCATGCATATTGGCCAATTTATCAATAGCGGTGGCGTTATAGGGCGGAACAAAATTCTTGAGAATTTTAGATGCGCATGTGGTTTTTACGCCCTTTGTGCACAGGTTGTCTTTTAAGGCAACCGGGATTCCGGTAAGCAGGCCGGGGGCATCCCCTTTTGCAAAGGATTCATCTGCCGCATCCGCCGCCGCAAGCGCTGCATCTGCCGTAACCGTAATATAAGCAGAGACCTGGCCCTCCACCTGCTCTATTCGGCCTAATACTGCTTCCGTAATCTCCCGGGAGCTTACTTCCTTCTTCACAAGCATGTTGTGAAGTTCATGGGCTGTCCGCGTACTGAGCTCCAAATTATTACCTCTCAAAGCGAATCTGATTATACTTCCACTATCTGTGGGACAACAAAATAACCGTCAGAAGATTCAGGGGCGTTTGCCAGTGCCTCTTCCGCAGTAAGGCACGGGCCGGTAACATCTTCCCTGAATACATTCTGCATAGGGATAACGTGCGATGTGGGCGCAACACCTTCTGTATCAAGCTGCTGCAGCTTTTCAAAGTGAGCCATTATGCCGTTTAAGTGCGTGGTAAGACGGTCTGCCTCTTCTGCAGATAATTCCAGTCTGGCAAGTTTGGCTACATGCTCCACTTCGGATTTGCTAAGTTTCATAAAGGCATCCTTATGCAGATTTAGCAGGCGCCGGATAAAGTGAAATCCAAGCTGATTCAGCCCGGCTAATGCCGGGAGCCCTGCTACTTTTCGCGTATAATTATAACATTGTGGTGGCTGCTATGCAAACCAAAAATACATTGCCATGGCAGCAAATCATTTGAAAAAGAGATTATTTTAGATTTATTGCCAACTTGCCAGGTTAGAATATTATTCAATGGTAGGCAAGCGCTCTAGATTTTGCTATAATAGCATGTAAAAGCTATGTGCGAACAAAAATATCTAATATTATTGGAGCAAATGCCATGAAACGATGTGCTGTATTTTTAATGCTTTTTGTTTTTACGGCAGCATGCGCAAGCTTAATTACCTGCCGCCCTGTTGCAACCTATGCCGCAGATGTAACCGTATACATCACCAAAACGGGGCGCAAATACCATGCAGACGGCTGCAGATCCCTCTTGCGCAGCCGGATACCTATAAGCAAAACCGATGCTGCCAAACGCGGCTATACGCCTTGCAAAAACTGTAAACCCTAACCTGCCTTGGGTCCGGTTAGTTCAGATGTGCATTCAGGACAACGTGTCGCCGCCGCCGGAATCTTTGAGAAGCAGTAAGGACATGTCTTTGGCGGCGCTTCTACGGTTCTGAACCTGTTCACCTGGTGGATGATTAAATAGAGCGCAAATGCAACTATCAGAAACTCGATTATTGTGTTTATGAACAATCCATAGGCAATTACAGGCGCGCCGGCAGCTCTTGCCGCAGCCAGCGTAGGATAAGCCTTCCCTGATAGATTGATGAACAGGTTAGAGAAATCCACTCTTCCCAGCAGCAGGCCTATTGGCGGCATCAAAACATCGTTAACGAACGATGTGATAATCCTGCCGAATGCTAATCCAAGGATAAAGGCTATTGCCAGGTCAATGACGTTGCCCCTGGTTATGAAGTCCTTAAATTCTCTCCACATTTTAAAATCTCCTTGTAATTATTGCATATCTGGAATACTTGGCTGGATCGCTGTTGTTCACTTACCAATACCCTCTTTTATATTAGTCTACCCCACCCGGCTTCCGTATTTTGGAAGTCATTCGCGGGGGAGTTGCATTGATTGGCACAGCTCTTCTTGATATACTGCATATACTTACGTCCGCATGGGGGAGATTTATGCCGGTTTTATGTTCAATTGCTAAAAATGTTGCAAATATCTATGCCGGGCCATCCACCGACTCGGAGATGGTAAGCCAGGCGGTTATGGGACATTCGGCTGTTATCCTGGAAAGCTGTGACCCCTGGGCCAAGATAGAGACGGCTGACGGTTATGCCGGATGGGTGAAATCTTGCTGGATATGTGCTGAAGAGTTTAATCCCAACCTTCCGCTGTTTGTGACCAGCCTGTTTGCGGATGCCCTTATTTACCCACATGCAGACTCCCCTGCTCTTACAAGAATGGTTATTACAACAAGGATTGCAGAGATAGAACGCAAGGACGGTTTTATCTGCGCACGCACACCAGATGGAAGAGAATTATGGGTCTCTGAAGAATCCATCTGCAGCAAAAGGCCCGCGCCGGGGCATACCTCCGGGGAAGACATAGTAAGAGAAGCGCAAAGGTTTATGGGCACTCCGTACCTTTGGGGAGGGAGCACCCCGTTCGGCATAGACTGCTCAGGGCTCACCCAGCTTGTGTTCCGGCTGCATGGGATAGAACTTGGCCGCGATGCCTGGATGCAGGCGGAGGATTCCAAGTTCCATCCTGTAGCAAAAGAGGATATAGCAGCAGGAGATTTGGTCTTTTTCACAAGGGAGAACAGCACCCGCAGAATAAGCCACGTTGGAATTGCAACGGGCGGGGGCCGGTTTATCCATGCTGCCGGAAGCGGTGAAGGCGTTTGCGTAAGCAGCCTTTCAGACGAACCCTACAACAGCATCTACCGGGAGGCGTCAAGGCTGGTTCAACCAGGCACTGCATAGAAGATCATCAAGATGGCGCCAATACCCATGCACATCCACGATAGCATCCGCCGGTTGCCGCCCCATTCAACCAGAGCCGGAACAAGAGCCCATGATATATACCAGGGAAAGGGGCACCTTGTAATGGTAAAGACCAGCGCCACAGATATTATAACCCAGGATGTCAGCCACCGCATGCGTCTTTTGCCCAGAAAACACCATATGGAGAGCACGGCATACATAAGTATTAAGGGGGCATGCTTTGCTACAATATATGATAAGTTGACAGATGTTCCTCTATCATGCATGGCTACAGTCCGGCATCCGGAGAAGCACCATGCCGCCTGGCTCCATACCTTTGAGCCAAGGGATGACACATCCCAAAAAAGAAGATAGCAGATTAAGGATGGAACAATCACCGCCAGGCACATTGCAGCAGCCCTTGAAACACCCTTTTTAATACCTGTTCCGCGGCAATATTCCCAGATCAACCATGGAAGTGCAACCACCGTTACAAATTTTACACCAATGGATATTCCCAGAAACAAGGCTCCCGCAACAAATCTCTTTTTTAACAAAAAGATTATCGCAACCATAAAAACAGCAATCATAAACAGGTCATTGTGACCGTTACCGGGGCCTTCAATCAGAAGCAGTGGGTTTAGACCTATGGCCAATAAACTTACCGCCCCCATACCCGGACGCACCTTCTCTGCAATCCATCTGCCGGAAAGTGCCGCCGCAATAAGCGCGGCAGCGGCAATAAGCTTCATGGCGACCACCTGCCACCATACACCCGACCCCTTCAGGAGCCACACTACCGCCATGCTGAGCGCAGTCCATACAGGTCCGTACGGAGTGGGGATTGCGCCGCATTCAAACCTGGCAACCTCATCATGCAGCTTTGCCACATAGTTGCCCGGATACATGTAAGGGTTTAATCCGTGAAAAATCTTTAAGCGTCCGGTAGCAACATAGGCATACGGATCAAAAGATAAAGAAACGGGCCAGAGAAATGCAACGGCAAGAGCGCACAGAGCAACAATACCAACCAGCACATGTATTTTTGGCGTAAATCCGCGCAGCATAGAGTAGAGTAAAAGCCCGTACCCCGCCCAGATTGCAAGCAGGCAGAAGATTAAGTAAGTGGAGAAAACATTTGAAGAGAGCTGCGGGGGATGCCAACCCAGGAGCATGCTCTCAAAAAAGCGCACGCTCTCAGGATGCATACCCCAGCAAGAGAACATATTATCCGGCATTCGGTACTGAAGCGCTATGATGCAGGCAAGGGATAGCGCATAAAGTAATGCACCGCTCCTTATTATCCACTTTGCAAGGCAGCCGGAGAATTTTTTGCTAACAGTACAAGTCATGCCTGCCCGTTCTTAATCTAAATTTGCAAACTCTGCGCCTTTTCTTAATGCTTTATCGTTTAAGGAGATGAACTTGTGCCGGTGCGGAGGAAGCACCTCCGGGAGCGCCGCAATAACGGATTCCATAGATACAACCCCCGATGCGGCAACGTATGCGCCAAGCATCACCATATTGGCAACTCTTACGCTTCCCATATGGGATTCCGCCACTTCATTTGCAGGGATGGAGAGGACTTTGCAATCGTCCCCTAATGCGCATCCCTCTATAAGCGATGTATTTACCATAAGCAGCCCATCCGGCTTAACATCCGGCTGGAACCTGTCAAACAGTAACTGGTGCATGCCTATTAACGTATTGGGGTTGGCGGATACCGGAGAACCTATCTCCTCTTCAGATACCATTACGGTGCAGTCTGCCGTTCCGCCTCTGGCCTCCGGGCCGTAAGATGGAAGCCACACCACATTCCGTCCTTCAAGAAGTGCGGCGTGAGCCAGAAGCTGGCCCATAATCATTATACCCTGGCCGCCTGTTCCGGCCATTATTATTTCTTCTTGCATAGCATTCCTCCAGAGAACCGGGCCACTATTCCTTAAATACTCCAAGCGGATAGTAGAGAGACATGTTCTTATCTATATGCGCCATTGCATCAAGCGGGGTCATCCCCCAGTTTGTGGGGCATGTGGATAAGATTTCAACAATGGACAGCCCCTTGCGGTCAATCTGCCGCTGGAAAGCCGTTTTTATTGATTTTCTGGCCTTCACAACGTTTGCCGGGCTGGTAAGGGACACCCTTGCCGCATAAGTTACACCCTCAAGAGAAGAGAGCAGCTCGCAGACCTTTATTGGGTATCCGGCCCGCGCCTGCTGCCGCCCGCCGGGGGTGGTTGTGCTGTGCTGTCCAAGCATGGTGGTGGGCGCCATCTGCCCCCCTGTCATGCCGTATATTGCGTTGTTGATAAAGATTACGCTTATGTTCTCTCCGCGGGTAGCAGCGTGTACTATTTCTGCTGTACCTATGGCGGCAAGGTCTCCATCGCCCTGGTAGGTAAAGACCACTCTATCCGGCAGACAGCGTTTTACTCCCGTTGCCACGGCCGGTGCGCGCCCGTGCGCAGCTTCTATTGTATCGCATTCCAAATATTCATACATAAAGACGGCACACCCTACAGGGCAGACGGCCACCGTATGATCCATTACGTCAAGTTCATCTATTATCTCTGTGACAAGCCGGTGCGCAATCCCATGGGTGCAC
>CALNCU010000130.1 GCA_937875395.1 uncultured Armatimonadota bacterium | reverse complement strand
TTATCTACATGTGCTTCGGCAGCGGCGCCTTTGGCTCTGCGACCGAAGTATCGCCCCAGGGTTGCGGCGTCTTGCTATGCGAACGGCGTATCCAATTTACACGCCGCTACATCCCGCACATGAAATCCATAATGGAATCGCTTGCGCCCGGCAGGCCCTCATGCCCAAAGTCCGGGTAGATGAGCACGTTCTTCTTTGAGGTTATCTTGTTGAAGGCTGCAAACTGCGTGGAGGGCGGGCAGATGGTATCCATAAGACCGGTGAGCATAAGCACCTCTGCCTTTATGCGCTTTGCCAGATGCTGGTTATCTATATAACCCAGCGTTGTAAAGATTTCCTCTTTTCTTTGGTGCCTGGGATCAAAATTTCTGAAGAATGTGCGCAGCTCTTCGTAAGCGGCTATATCCAAGTCCATATTCCACACCCTTAAATAATCGCAAAGGAAGGGGAAAAGCGGGGCTGCGCGCTTTATCCTTGGTTCTAGTGCTGCACAGGCAAGGGTGAGCCCGCCGCCCTGGGAGCCTCCGGTTACGCCCACGCGCATCCCGTCTACTTCCGGCATGTTTATTACAATTCCGGCAAGCTGGGCGCAGTCAAGGTAGATGGAACGGAAGAGCAGTTTCTCCGGCCCGTCGTTTAGTCCGCGGATGATATGCCCGCGAAGAGTGTTGCCGGTAACTCCTCCTACATCTTCAGAGAGCCCCGCCTGACCCCGGCAGTCCAGCGCTGCAACGCAGAACCCTTGGCTTACCCAGGGAAGAAGGCCCGTCCAGTCTCCGCTGTGACCGGAGTATCCGTGAAGGAGCACCATACCCGGAGCGCCCGCAGCCACTCCCCTGGGCCGGGCGTACTTTGCGTGCACGCGGGCGCCGCCCATACCCGTAAAGTAGAGGTGGAAATATTCTACATTGGGGGCGGATGTTTTGTGAGGGATAAGCTCCATCTGCGGGTCTATGGCTTTCATCTCTGCAATAGACCTGTCCCAGAATTCATCCATATCCTTTGGGCAGGGGTTGCAGCCTTTGTACTTTTTAAGTTCCTCAAGCGGCATATCTACAACAGGCAAGGTAATACCTCCATTGCTGTGGTTAGTGTATAGTGGTACTTATTCTATACAGAAGAGCTTCACTCCTTCCCAAATTTGGAATTTCTCCCAAATCCTACAAGTTGGGGAGGAATGCGCCTGTGTTTTTAAGCCGCTTCTGGAGTTCTTTAACAGAGATGCCTCTTGTATCCGTGCTGCCGTGGGCGGCCATTGCGGCGGCAATACCCGCAGCCTGCCCGGTTATAAAGCAGCCCGCCATAACCCTTACGGAACTCTGGATGTACCTGTCTGAAGAGATGCATCGCCCCGCCACAAGCAGGTTGTCCAGCTCCTTTGGTATAAGTGTGCGGTAGGGGATTCCGTAGCTCTCGCCCGCCTTATACCTGAAGGTTGTGTACTCCTTTTCAAACTGAGCGTAGCTCTCTGCAGAAGCATCGCTTGCATGTATATCCACAGGGTAGGCAAACCGCCCTATCTCATCGGCAAATACGGCGCGTGTCTTAAAATCATCCAGGCACAGCACATAGTCCCCCATGATGCGCCGCGTCTCCCGTATACCAAGGAGCGAGCCGGTGGATGCAAGCTGCATCTTCTCGTAGCCCTTAAGATACTCCTTGTAGAAACGCTCATACTCCCGCATGGTCTTTCTTCCCCATGTAAGCCCCTGGGTTACAGACCTCTCGTCCGTGCCGTCTACATCAAAGACGTGGCCTATATTGCCGCCGCCAAGGTGCTCTCCAATATTAAAAATCCCCGGCAGGTGCCTGTCCGGCAAAGAAAAAACGCCGTCTTCTATGGCTTGGGTAATTATCTCCCGCGCATGTTTCTGCTGGGGCATGCCTTCCCAATCTATATCCGCCCAAAGACTGCAGAGCGTACCGGCCATAAGGCGCCCTTCTTTGTCGCCTTTTTCATACGGAGCCCCCGCCCACGCGGCAAGGTCACCATCCCCCGTGCAATCTATGAATATCTTTGCTTCCACGGCAAAGAGCCCGCTCTTGGCGCTGCAGATTGCGTGCGAGAGTTTTTTGGAGGAGGATTTTTCTATAGAGATCACTTGCGCTTGAAATAAAAAATCTATTCCAGCATCAAGAATCATCTCATCATAGATGAGCTTCAGCGGCTCCGACCGGACGTTGACTGTGCTGTACCTGTCATCATAGCCTGCGGGATACCCCTGCGCAGTCACTACTTTATCCCGTATCTCTCTACCTATACCGTCCGCTACAAGGTTCACGCCGTCAGAGAGCCCCATAATGGCCGGCACCATGCCCGCCGTGCCCATCCCTCCAAAACAGGTGTGCCCCTCTGCCAGAAAGACGCTTGCGCCCTGCCGCGCGGCTGCAACTGCCGCGCATACACCTGCAGGCCCCCCGCCGGCAATAAAAACATCTACGCTGCTTCTAACCGGAATCTCCCGGCTGTACTGCAGATTTGGCATAACAGATTCCTCCATAAGCTTCAGACCCATAATCTGTTTTGATTATAACATATTGAGTGGTACTGGTATCATTCCATTATAGAAGAGTTTCAAAAAAGAATATCTAATGAGGGCCGCAGAACGCATCTGTATTATCGGCCTAAAAGCGGGCGTTTACGCTCTCTGAAACAAAGACTCATCCTTACGGGGCGCCCGGGGCGTTCCGTGCCTCAAACCGTTGTTTGCAAGAAGGTTTACGCCCGGTTCCGCACCCGGGGGATGCCCACATTTTTCCTTATACTAACCGTTTTAAGATTGGGCGCCGTTCTCCCTTTGCAGGCGCTCTGCAATCTCTGCAAGCCTCTTTGCAATCTGACCGGCCATCTCCCGGCCAAGTTCTGCGCTTGCATCCGTAAAGTCACCCATAACGCCTACTTCTATATCTTCTCTTTGCGTAAGCTTGGGAATAACGTATTCCATGTCTACCAGCTTGGTCTTGTTAAGGAAGGCATCCTGATCTGTACGCATAAGCTTTACCAGCTCCGGCGTATCCAGCCTGGCCTTATCCATTTTAACAAGCTCCGGCTTCCAGTAGAGCATAAGGGATGTCTCATACTTGCCGGCGTGGAAATCCTTATCCTCTATGGCGCGGGAGTATATGGGCGAGAGCCTGCCGAAGCGCACTATGGAGATGGTGATGCCGTCTATGTTGGGGTTAAGTCTCTGGAAGTTTTCTACTGCATCATTTGCTGCGCGGATGGCCTCTGTTCCGCCGTGCCCCATGAGCAGGATTATATTTTTGAAGCCCTGTAGAATAAGGCTGCGAAAGATATCCATTATTACCAGGCCGTAGGTTTGCGGGCTTATGTTTATGGTTCCGGGCAGCATCCCTCCGGAGAAGCTGTAGTGCACGGACGGCGCCACAAAGCAGCCGCATATATCTGATGCTCTTCTGGCGGATTCGTAGGAGTTGTGAATATCCACACTTAGCGGAAGGTGATAGCCGTGCTGCTCTACAACGCCCACCGGCAGTATTACCGTCTGGTTCTCCTTAAGTCCGTTCCGTACCTCTTCAACCGTCATCTCGTACATAAGTCTTGCTCTTCCCATAATTGTACCTCTTTTTTATTTGAGACCTGATAAGGACTCAGTTCAATCAGATGCCTTCCGCAAGGCACCCTGACTGATCTATATTCTACACCAAAACGCACTATATGTTTAGCACCTTCCGCCGGTGGGGTGCGACTGCGCAAAGTGGGTAGACGACAGCCATCTCTGCCGCCATCCTGTTCCGAAAGGCCAGGCCGGTATTGCGCTCACCCATGAAGCACCATTGAAGGTCATCTACAAGCAGGTTCTTGTGTTTTGTTTGTACTTCAAATGCTGACATGCTGTAACTCACTCATGAAGTCATGTGGTATATTTGTCAATAGGCAAATTATGGGACAGCTTTTTTATGGTTGTACAACGGAAGCATGGATTCCACCTGATATATTTGCCAACTTACGTATAAGCGGCTATAATCTCTGAAAATATGGGAGAATTAGATGAGCGCTTCCGAAGTTCCGCTTCAACATGCTGCATGGATATGGCTTAAACAGAATGCCCATATTCCAAATCAATATGCCTGCTTTCGCAAAAAGTTCAATTTAAGCCATGTTGCAGAGAATGCATCTGCAGATATATCCGCAGATTCCAATTTTATCCTTTATGTAAACGGAATAGAGGTTGCGTGCGGCCAGTTTAGTGATTACCCTGAGCAAAAGACCTTCACAAGACTCCTTATTTCAGAGTTCCTGCATACCGGCGACAATGTAATATGCATACTGGCATACTACCGCGGGCAGGATTCTCATGAATACAGAAAAGGACTCCCCGGGCTGGCCTTTGAATTAAAATGCGACGATGCGATTATTGCCACAGATACCACGTGGAAGGCCGTGCAGCATCCGGCATTCACATCCGGCATAACACCCCGGGTAACAAGACAGATGGCCTTTACCGCTTGTTTTGATGCAAGACTCTCCGCACCCTGGACGGAGGCGGGCTATACCGATGATTCCTGGCCCTCCGCCGCGCCTGCCTGGGGTAAAGATTTTTCACCGGAGATAGTAGAGCGCCCGGTTCCTCTGCTTGAGATTCAACCGGAAACGCCCGCCCGCCTGGTAATGCAGGGGAACATCTGCCGCGGCCGGGAAGGAGGCAGCTTTGCAGAGACAATGAGCCTTAGTTACCTGCTTAATCTGCCGCAGGAATCTGTCTTTACAATCCCCTCTGCCCATAAAACACAGGAATGCGCATCAGACTTACTGCGCACCCCGGACGACAGGTGGCTTACCCTGCCGCCTGCAGATACCGGAGACGGCAGGTTTCTTATATTAGACC
>CALNCU010000129.1 GCA_937875395.1 uncultured Armatimonadota bacterium | reverse complement strand
ATCCACCTGATAATCTACATCTACCCGGTCTGCGACGGGCGAAGCCGGGGTAAGCCACCGAAGGGTGCGCAATTATCTGCATGGGCTTCGGCAGCGACGCCTCCGGCTCTGCGACCGAAGTATCTTCCCGGGGGGTTGGTGCACCTTGCTTTGGGAAGTATCGTACCTATACCCACCCGGTCTGCGGCGGGCGAAGCCGGGGTAAGCCACCGAAGGGTGCTCTATTATCTACATGGGCTTCGGCAGCGGCGCCTCCGGCTCTGCGACCGAAGTATCTTCCCGGGGGGTTGGTGCACCTTGCTTTGGGCCGCGAGCCGGCGCATGGCGCCGGGGGATTTGCGGGATTATCCTATAACTATATCCTGAAGGCGGCGCTTGGGCACGTGGTGCACGCTGTTTTCATCCCGCCAGTACCGGATGCTCTGGCCCGGCCCGGCCTCCTCAAGCATAACCTGTTCCCTGGGGTATCCAAGCGCAAGCACCAGCAGAATCTCCATCTCTTCCGGGATTAAAAGAATTTTGCGCAACTCCTCCCGATTGATGCTTCCTATCATGCATCCGCCCAGTCCCTGCTCAGATGCCCCCAGCATTATGCTCTGCGCGGCAATTCCGTGGTCGCAGCCAAAATTTTTGCTTATCCCCGTATCCCCAAGGATAACAATATACGCGGAAGGGCGCTCCCCCTCTGCCGGGCCGCCCCAATCCTTAAGATAGCCCGCCCATGCAAGCGTCGGGAAGACTTTTTGGCACATATCGGGCTCGTTTACAATCTTGTACTTCAGCGGCTGAAGGTTTGCCCCCGAAGGAGAGAGCCGGCCAAGTTCCACCAGCTTTAAAAGCGCTTCTTTAGAGATTTGCCTGTCCTCAAAGAAACGCCGGTAACTCCTGTTGGATTTTACAATGTCTTCTATCATTTTGCTGCTCCTCCCTTTCTCATTTGCATAAAGCTCTTTGGTATTTAACCAGGGCATCAGCGGAAGATTGGACGGCTCGTCAAACACAGAGCCTTTAAGTGCAGATTGCAGAGCCGCGCGCTCCGCATCTGCTCTCTGGCTCCATGCAAAGCCCACAATACCTTGAAGCCCCTTCTGCCGGGCCAGTGATACCTGCTGGCCGGCGCCTTTTACATTGCCCTTTGAAATCATCAGCCCACAATACATGTGCCGCTCATACGACCAGCGTTTCAGGCCTTCCATCCACTCCAAAAACCACCGGCTCTGTTTTGGGTCTGCGGGGTTATGGTAGGTCATGGGCATGCCGGCATCAATAATCCCCTCTTGCATCCAGGTCTTCCAATCCTGGAAGCAGTACTTGTATGCAGAGGTATCCTTAAAATCCTCCGGGCACCCGCCCCAGCTTATGGTGGCTGCAGAGACCTTTATACCCGGCCTTATCCGGTGTGCCGCCTGTGATATTGCCCGCACGGTCTCCGTGACGCAGGCCCGCCGCCAGTTGCACCAGTCCGGATCGGTGGGCTTGGGTGTGCCGGTGCGGTTATACTCTTTGTTGAAGAGGGCCACCGCCTTGCTGTTGTATCCCCAGTCTCTGCCGGGGTACCTTACAAAATCAAGGGAGAGCCCATCCGGGTTGTAGTTTGATAGAAGGTCTAAAACCACCTCTACAAGATACTCCCGCACCTCCGGCACGCCGGGGTCTAAAAACCAGCCGTCGCCGGATGAAGATGCGCCGTTTATATCTTTACTCATCCACTCAGGATGGAGATTTACTATATGCCCGGCAATCTCCGGCTTCTGCTGGGTTGTCCAGACCCTAAAGACGTTGAACCAGGCATGCACCTCCATCCCGTTCGCCCGCCCCTCCCGGAGCACGCAGGCAAACGGATCAAAATCTTCGCCGCCCCGTATGTTTTTGGCCCTGGGTTCAAAGGCGGATTTGTAGTAGGCATCTCCCACTCGGCGCACCTGGGCTATAATCGCGTTCATGTTGCAGGATTTGGCCCAGCTTACGGTATAGGCTATCTCTTCCGGGGAGAGCAGGCCGGTGTTCCAGTTATGCACCCACAGGCCACGGAACTCCGGGTCTTTTGCATGGGCCGGGCTAAAAAGCAGGAGCAGGACGGCTCCCAGAATAAAGGTTTTAAACTTCAATGATAGCTTCCTTACATTCCTATTTCAGGCCGGAGCGGGCCCGTATTCAGCATACCTTACCCGGCAGCGGGTGTCAACGCCGGATGGCCCGGAGCAGGGGGATCTTATCTGCATAATAGCAGGCGCCCCAGCCGCATGTTATGCCTATAACCGCACCGGTAAGCACATCCAGCGGAAAATGCACCCCCAGATAGATCCTCTCGTAGGCTACAAGGAGAGCGCAAAAAGGCAGAAGCAGGCGCACCCACAGCCTCCCTTGCCCGGTTACAAAGCTCCAGGCCACGGAGAATGCGAGCGCAGTATCCCCGGACGGAAAGGAGTATTTGTAGAGCGGCTGCAAAAGATGGACATTTTCCAGAAGGGCGGCCGGCCGGGGTTGCGCGAAGACGGTTTTAAGTATGTAGATAATCAGCGCCTCTATTACAACGGCCAGGATGAGCACAGACAGGCGGCGCGGACGTATAATTGCCGCAAAGAAGATTGCGGGCAGAAGCATCCAAATTGTCCCTGCATAGCGATAGAGAAGAAAGAACCTGTCCCAGAAGAGGGAATGGTTTCCGTTTATAAGCCTGAAGAGTTCTATGTTTAAGAAAAAGTTCTCCACCTATGCGCATATCTCCCCGGAAAAACCACAACGGTTTTCGAGACCGCCCTGCATATGAACCTTTTTGACGTTTTTTATAACCTTCACCTTAAGCTTTTTTCTCCCAAATTTTTTGGCGCGGGCATGGGCGTTCTTACCGGTGAAACGGATATCCAGCGCACCCCGGCAGCGGTCGTCCACCACTCTTCGGCCTATGCCCTGTATGGAGAGCACCGTCCCCTGGGGCCACCGGCCGGATGCAACTCCCGGCAGTTTTACTGATCTTCCGCTCTCTGTGCGGGCGCGGGTGCGGCAGATGTTGCAGGGGGCATCATAGGCCGTTGCAGTGACCGTTATCATTATAATTACAAGAATATTTGCTATGCGGCAGGCCTGTGCCGCGCTGCGGGGCCGGAGGCGCTTAAAAATTTTGACCATGGTATAAAGCCCTATCCAAAAAGCTCCTCTTCCACCATCATGCAAAGGGTA
>CALNCU010000128.1 GCA_937875395.1 uncultured Armatimonadota bacterium | reverse complement strand
CTTACCAGGCAAGAGATGGAGAATACCATAGTCCAGGCTATAGCGCAGCAGAAGAGCGCCCGGGAACTTGCCAGGGAGTTGGAGAAGTACCTGACTGACAAAGGTACTGATAACGCCCGCTATAACGCTCTGCGCCTGGCCAGGACGGAGATTAACACGGCTCACCGGGAAGGGATGATACAGAGCTGTCTGGATAGTGACGGCCAGTTGAAACCCTACATTACCGGGTTCCGCTGGAACCTTTCTGCGTCTCATCCGGCGCCGGATATCTGTGATGTCTGGGCTGCGCAGGACCTGCACGGGCTGGGCTCCGGCGTGTACCTGCCGGATAGCGTGCCGGTGGATCATCCTCACGGGCTTTGCTATATAACTCAACAGCTGAAAGACGGGCCGGAGCTGCCTATAGCGGTAGAACCGAACCCTGATGCGGTACCGGACACGGAGTATGCCAGGTATGATGTTGATGCTCCTGCCTGGAGAAAGACTCTTCAGCAGGTTGAACCGGATTTGCGGTATCTGGACTATGAGAGAGCTTATGCGGTTCAACCTGACGGCAGCATTGCGGTGACCAAGGACGGCGGCAAGGATTTTATCCATTTTAGCCGAGCAGAGCGCGAGGCATTGACAGGTTCTTACTTCACGCATAACCACCCGAACGGCACTTCGTTTAGCCTTGAGGATGTGCAGTTTGCTATAGCGCATAACCTGCAGAAAATTCGGACAGTAAGCCCGAACGGAAAATATAGCATAACTCAACCTGCAAAAGGATGGCAAAAAGGCAATTGGGGTAGTATAATAAAGACATCGTACACAAAGCATAATAATGCTGTGTATAGCGAGTTTAGCAAAGCTATTGACGAACGGCGAATGAGCCGCACGGTAGCCGAAGCCTTGCATGGCCATGAGGTTTGGAGCAGGGTCGCAGACGAAACAGGCTTGTTATACTGGAGAGAACGATGGCCGGGACAGATATTGTGACCGATATCAACGATAAGTACATACCGATTTACACCAACTGCTCTTGCTGTTGCAAGCATTTCCATCGGAAGAATCCAGTGGGTGTTAATACGTGCGATGCCTTCCCGGACGGTATTCCAGAGGTGATATTGCTGGAACAGAATGACCATAAGCAGCCGTATCCGGGTGACCACGGCATCCAGTTCGAGGAGCGCAAGTAGAGGGAATCAATGTATCGCATGCCGCCAATCTGTGGCTTCTGCGGTCCAAAGAAGTTAAAAATTTAGAATATGTACAAAGCCTCAAAACGTTCTTAGACGAGTACAAATAGGAGCTATTATGTCCGTCGCAGCACCAATATGCTGTTATTGTAAGCATTTGCATGACGTACAAAAGAATAAAGGCTTTTTTTGTGACGCTTTCCCGAATGGTATACCAAGTGGCATTCTGGAATATAAAGCAGATCATCGCAAGCCTTACAAAGATGACCATGGTATTCAGTTTGAAATTATGGATGATTTGGACGCTAAAGAAATCATGCCATTGATTGATTTTATTTTTGAGCCATATAATCCAAAGTAATATTTCTTCGCAGACGTTCAGGAGGGTTAATTGGGGAGTTTGCCGCAGAAACCTCACAGCGAAATACTGTTGTATCAAACAGAAGATGGACACAGCCGCGTTCAGGTGCGACTTGAGGATGAAACCGTCTGGCTAACGCAGGCTCAGATGGCAGACCTTTTTCAGACTGAGCGAAGCGTCATAACTAAGCATATCCGAAATATTTTTGATAGTGGTGAACTTGATCTAAATTCAGTATGTGCAAAAATTGCACATACTGCTACAGACGGCAAAACATACCAAACACAGCACTACAATTTAGATATGATTATTTCAGTGGGCTATAGGGTGAATAGTCTTAGAGGCACACAGTTTAGAATATGGGCAACCCAACGTCTGAAGGAATACATCGTTAAGGGCTTCACGCTTGATGACGAACGACTGATGGAGACCGGCAGACAGCCTGACTACTTTGACGAACTGCTTGAACGCGTTCGGGCTATACGAGCTTCAGAGAAGAGATTTTACCAGAAAGTTACGGATATTTACAAGACAAGCATTGACTATGATCCAGAGGCGGAACTTACCAAGACCTTTTTTGCTACAGTGCAGAACAAGTTCCATTATGCCGTTACCGGGCATACGGCGGCGGAGATAATTGCCGGACGCGCAGATGCAAAGAAGCCGAATATGGGGCTGACAACCTGGAAAGGAACCAGGGTACGGAAATGCGATGTTACTGTTGCAAAGAACTACCTCAGTGAGCCTGAACTTCGTTCCCTCAATCTTATAGTAGATCAGTACTTATCGTTTGCGGAGTTTCAGGCCGAGCAACGCCGTGCTATGCATATGTCGGACTGGGTACGAAAGCTGGACGATTTTCTAAAACTCAATGAGCGAGATATTCTTAGGAACGCAGGCAAGATATCTAAAGATATTGCAGCCCAAATTGCAGAAAACCATTTTGAGACCTTTCAGGCTGAGCAGCGTGCGCTGGAAGCCCGTGCCGCCGACGAGGAGTTCGATAATTCAATAAAGCAACTTAGGTCTCATAGAAAACAGTAGCGGGCGGTACCATATATTTTAAACCGCATATACCACAAGGCCTCTCAGGGAAACTTGAGGGGCTTTTTTATTGGAGACACAAATGAAGGAAGGCGATAATGTGCTTACTGCCTGCGGGTCTTGCGGCCGCAGGTTTTTTATTCTCTGGGGCAGCCTGAAGGCAGCATGCCCTCATTGCGGACATACAGCCATCCAGAAGGGATTGAATAACCGATGAAAAGAATGTTTGGTGCACAAGAGAATGATATGCTGGCGGATGCGCCGGTACGCGTGGCCGGTATCCTCCCGGCTACGGATGCCGATATGGCTGCGGTAAACGCGCTTGCCGGCACGGAGCTTTCTTCAGATGCAATATATCTTTTTGAGCCGGTGGTGACTACGGACGCCCTGGATGCATACTTTACGCGCATGGCGGAATCCAGCCTGGCCAACTATGTGCAGGACGCCGCGCAGGGCAACCCGCTTATGACGGGGCACGATACCATGCGCCTTGCCATAGGGCGAAGCTTTGCGGGCGTTCTTGAAGAATCGAACGGCGTGCGCTGCGTGCGCCTTAGGGATTATATGCTTAAGGATTACCGGGTAGACGGCAACAGCACGGATGATATCGCCAGGGGCATAGAAGCGGGCGTAAACCGGGACATGAGCATCTCATTTGGCGGGCCGGATCATTGGTGCCGCTGCGGAATCTGCGGCCTTAACCTCTTTGACGAGAACTGCCCCCACTGTCCCGGCGTTGTGTA
>CALNCU010000127.1 GCA_937875395.1 uncultured Armatimonadota bacterium | reverse complement strand
TTTGGCGGCGCATTTGAGCTATACCGCAAAAATATAGGCATCATAGGCATGAGCAAAGTGGGGCGGCACCTGGCCCACCTGTTGAAGAACTTTGATTGCAGCATCTTCACCTATGATCCTTATTGCTCATCAGAACAGGCATTATCCGCCGGTGCTGTTAAGGTAGATACGCTGGACGAGCTGTTCTCACGGTGTTCAATCGTCTCTCTCAATGCTCCCAGCACTGAAGAGACAAAGGGTATGCTGAGGGGCAGCCACTTTGCGCTTCTGCATGATGGGGCGCTATTTATTAACACCGCCCGCGCAGACCTTATAAACGAACCGGAGTTTGTAGAGGAACTAAACAAGGGGCGTTTTATTGCCTGCCTGGATGTAACCAGCCCGGAGCCCTGCCCGCTTAACCATCCGTACAGAACACTGAGCAACGTTATGCTTACCCCCCACATTGCCGGGGTTCTTGCAAACAACAGGCTGCGCATAGGCACGCACGTGGCAGACGATATTGAGGCGTATGCAAACGGCCTCCCGCTCAAAAACCAGGTAGATCTCACCCGACTCGCTATTATTGGTTAGGAAGATATAACCCCCGCGGTCTTTACCGGCCAGAATTCAAGGAGCAAGAACATGAGACATTTTGCAAAGGGTTGCATGCTTACTTTGACAAGCCTTGTTGCTTTTATCTTCTGTGGCATTTGTGCAGAGGGCGCAAACATTGTTAAGAATCCCGGCTTTGAGCAGGATATAAGTGCGGCGGTGCCTGCGTCATGGCTTATATCCGGCGGCCAGAACATATTCCTGGACAATAGCCAGCATCACAATGGATTATACTCGGTAAGGATAGATGGGGACGGCAGGGATCAGTATTTCACCTGCGGGTGGTACAAAATTCCACCGTGCAAGCCGGGAGAATCCTACAAGCTATCTGCATGGGTAAAGACTGCAAGTGCGGATGAAAACAGCGCCTTCATCAATATGGCCCAGTGCGACAAGGATGGCAAATGGCTTGGGGGTTGGATTAAGGTTGATGGAAACGTGAAGCTGCTCTCAAACGGCGGCACTCATGATTGGGCTCAGTACGAGATAACCATCCCTGCGGAAGTAATCCTCCCGGAAGCTGTCAGCTTCAATCTGTACCTGCGCTCAAACAGCAAAAAAGGCTCGGTCTGGTATGATGATATCTCCTTTACCGTAGCCGGGCAGGCGGCGAATCTGCTGAATAATCCCGGCTTTGAGAGATGCACGTATCCTATGCCGGGGTGGAGTTGCCAGGATTGGAGCAAGAGCACCTGCGGCGTCTATTCCAACGACACATCCGTAAAGCATTCTGGCAAGCAGAGCATGAAGATCACCGGCGGAGACGGCCCTGCCTGGCTCTCACAGGAAGTTGTGCTCAAGCCCAACACGGAATACGTGCTTAGCGGCTGGTTTAAGGGTGACAAGGTGAATGGGATCGGCGGCAAAGGCCATGGGGCTTTTGCAATACTCTACCGTGGGCGCAACTATGAGAATCCTGTGGCAACTCTGGGATGGTACAAGGGCACCTTTGATTGGACCAACAAGACCGGCGCGGCCAACCAGGAGTTTGTGACTTTCCGTACGGGCAATGAGACTGTGTATTACATAAGGCTCGCCAACTATAACGGCGGAGTTGGGAGCACGGCATGGTTTGATGATATATCCATACAAGAGAAGTCGGAGAGCGGCATCTCACAAATCTTTCCGCTGCACGCCGTAATACCCCCCGTTGATTGGCAGCCCGGGCGTACGCTTAACATGCTGGATAATACCCCAAACATAATCCCTTTCTGGTATACGGGCGACAGGCAGCAGATATCAGATCCCAAGCTGGTGGTGGAACTGCCTAAAGATATCAAGTTCCTTGGTGGTAAGTGCCTTATCCCTAAAAAAGGGGGTTACTCCCTCTCAAGCTGCTTAACCGAAGTGGCCGGGGAGTTCATAAGGTATACATTCTCCATAACGCCTCAGCTCGGACGCCTCTCATGGAACGCGCTGGGATGGCAGAATGCAGATTACCTCTACGTGCGGCCCGTGGGATACGCGGGCAAAGAGTTTAACGTAAGATGGCGCCTCTCCTGCGGAGGCAGGGAGAGCATGTGGTCATCATTCAAGGTGAACGTTCTTCCTGAAATGCCAAATGAACAGATAAACACAAAGTGGTTTAGGCTGGGAACGTTCACCATCCCTGCCTGGGCATTCCCGGATGCCGGATTACGAAAAGAGTTTCTGGGGCTATATGCAAAGGCGGGTATCAGCAGCCAGTGGGTGAACGGCTTCTACGGATACCCGGATGATGTCTGGGACGGAGAGGCCAAACTTGGCTGGGAGACAACCTTCATGTCCGGATGGAACGGCGAGTGCACGTGGAAGAAGGACCTGGAGGCGGCATACGGCGAAGGCTGGGAGGAGCAGATCTCAAAAGAGGACGGCCCGATCTGGGTGGTGGATAGAAACGGCAAGGCCGATAACGCAATATTCTGTCCCGGGTACCTGCTTGCAAAGGGAAAGGCATTCCTTCCGTTTTATGAAAAGCTGGTCTCCTCACAGTTTAATGCGTCAAAGAATTTTTTGGTCTACATCCATGACTGGGAGCCGCCCCACTACACTCCCAACCGCGGATGCTTCTGCGCAAGATGCATCAAAAACTTTGCGCAGAAGAACGGCATCCCTACAGAAGGGCTGACTGCAGCTAAGATTCTCTCTGAGTACAATAACCGGTGGATTATCTTCTGCCAGGAACAGGTAGCCAAAATAGTGGATTTCAACAGCCGGCTTGCAAAGCAGTTGAAGCCCGGCATAAAGGTCTACATATGCAGCGGGTACTTAAACGATTACAAAAAACAGGCGGATGGAAAAGCTATGCCCTATCAGTGGGCAACAAACCTTGAGATGCTGGATGGTATGCAGTCCGTAGACGGGCACGCACCCATGATATACATAAGCGGCTGGCTCTTCTTTGATGCCGTGGATGCCGCCTGCAGCTTTCTTAAGAAACCGGTATACCCTTTGGTTGCCGTGAATGAAAGGTTTGCCAATACCTTCACCAAATATAGCCCGGAGAGGTCACGGCAGTGCATACTGGCCTCGGCTGCATGCGGTGCCGGGGGTACCTACATGTGGGCATACCCGCCGGAAGACGGACTCTATCTTCAAAAGATAAGGCAGGCTATGTGCGAGGTGGCCGAACTGGAAGATTTCTTTAAGTCCGGCGTGGCCAATACCCAGACGGTTTCCATAAGCACGCTCCCGGAGAACAAGGGGAAATCCGGCGGGCTCAGGTATAAAGTCCACCAGTCTAAATCCGGCTATCTTCTTTCCATCTTTAACTATGATGAAGAGAAAGATTGCTACATTAAAATCTCTTGCCCAAAGCTTGAGAACGGCAATTACGCAATCTATAACCCTATAAAGAAGGTTGCAGTTGAACACGGCGGCAGGAAGATATGGAATGCTTTGGAGCTTGCCCGCGGACTGGTATACCTTGTGCCAAAGCAAGAGACAGTATTTCTGGTGATAGGGAAAGCTGCCGCATCTCCTGCGTATAAGGCAGGCATATCGGCAGAGACCATCCTATCCGGCTACAACAGGGCGTATCCTGTAAAACCAGCGCGAAAGACCGTAAAAGAGGGTTCACTGCTTTCCAAGTGGGAGGATTTTGACTGTGACGGAGTGGACGAACTCCTTCTCTCAAACGGTACGGAGAATGTGTGGATAAATCCCTACCACGGCGCCCAGATTTGGGGGTGGCGAAGCAGCCGGGATAATTCAAAGCTTGTAAAGGAGACCTTCAGAAGCGGGCCCTTTGGCGGCGGCGCCTGCTTTGACCTCTTCTGGTATCCATCTAAGGCCATATGGTCCGGCGAGGAGAGGGCCGAGTACAGCTTAATCTCACAGACAGTAAAAGACGGCCGTGTACAGGCAGAGTTTGAGCGGAAGCTGCGGCAGATTGATCTGGATGGACTGGTAATTAATAAGACCTACAGCCTCCCTTCGGAGGGTTCCCGCGTGGACGTGGAGTACCAGTTTAAAAATACGGGCAGCCGTCAGATTGAGTTCGGTTTCTGGTCGCATAATCTCTTTGAGGTTGCGCCGGCATCGGTTATAACCATTCCCACAGCTACCGGGCGGCTGTCACTAAAGCCCACCCAAGATAACTATGTATACAACGTTCCCGGGGAGGATGAATCCTTTCTTAAGCCGCACAGGGCGGGAGAGCTTGCAGAGGGCTGGTTCTCCGTAAACCGTGAGAGCGGCCAGGCAGATATCAGAGTGGGGATAGATTACAACAAACTTTTGCAGCTATACTTTTACAATGGTACGCCTAATACCTTTGAGTGGATGTATAAAAAAGTGAAGCTGAATCCGGGTGATAAATGGTCGACCGGCTTTAGCCTTACATATAATTAATAAAAGGTAACCCTCCGGCAAAGCGGGGGCTGGCAAAGTTTGAGATAAGCGGGAGCCGTCCATCATTCTATTTATACTACTTCAGGGATAGCAAGCATGCCAGAAAGTTATGCATTCCGGTGAAGATGCTGTAGTTGACGGGACGGCGGCCCCTGAGCAGGCGGCGGCCCCCAAAGATCATGGTAATGGCAAGGCCTGTGATAAACCCTCCCACATGCGCGGCAAAGGCCACCCCGCCGCTTGCCTGGCTCCCGCTGCCTATAATCAGAAAAGAGTTAACAATCTGCAGAAATATCCAAAAGCCAAGTATAACGTAGGCAGGCAGATCTATTATAAAATAGATTACAAGGCTTACAATTCTGGCCCCGGGGAATAGTATAAGGTATGCGGCAAGAACCCCGGCTATGGCGCCGCTTGCTCCTACCATGGGAACCTTGCTTAACGGATCTGTAAGAATTTGCGCTGTTGCCGCCCCCACCCCGGAGAGAAGGTAGAATGCAAAGAACCTGAAATGCCCCAGCACATCCTCTACGTTGTTGCCAAATATCCAGAGATAGAGCATATTAACACCCACATGCAGCAGATTTGCGTGCAGAAACATGGCGGTGAACACCGTTACCCAAAAGCCTGCGGGGATAGGAGGGCCCAGGTTCTTTCCCGTCACAAGTTCATAGGGGATAAGCTCGTAACCTGCCAGGGGATTTTGGGCATGGGGGTAGAGCGCTCCGTTATACAGATAGATTAGAATATTTGCAATTATGATGGCGTAGACCATAAACGGAGTGGTTCTTGTAGGGTTTACATCTCTCAGAGGGATCATCTGCCGCCTCCGCCGTTAAGCCTCTCTGTTGCTGCAGAAAGTTGTCTTTGAACGCTCTTACCACTCTTACCGGGAAGTGTAAACAGGTAACAAAAAGCCCGGTCTGTTTTTAGACCAGGCTTTAGTATTTATTAATTGTAAATTGGCAACTGATTAACAGGGATAATTATTCAGCAGGCTGATCGGCCTCCGGAGTTTCTTCTATCTTCACGGTTTTTACCAGATCGGCCAAAGGGTTTGAACGTTCCAGCTCAAAGTGAAAATCTATGGCTTCGTTAATAGAGATGGGCCCCATGGCCTTGAAGCTGCTCTTCTCTTCTTGCGTAGCCTCGGAGGGAATGTCTTTTAGGATACCATCTTCCCAGTCTTCCTGTTTAACAAACTGTTCGCCCAGCTTTTTGCAGCGCGAGCAACGGAATTTTACGTAAACAAAGCTTGGCCCAAATAACCTTAGATAATATCCCGTCTGCATGACGTCTTTAGCGACTATTCTTTGACCACAGTTACATTTAATCGTCGCCTTTACGTTCACTACATCCACCTCCAATACTTTACTTTAAAAGTGCTGTCCACCCCGGCTGGTGAGGCCCCGGATAGACTGACATTATTATATCACAGCGGTTTTTGATTTCCAATGCAAAATGTTGTCTTGCGTCTTTATTTTTTAGAGTTCTCCCATGGATTCGGGCAGAAAATACTGGGAGTATTTGCGCTGGGCGTAGCGATCCGTCATTCCGGCAATAAAATCGCAGACTACCCTTGCCCGTCCCTCCGTTTTAACGGTCTCTTTTGTGCACCATGCAGGCAGAAGTTCCGGGTGTTCCATAAAGTACCGGAAGAGCTTGCATACCAACAGGCCTGCTTTCCCCAGTTCCTCCGCATGGAAGCCTGCTGCGCCAGGCCCGTAAACCCGCTCAAAGAGAAAATCCTTCAGTGTGTCCATGGCCCCAAGTACCCGGCTGCTTATAACAAGCTCCGGCTTCCCCCGGCTGCTTGCGGCAATGTCCCAGACCATCCGGGCTATCCGTTCTGAATGCCCTCTGCCCAGTACGGCCGTGCACTCGGCGGGCAGCTGGTCTTCTGTGATGATACCGGCCCGGACTGCATCGTCTATGTCATGGTTAATATAGGCTATCCGGTCTGCAATCCGCACTACCTGCCCTTCAAGGGTGATACCGTTGCTTGCCGGATTAAGATTTAGATCCTCCCGGCCCTTTGAATGGTGCAAAATACCTTCGCGGACTTCATATGTAAGGTTTATACCCCGCCCGTCGTTTTCAAGTAAATCTACTACTCTCAGGCTTTGCTCGTAGTGGTGGAATGATGCTCCCGGAACGTATTCACCGTAAATTTCACTTAAAGATTTTTCGCCTTCGTGCCCAAACGGGGTGTGTCCCAAGTCGTGCCCAAGTGCAATGGCCTCTGTAAGGTCTTCGTTTAACCGGAGTGCGCGGGCAATAGTACGGGCTATCTGGGATACTTCCAGGGTGTGCGTAAGCCTTGTGCGGTAGTGATCTTCCTCCGGGGCTATAAAGACCTGGGTTTTATGCTTAAGCCGCCTGAAAGATTTGCAGTGGATTATTCTATCACGGTCTCGCTGGAAATCTGTGCGGATGGGGCACTTTTCTTCTTGTACTGCGCGCCCCTTTGATTCTGCGCTAAGGGCGGCATAAGGGGAGAGCATGCCCCGCTCAAACTCTTCCTGCTCTTCACGTATATTTATAATTGGCATAACGGTTATTGCCTCCAAGCCCGCAGAATACACGGCAGAAGAGAGCTAAGGCGGCTAACCTTCAAGTATGTCCAGGGTGGTCCCGGAGACCTTGCGTTTTATGCGCGCAAGAGCATTATCTACAGATTTAGTCTTGCATCTAAGATCAACTGCAATCTCTCTGTATGATTTACCTACCTTGTACCCTACAAGCACCCGCCATTCAAACTCGCTTAATAGCTGCCTCAGCGTTGTGTGCAGCCGGTTGGAGTCTTCCCGGCGCAAAACAAGCTCCTCCGGGTCTACTATTTCATCAGAGGTGAGTATGTCTGAGAGCGTCCACTCTGATGTGGAATCGTCCGGTGAGGATTCCAGAGAGAGCGAAGTATTGAGCGGAACCTGTTTCTGGCGGGTGGCTGTTTTGATTGCAGTTATTATGTGGCGCTGTATACAGATGCGGGCGAATGCAGGAAAGGATATGGCCTTATCTGCACGAAAGTCTACTATTGCCTGCCAGAGCCCTATCATCCCTACCTGCAGCAGGTCTTCTTTTTCTGCACCCACAAGGAAGTACGACCGCACCTTGTTTCTAACAAGATTGCGGTATTTGTAAAGCAGGTATTCGGCGGCTCCTTCGCGGCCCTTTTGCGCCAGGTCAACCACCAGGGTATCATCCATATCCGTAAAATTCAGGGTTTTAGGAGCTAAATCCCTGTTAAATGGTTTCACCAGCGGCCTCTTACTAGCTCTTTTCAAGTTCAATGGCAAGTCGGCTGATAAGCACGGCGGCTATACCCACGGCGACGGCGGCAAGGGCGGTAAGCGTCACCGGAGTCTCTGTTACAAGCTTGTTGCCGTACTTGACCCTTATCTTTTTTATGGGCCCGCCGTCCATGAAACGGCGGACATCATCTGCAATTTCCGCGCCCAGAACTACAAGGTCCGTGCATCTTCCGCGGCTTCTTTCCAGGGTATCCAGAGCGCTTACTACATCGCCGCCGGATTCCTCAAGCGCAGTGCGGGCCTCTTCATAACTTAGGCTGAAACGCTCTCTAATTATATCTATCTTGTTTAGTTGATCTTCCATACTCCACCTCGGCAATTATACACCAGTGAATAGCAATTGGCAAGGGCGCAGTGTTTGGGAAGTGATTCCACCTCATGCGTGAGCCCGTTGTAGAGGGACCAGTGCCGGGTGGAGGCAGGTTTTATCCCTGCGTGCCCCATGCGGAGCATACTCCCAGTATAAACAGACTAATTGCCGGCGCAAGCAACCTGCCGGAAGTCCTGCAACACATCAAAGCAAGGTTTTCCATCTTCAAAACAGCGCCTCTGTGTATTAAAATTTGGGTCTTATCGCCCAGGTTATCAGACTGTATAGCATATTGTGGAATGATTCAAAATCCAGGCATTGGTGGGCTATTACAGATTGCGCGATTGCGGCAGGGTATAGCTGGGTGCCGGCAGAGATATAAAGTGCACGCAGAAGAATATGGCTTGCTGCAATCCAGGTGGCTATCCCCAGTACTCCGCCAAAGAATGCATTTGGCGAGCTTATGCCTCTTATGGTTTCATTATACACGGTTGTGGCGGCAATAATGAATACGCCACTTATTATCAGGCAGAGCACTATGTATACGGCTGCCTGGTTTACAGAATCAACAGGTGAAAAGCGGAACCTTCCGGCCGCATCCGGTATCATATCCGGCACAAATCTTATTGCTGCAAGAAGCGCTGCAAGGTCAAAGAGGGCAAGTCCAAACCCGCGCTTTGCTTCTATGGAGACGATTATGGGAAAAAGGGCCAGCACTGTATAGTCTAACCAGTTTGGCATGCGTTCTCCTCCTTTTTTATAAGAAGCGATGCGTACCCTACAACTTCAGAGTAGTCTCCGGTGACGTCTCCGGAGCTTCTGTAGATAAGAAGTTCTGCAGAGTTTGCGCCCAGATTTTTGCAGGCGGCAAGGGCTGCTGCCGTGGGAACAACTCCGCACATGCTAAGATCAAGAGAGGCTGCCGTTTGAATCAGCCGGGTTTCATCCATGCCGACAATGCTCTCTATGGCCTTTGAATCCTTTTTCTTTGCCTCATCGGCCGGTTCATAATGGGTGAAATCCGTACTTGCAATAATAACGGCGTTCTTCCCGCGTACGGCCTCTGCAACTGCGCTGCCCATCTCCCGGATAAAATCCGTAAGATTGGTTTCCACCGCCCCCAGAAGCACCGGCACTATGCTTATGGTAACCCCTGCAAGCCGGGATATATATTGAAGAAAGGGCAGTTGTACTTCCAGCGAATGTTCATATGCATGAGCCCGGGGGTCTATTCTGGCGCCTTCAACTCTTTGCGCTATCTGGCGGGCTATGTCTGCGTTTAACGGAACCGCGCCCAGGGGAGTCTCCCAGGCGTTGTCATCTGAAAGGGCGGCGGCAGGGCGCCATGCCCGGTGGTTTGGGCCTATTATCACGGCAATATCCGGCACTCCATCCTCTGCCAGCCGGTTATACGCCCACGCTGCAACACTACCCGAGTATACCAGACCAGCGTGCGGGCTGACAAGACCCGTAATGCGCCTTGGGCCGCCCGCATGGGCCTTTGGCAGCTTTCCCGGTCCGCCGGGCCCAAGAAAACAGTGTTCTACAAGCGTTTCAAGCCCATCTTTATCTGATGGATAGAACATTCCTGCAACTGCAGGTTCTCTAACCGGCATAATGGAACCTCCAAAAGAGAGTCTGTTAACACTTCAGCCGGGCTATAATCCCGGAGATAGCCATGTCTGCGCCAATAGATGCTACAAAGAGCCCGGTAATCCTTACAAGCGGGCCAAGCAGATGCCACCGCTCAAGGAACCTTCCAAGGCTCATGGCGCTCATCATAATAAGCATGTTTACCAGAAGCGCAAGAGTCATAGCCAGAGTTATGGTAAGCGGCCCGTACACGGCTGTACGGGATATGGCGGCTGTTATGGTTGCCGGCCCTGCAATAAGCGGCATTCCAAGGGGAACCATGCTTAAGTCAGAGAGTTCCCTATTGCTGTCTACTTCAAAGAATTCGCCGCGCTGCAATGCGTGAAGTCCAATAATAAAAAGGACGGCGCCGCCCGCAAGACGCAGAGAGTTCACATCTATCTGAAAGAGGGTTCGCAGAATAAATGTACCTGCAAGCGCAAATATAATGAGCACTAGAAGCCCAAATATGGTAGATCTGGCGGCGGTATTTCTGAGCGTTTTTGAATCCATGCCGGACCCAAGCGAAAAACAGACGCTTATCTTACTTATGGGGTTAACAAGTACCAAAAAGAGCAGAAAGTTCTGAAAAACCGTCTGGTAGAAATCTGTATTCGGCATACCTCGTCCTTTATGGCTGCAGAGATTGCAGCCGTATAAATTTGACTATCCTTTTCAACCACAACATTATTATACCAGTTTCAGGCAGGTATATGAGAGAGTTTATTGTAGACAGGCGTTAATACTTTACCGAGCGCACGGCATAAATAGAGGAGTTGAAATACGTTTGGTGGAATATCAGAGATAGTAATAACAGTGGAGGTTAAAAATGTTCCGTTATTTTATATATATCGCTGTTTTTTGCCTGGGCTTTGGAGCCGTTATGCCGGCGGTTGCAGGCAATGTGGTAAAGCTTGAATGTAAGTTTAAGGCAGGGGAGGTTCTTAGATATAAAGTAGAGAGCGACGCAGAAATTACCGTCAATATTCCGGGGATAGTGCAGCTTCCGCCCATCCCTGTTAAGATGTCTGCCTCTCTTGTGCAGAAAACCAACTCTATCCTTAGCGACGGCAGTGCAGATATCTCTGCAAGCGCCGAATCTTTTAAGCTGGAACTGAACGGCAGCATTCAGGATATTCCGCAGGAACAGATGCCGGTTTTAAGGCTTATTGTCTCTAAAAACGGGGAGATAAAAGAGGTGAAAGGGCTTGAAAACGCCGCCCCTACAATTCCCGGAATGCAGCTTTCGGCAATCTCCGCCCTGTGCAGATTCGGAGGCTTCCCCTCAGGCGAGATAGCCCCCGGTGATTCCTGGAAAGCCAATTTTCCATTTGTGTTGGGGAAGGGTTCCATTGCCGTTCTTTGCAAGCTGGAGAGCCTTAAGGAACAAGGGCAGAGCGCCTGCTACTCCCAGGTTGGCGCTGGGGATGTTGAGCTTGCCCTGCCCTTTGGCATGGATGCCGGCAGTATGGCAAAAACGGTTAAAGGCCCGGTACAATGCCTGGGCAAGGTTGTATTCTCTCCGGCGCTCGGCAGGGTTGTAATGAGCGAAGGGGCAATAGATATGAAATTTACCATGCCGGAGTATGCATCTGCAGGCAACCCCGGCGAATCTACGGTTAAGCTAAAGTATAAAATAGACCTGTTTCCCTAAGCCTAAAATATAAAATCTTTTATAGATAAAGAAGAGTTTGACCCCCGCTACTGATGGGTATAAAATTTGAAGCATGCAATCCGTTTATATCCTGCAGTGCGGTAAGTAATACTGAAATTCCTAAATTACTTGGCGGGCGTAACATGTGTGCCCGGTGCAGATCCAAGTCCGGAAGGAGATGGCTCTACTGCATAATCTGCGCGGACTTCGCAAACTCTCTTTTATGATGGGTGATGTATCCATCAAGCAGAGGCTTATTATAAGTTTTGGTTGCATTATTTTTTGCACAGTGCTTATGGCAATAGTTCTGTCCTGCCAGGCAAGTGATGCCGCCGGGCATGCCAACCCTGATGCAGCCCGCATGATGGCGGCAAGCTGGGCATCGTTTTCCGTAGTCTCTGCAGTGGCGCTGATGCTTCTTTTTGCAACAATACGTTCTGTTACAAATTCGGCAAGAAGTATTGCATCGGCTGCGCAGGCGGTGGCGCGGGGGGATTACAGCGAGGCGCTCTCCTTTAAGCACTACAGCAAGGCCGTTGCGCTGGGCCGGCGGGTTCTTCCCAGGAACGAGTTCGGGCAGATTTCCGTGGCCCTTGGAGACATGGCGCGGGTGCTTGAAAGAAGAGAACGTACTCTGGCCGCCCATGCAGATATAGGCACAGTCTGCGTATCTACCGCAGAACTGGGACTGCTTCTGGAGCGGTCTCTTGCAATTATATGCAGGCACACGCGTTCTGCATTTGCCGTTATATATCTGCCGGAAGAAAACAGCCTTAAGGTAAGGGGAACCTTTCGCATATCCAAGGCGGAATCCTTGCGGCAACTATGCCGTTATGCCAAGACTGTACGGTGGGTGGCAGAATCCGGAAAACACGTTATTCTTAATGATATATGCAAATCCGGTAATGGCGAACTCCTGATTGATGGTAAGAAATCAGCTGTAAAAAGCCTGGCCTCAATCCCTGTTGTGGTTGACAGCCAGATGGTAGGGGCGGCGCTCTTTGCATCAGAAAGCGGCTATGAGGCGGAATCCGTAAATCTTATGCAGATGGCCGTAGACCAGGTTGCCGTAGCAGTACAGAGGGCGCTGTCATATGAGCGCACCAGAGAAGCGGAAGAACAGGCAAGGTCTGACAGGGAGCTTCTGCGTGCCATAATAGAAAACCTTCCGGAAGGAGTAATCATAGTCTTTGCGCGGGATGCAAGATTATACATGTCAAACAAAGCCGCTGCAGATATCACGGGCCTGGAAAACACCAGGGCCAATATCTTTACGGAGTTCTTCCGTGTATGCAACCCGCGATATGCAAACGGAGAATCCATACCGTATCGCGATTCGCCTGTGGTGCGTTCGCTTCTCTATGGAGAGGTTTGCACCAGGGAAGAGATAATAATCAACCGTCCGGGCGGCGGGGATATAGTAATACTTATGAACTCCGTTCCAATAATAAATGGCGGAACCGTTACCGGCGCAATTGCCGTCTTTCAAGATATTACCGCCATCAATGACAGGCAGAATCTGCTGAAAGAGATTTACGAGCACCAGCGGAACATAGCGGAGACTCTTCAGAAGTCGTTCCTGCCCAGCTCAGATACAAACGCGGTTGGATTTGATATTGCAGATGCCTATATGCCCGCCCAGAGAGGCTCTCAGGTAGGCGGAGATTTCTTTGACATCATAGAGATTCAAGATGGGATGCTTGGCATAGTGATAGGTGATGTAAGCGGAAAGGGCGTGGAAGCCGCCGTTCACACAGCTATGGCAAAATACATGCTCAGAGGATTTGCCCATGAAGACCCCAACCCCGCCAGCGTACTCTTCCGGCTAAACGATGCCGTCACCAGGTACGCCCGCGGCGATGTGTTTGTAACCCTTTTTTACGGCATACTCTATCTGGATGAAAAACGTCTGGTCTACGCAAACGGGGGGCACGAGCGCCCGCTGCTCTTCCGGCCGGATAAAAAAGAGTGCATGCCGCTGGAAAGTTCCGGGGCCGCCGTTGGGATAATTAAAGGGATGGAATACATAGAGCGAGAGGTGCAGCTTGCGGCGGGGGATGTACTTGTACTGTATACGGATGGAGTGACGGAGGCCAGGGGGCCTGAAGGTTTCTTATGCACAGCTGGTCTAAAGGAGTTGATTGAGCAAAGAGGGATGAAGAACGCAAGGCGGATTGCAGACGGCATAACAGCCGGGCTGTTGGATTACACTGCAGGAAGACTGCGGGATGATGTGGCCTTACTTGTAATAAAAGTGGATGGCTAGAGGAGTTGGGATGCTGGAGAACTCTGGGGACAGATTGCAACTTTGTGTTAAACCCGGTTCACAAACAACAATAGAGGCTGAAGGTGAACTGGATTATCAGAATTGCGATATGCTGGAAAGGATGATAAAAGAGATAATAAATACATCGGACAGGGTTACGCTTTCGTTGGGAAGCCTTAATTTTGTAGACAGCAGCGGCCTTCGCATTCTTGTAAAGGCTGCGCTTGACGCAAGGAAGCTGGATAGGACGCTAAGGATAGATTCGCTGGCACCGCAGCTTGCCCATATGCTTGATGTTTCGGATTTTGGGCCGCTTTTTGAGATTAATCATTCGCAGACAGTCTCGGAACCGGACAGCCCCACATATCATTTTGGCAGAAAGGCAGCCTCCTTTCAGATTCCGCTGTGTATGGCCTCTTGCAGAACTGCAAGAAATGAGGTATGCAAATTTGCGGCCGATATTGGGCTTATGCAGACTGCTCTGGATGATGTGCGGCTTGCAGTGGGCGAGGCAGTCTCCAATGCCGTAAGGCACGGCGGATATGCGGAGAACGAATCCATACACATAGAGTGCAGGGTTGCCGGCGGCAAGCTGGTTATAACCTTGAAATATCCAAGCACCCGGTTTGATCCCGAAAGTATCCCTGTTCCCAATAAAGAGATGCCCGCAGAAGGCGGAATGGGAATATATTTTATGCGGATTGTTATGGATAAGGTTGAGTACGATTTTCCGTGCGGATACGTGAAAGTGACTATGGAAAAGAAGCTTTAACTCAGTCGCCCTCAAGCACCCTCTCCGGCCTATCTGCTCTTACTTCGTCGGGCGGATAGATGATGCAGAGCATCAAACCCTCAAATCCTGCCGGGGCAGGGTGCTTAGAGTTCTTCTGCAGTTATCCCCGTCTCTTCCTCTACAAAGACTGCGGGCATAAGAAGGGCGGTAACCACCCCGGCGGCAAGAATAAGCACAACGCCGGGCACAACGGGGAAGGCCCGGTGGAAGATGGTAAGTGCAAGCACATCTAAAACAATATATGTAAGCGCCAGAACAAATGTTGCCGGCCCAAGCTCCCATCTATCAAAAAGAGGCAGAATAAGCCCAAGGATTATAGAGAGCAGCAGGAACACTGCCAGAGTCTCTTTCTGGCGGCGCACCGGGGCGGTGCCGGAAAGTATGGATGCTATTGCATTTGCGGTAATCTCTACCCGCGGCATGTGTCCAAAGGGAGTGTTAAAGACTGCTGCCAGGGAACTGGTGGGGTCTGTAACTCCCACAAGAACAATTTTATCTTCAAAGAGGCTTCTATCCAGCCTGCCTGCAAGTAAATCTGCCGCGCCCAGGTTGGGATATGTGCCTGCGGGACCAGCAAAGTCTATATACATGGCTCCCTGTTTATCTATAGGCACATAATAAGGCGAGATTCCTGCAAAAAGGGCTATATTGCGGCCAAAACTTACCTGGGAGGAGAGTCCCTCCTTATCCCCCAGGATATCTTTTGCCACAATGAGCGGCAGCCCCTGCAATACCGCAACCCGGTTTATAAGCCGGGGCATGGGCATGCTCTGCGGCAGTGGGCCGGACGGCACGGGATAGAGCACCCGGGTAAGGTATGCAAGCTGCGCACTGCGTACAAAATAGCTGCCATTAGAAGGGCTCACCGCCACCCCCACGCCCTTTGCGGCGCTTATAAAATCCGCCATGGGCGGCACAAAGAAGTAGTACCGGTAATCCGGCGTGTTTGGGAGATAAGATATCTGCTCTGCAAGCGCATCCCGCTCTAGAAGAATAAGAGATTTTATATCTGACGGAGACCAGCTTGCCTGCCTTAACGGATCATAAACCATGGGGATAAAGACATTGCCGCTTGCGGAGAGCGCTTTTTGCAGAGCGGCATCTGAGCCGGGATAAGATACGGAAGGCTGCGCAAACATTTTATCATAAACTATAACCTTTGCGCCCGCCCGGTGCAATCTGTCTATAATGCGAGCGTGCACAGTCCTTGAAAGGGGAGGCCTGCCAAGCGAACTTTCACTTGCCTCATCTATGCCTACAATAACAATGTCGCTCCTGGGAGCGGCAAGGGGCCGCATTCTGAGCAGCATATCATAAGCGCCAAGCTCCACCGGCGAGTTCCATGCCCACGCTGCCAGCGCATATGCCAGCAGGCCCAGAACCAGAACGGCAAGCAGCACGCTCATACGGTAAAGCAGGCTGTGATCTTGCAGGGCTGTCCGCATTGCTACTACCTCCCTAAAGATTCCAGTGCTTTAATTCCCCAATTAGTGGCCCAACTAAACGGAAAAGCCTGCCCCGCATTTTGGCCTTACTCTTTTGTGGTTACCTTCTCCCCGCGGATAAAGACCCCTGCCACAAGCCCCTTGTCTCTGGCCAGGGTTTCAAATAACAGTTCCAGAGGCATGGCGCAGGCCAGGGGGAAGAGTTCCGGGTCTCCCGGGGTTATGCGTATGGTGCAGAGGTTATGATCTTTTACTGTTTCTTCAGATGTAAACAGCACTACCTTGCTTCCAAGGACGGCCAGGTCAACTGCAAGTTTGCGCAAAAGATCGCCGCCCGGGCCGTCCGGCGCAAAGATTATGGCGTAATGCCCCGCACCCATAGAGCCCATAAGCCCGTGGCGCACGCTTCCGCCTGGTACGGCGCATGTAAAAATGCGGGCGCCAGTCCCAAAGGTTAGGGCCGCCTGCCGGGCAGCCGCCATTGCCGGCCCCCTTGAGATAAAGTGAACGGCGTCTGCCGCATGCATAAACTTTGCCGCATCCTCTATCTCATCCAGGCGGTCGGCCCGGAAGGATTCCATGCCATCTGCAATCTCAAGCAGGGATCTGTAGAGCGGCTCTGCATCAAGCGCAGTAACGGCACGGCTCAGTATAAGCAGTAATCCCAGACTGTTTGTATATGTTTTGCTGGATATAGATGCTTCCGCTCCCGCAAGAATTTGCAAATCAAGTCTGGAATACCGGGCTATTTTGCTCTCTGGATCGTTTGTAATAGAGATTACGCCCAGATGGTCTCGCAGTATATCAACCACCTTTCTGGTCTCTATGCTCTCCCCGGATTGGGAGATTGCAATAATAAGGTCATCATCCCTTATGCAATTCATGCCGTAATGAAGGAGTTCGCCCGCCTCCCAAAGCACCACGGGCACACCCAGGTTGTAGGCAAGATAATCTCTTACCACAACGGGCGCAAATTCAGAGGAGCCCATGCCTGCAAATATAATGCTGTGCGTGTGATGGGTGAACAGGTGCGTGGCCTTCCAGAGCAGTTCTGTGCCCTCTTCAGTTCTGTAAAACTCCACCAGATTGCGCAGTCTGCGGCTCTGCTCTGCAACTTCCCCTAAAAAAGACATGTCTAACTCCATAAAGGTTATTTTAGAAGAATCATCGCCTGGTTTGTAAGGAAACGTGGAACGGTATAATATACTTTACCCTGTTTTGCAAAAATATTGAAGGTTTTGCCGGACGGGTGTATCTTAATTAATGTGATGTTGCGCAGGCCGGGCGTATTTGCTACCATGAGCCCGGAAAGGATGCACTCTGCGGCGCTGGCGGCCCATGAATAAGACAGCATTAAATACAGTTAAAGAGAGCGAACCATGCAGTGATGACCTGCAGATAGTCCGGCAGGTTCTGACGGGAGATACCCCTCTTTTTGGCCATCTGGTAGACCGGCACAAAAAGAGGGTGTACGGTATTGTCTCCGGCATGATAGACAGCCAGGATGAGGTGGATGATCTAGTGCAGGACATATTTATTGCTGCATTTAAAGCCATAGGGCGGTTCCGCGGAGACTCAAAGTTCTCTACATGGCTGCATGCCATTGCCGTAAACACAACCTTAAGGCATATACAAAAGATGAAGCGCAGGCGGGTATTCTCACTGGATAACGGAGGGTACCAGTTTCTCACCGGCCGGGATGCCTGGGCGCATGAGAGCGCAGAGAGGGGCAGAGAGATAAGGATCGCCGTTAAATCCCTGCCGGATAAACAGCGCATGGTGGTTGTGCTGCACTACTTTGAAGGGCTATCCTGCCCGGAGATTGCAGAGACTCTGGGCTGCTCCGTGGGTACTGTCTGGTCACGCCTGCACTATGCCTGCAAGGTATTAAAGGTACGTTTGGAGAGTGGGGCCTGAGATGAAATGTAGAAGATGCCGGAAATTATTTATTCCCTGCCTTGAAGGTGCGCTCTCGGAGGAACTTAGCCGGCGCGTAGAGGAGCATCTTTCTATCTGCCCCGCATGCGCCGGGGAGTTTGAAGATATAAAAGAGGTATCTGCCGCTCTTGCAGGCGCAGATTGCCCAGCAATGGACCCTCTTCCAGATATAAGGGATAGGGTTATGGCAAGAATATACCAGCAGCCTAAGATGCGTAATTGGCGTAAGGCATTGCCCGCCTACTCTGCCGCGGCAGCCGCCATGCTGCTTTTTGCCGTCATACTTACAACCGTGAATTTTCGAGAGCCGCAGCAGCTCTGCCAGGCCCCGCAAAAACGAGCAGCGTTAGAGAAAGCATCAGAACAGCCCTTATACCCTGCAAAAAAGCCCGCGCCGGCCGGTGCAAAACAGGCGGATGCAGAGGCGCCCTCCCTCCCCGCAGAGCTTAATTTGAAGTCTCTGCCGGCCCTGCCCAAGAGTATTAAGGGCGCGGTTGCATCTCTCCCTGCACAGAAGCCGTCTGAGCCTGAGTTGGCTTCCGCAAAGATTGCAGAACAGGCGGAGGCCGCACGCCTGCAGCAGTATACGCAGGTGCCACCCGGCACAGGACAGCAGATGCCCGCAGCCGCGCCCGCTATAGCGCGAGATGCATATGCTGAGTGTGGCAATAGTTCCATAGCTAAAGAGCCCGCCGCACCGTCTTTTAGGGGTGCATCTAAAGCATCTGCAGCAAAGATGAAAAGGGGGTCGGATCTGCCTGCAAGCAGGGCGGAACTTCTTAACCTGATTAATACCTGCCGGGATGCCGGGCGCAAGGAAGATGAATATGCCGCTGCCGAGCGTCTTACAAGCCTCTTCCCGGATGAGGCGGCATACTGGTTTGCCAGGGGACAGGCTGCAGAGAAGATAGATAAAAAGCAGGATGCGGTTGATTCTTACAGGCGGGCGGTGGAACTTAAACTTTTGCAGCCGGACCTTGATGCGGCAAAGGCAAGGCTGATTGAACTGGGCCGGCAGTAGATTACCGGCCCCAATTGCAAGGTTTCTGGTTTTACCCAGCGGCCTCTATTACCTCAAGGCCGCCCATGTACGGGCGGAGCACATCCGGCACAACTACGCTGCCGTCTGCCTTCTGGTAGTTCTCTAGAATGGCAACGTAGGTTCTGGGGAGCGCTACCCCGGAGCCGTTTAAGGTATGCACAAACTCCGGTTTTGCGCCGGGTTCCCGCCGGAAGCGTATGTTTGCGCGCCTGGCCTGGAAATCTTCAAAGTTGCTGCAGGAGGAGACTTCAAGCCATTGGCCCACGCCCGGCGCCCATGCCTCTAAATCATAGGTTTTGGCGCTGGAGAAGCTCATATCCCCCGTGGAGAGTAGCACCACCCTGTATGGAATTCCGAGTGCCTGGAGCACCTCTTCCCCGCTTTTGGTAAGGCTTTCAAGCTCCCCCCATGATGTTTCAGGGGTGGTGAACTTTACCATTTCAACCTTATCAAACTCATGCACGCGGAGCAGGCCGCGGGTATCCTTCCCGGCGGCGCCTGCCTCTCTTCTAAAGCATTTGCTGTGTGCGGTAAGGTAGATGGGCAGCTCTGCCCCGTCCAGTATCTCCTCCCGGTAGACGTTTGTTACAGGCACCTCCGCCGTTGGTATAAGGAAGAGGTCGTCATCCGGGAGCCGGTACATATCAAACTCAAACTTGGGGAGCTGCCCCGTGCCTACCATGCACTCACGGTTGGCAAGGGTGGGAGGGAGCACTTCTTTAAAGCCGTGCCGCTCTGCGTGGAAATCTACCATCCAGTTAAAGAGGGCGCGCTGAAGCCTGGCCCCAACTCCGGTGTAGAGAATAAATCCGCTCCCGGCAAGTTTTGTGCCGCGTTCAAAGTCTACCAACCCAAGCTTTTCTGTAAGATCCCAGTGCGGCAGGGGTATGAAGTTGAAGGAGGGTTCCTCTCCCCAGGTACAAACCACCCTGTTCCCGGATTCGTCTTGCGAGACGGGGACGCTTTCATGCGGGAGGTTGGGCAGGTAGAGCAGGGCGTTTTGCGCCTTCTCTTCCAACATGCGCACCTCTGAATCCATCTCTTTTATCTGGTTGGAGACTTCCCGCATGCGGGCAATCTTCTCTGACGCATCTTCCCGGTTGCGCTTCATCAGACTTATCTCTTCTGATACGGTGTTTCTTAGGGCTTTAAGGGCATCTACCTCTGTTACGGCCTTCCGCCACAGGTTGTCTGCGGCCAGGAACTCGTCCAGTACGGTATCGTCCATATTCTTTGCTTTTATCCCCGCCCGCACAGCGTTGGGGTTATTTCTGATGAATTTTGGGTCTAACATACACACACCTTCTTAAAAGGAACATTTGCCTATATTCTATCAGCTTCTGATAAGGTTTAGAAGCTCTGCTACTTTTTCATCCATTTTCTCTTTTGTGGTGGCCTCTACGTTAAGCCTGAGGAGCGGTTCTGTCTGGCTGGGACGCACGTTAAACCACCAGTCGTCAAACTCCACGGTAAGGCCGTCCAGTTCTATTATGCGGCCGTTCTTGTAGCGCTCCTTTATCTCTTTCAGTTTGGCGTTTACATCCTTTACCTTGGAGTTTATCTCCGGGCTGTGGGAGTAACGCATTATTGGGGCCGCCATCTCTGAGAGCGGGATATTTTCATCTACCATAAGCTGCAGTATCTTCAGCATGGCAAGGTCGCCGTTGTCTGTGGTGTAGAAATCCCGGAAGTAGTAGTGGCTGGAGAGTTCGCCTGCAAAGACGGCGTCCATCTCGCGCATCTGACGTTTTATAAGCCCGTGCCCCACCCGGCACATTACGGCTTTGCCGCCCGCCTTCTCTATCTCTTCCTTTACGGCCCAGCTGCTCCGTAAATCGTAGAGGATGGTGGCGCCGGGATTGTCTTTTAATATCTCTTTGGCTATAAGCGCGGTTATTATATCGCCCGCTATGCTCTGCCCTTTTTCATCTACAAAGGCCACGCGGTCGCCGTCCCCATCAAAGGCCACGCCTAAGTTGGCGCCCTTCTCAAGCACAAGTTTTTTAAGGTCTGCCAGGGTCTCTTCCTTTAGGGGGTTGGCTTCGTGGTTGGGGAAGCGGCCGTCTATCTCAAAGTAGAGGGGGTAGACGGTGCAGTCTTTATCTTCAAGCAGCTTTGGCAGAATAAGCCCGCCCATGCCGTTGGCCGTGTCTATGGCTATCTTCAGGTTGCCAAAATCTTTTATGCCGCTTGTTTTAAGCACGGTCTCTACATAGCCTGCAAGCGGGCAGGGGGTCTGGAGTATTACTCCCTTTTTTGCGGGCTCCTCAAAGTTGCCTTCTTCCGTAAGCTTGTAGAGGTCTTCGTTGCTTATGTAAGAGATGCTTGGGATTGCGCCCGGCCCCGTCATTTTAAGACCGTTGTATTCTCCGGGGTTGTGGGATGCGGTTAGCATCATCCCGGCATCTCCCTTGTAGGCGTTTACGGAATAGTAGTACATGGGTGTGCTGGTGAGCCCAACGTTTACAACGTTGCTCCCCTGATCCAGAAGCCCCCGGATAACGGCATCCGTAAGCGATGGGCCGCTTACGCGCATATCGTGCCCCACTACGGTTACTTTAGGCTTCATAAACTGCGCGTATGCCCGCGCTATTCTGTAGGCTGTATCTTCATCAAACTGGTCCGGGTATGTTCCCCGAATGTCGTATGCCTTGAATATGCTTGGATCTATCTTTGGCATGTACTACCTCCTCTTGTTGGCTTATTACACTGGCAATTATACTTACCCGGAAAGAGGGGTGTCAAGGCGGCCTCTTGTGCAGGCCGTGCAAAAAATCTGCATTTGCTGATTTTATTGACAAATAGTATTTTATGGCTTTAGAATATTAAAGATTTGTTATTATCATTACTGATTTGCAAACACAGCATGGGGGTGGAATTTATTGAAGAAAGAAAAATCCTTGCACCCATCTCTTCCCGACGTATGGGCATGGGTAATTCTTGCCGGTGTAATCCTCTTCACTGTAGTCTGCCGTGTTCAAATGCTCTCTTTTCCGCTTGAGAGGGATGAAGGGGAATATGCTTATGCCGGGCAGCTTATTCTTCAGGGAATTCCGCCTTATTCCATTGCATGCAATATGAAGCTTCCCGGCACCTGCCTTATGTATGCCCTTATAATGCTTGCCTTTCCGCAGACATCTGCCGGCATCCACCTGGGATTGCTCCTTTTTAACCTGGCCTCTATTCTGCTTGTCTTTCTTGTGGTCCGGCGCCTCTTTGATAATATTGAGGCTATAATTTCTGCTGCAATTTTTGCCTTTTTATCACTTAATCCTTTGGCGCTAGCATTGCAGGCGCACGCAACACACTTTATAGTATTCTTCTCACTTTTGGGGATACTGCTTCTTCTAAGGGCAATAGATACCGGGCGGCCGGTAGATACACTTTTAAGCGGGCTTCTATTTGGCATGGCATTTATCATGAAGCAGCAGGCCGCGCCAATAGTTCTGTTTGGTCTTATCTACCTGGTTATTATGCGCCGTAACTTTAAAGAATCCGTCCGGCATGGCGGAATATTTATTGCCGGCGCGGTAATCCCCTTTGCCGCCGTTTGCATATGGCTTCTTGCAGCAGGAGTTTTCCATAACTTTTGGTTCTGGACTTTTAAGTATGCAAGCCAGTATGCCTCCCGCGTACCGGTTTCGGCTGCGTACGGAATCTTTCTGGGTGGATTAGAATCTGCCGTGGGCGTATATAAATGGCTCTGGTTACTTGGCGCTATTGGAATTGTTGCGCCCATCTGGGATAAATCCCTGCGCAAGCATTCCTTCTTTGCAGCCGGGTTCCTGCTATTCACATTCATATCCGTATGTCCGGGATTCTACTTCAGACCTCATTACTTTATCACCATGTTTCCGGCCCTGGCCATATCCGCCGCAATATTTATAACCTCCGTATCCAGGCTTATCCTGAGATGGAGTTACTCTAAGATATGGATACTGCTATCTTTTGCTATTACCTTTGTTTTGCTGGTACAGATAATTATCCCACAGTGGAACTTTTTCTTCTATTGTACGCCCAGCAAGGCATGCCGCATAATATATTCTGCAAATCCGTTCCCGGAAGCGGTTGTAATTGCCGATTATATAAAAGCCAATACACGCCCGAATGATACAATTGCAATTATAGGTTCGGAACCGGAGATATGTTTCTACTCAAGGCGGCATTCTGCCACGGAGTTCATGTACGTCTACAGCCTTTTTGAAAAAGGGAACCGCTATGCGCCAATCATGCGCCGCATGTTCTGCAAAGAGATGATTAACAGCCGTCCTTCATATATATTATTCGTGCACAATTATGCATCATTTCTGGCTGATGAAGCAGGTATTGCAGAATTCATGTCGCAGTGCGAGCCTTTTATCAATAAATACTATAAGCCGGCAGGGTTGGTAGATATGATAAGTCCTATGGAGACGGAGTACTATTGGGGAGATAAGGCGGCCTGCCTAAGCGCCTCGTCCAATTATTATATTCGCATATACAAGAGAACAGATTACAAAGGTCCCGCAGACCACTGAAAGAGGCTGTAACATAAGAAACATGCAAACAACTCCATTCTCCAGCCGCCGGTTTATAAGAAATGCTGCCGTTCTGCTCTTCTTCCCGGCGCTCTGGCTGGCTCTCAGGTTTATACCCTTCGATAGTATCCAGGGAGTCTGCGGCTTCTACAGGAGCACCGGATACCCTTGCCCCACCTGCGGCATGACAAGGGCGCTTGAGGCAACCGCCCGCCTGGGCTTTGCAAAAGCGGTTACCATGAATCCGCTTGGGCCCCTGGCCTTTGGTTTTATGGGGGTCTGGTGGGTTGATGCGCTCCTTCAACTTTGTACCGGAGGAAGCACCCGCCTATCGCGGTGGGCCGGGCGGCACGGCATAGAGCTTGCGGTTACAGGATTTCTGCTGGTACTCTTCTACGGAATTTTAAGAATTATCATGCTTTGCGCAGGCTATGCAGGATGAATGGGGTTCAGGGTAGAATAGATTAGCAATAAAGGGTATCATACAAGGGGTTACATGTATGAACGACAATCCTGAAAAGGTTAAATGCAGCAACTGCGGAGAAGAAAATGCCCCCGGAAGCCTCTGCTGGCAATGCGGGCGGCCGGTAGACGGTACCGAAGAAGGCACCACGGGGAGTTCCGGCCGATACGCTCCCCCTGAACCCCCGCGCGCCCCATCAAGGCAGGATAAGGATGTGCTGGTTATCCTTGGATTTGTGCTTGGAGCCTTTGGAATTCTTTGCTGCTGCTGCCCGTTTATATTCAGCCTCCCCGCCCTTATTCTTGGCGCAATTGCCTATGCGCAGGGCGATAAGCGCGGCCTTCTGGTAATGCTTGTGGCTGTACTTGGACTTTTGCATGCACTCTGGTGGACATGGCCACCGAACTGGCCGTTCTTCCATCACAAATGGATGCCGCCCTTCCCAGACCGCTGGCAGGGGCCGTGGCATAATGTTTAAAAGGGTTTTTAATGCAGCGGTCTTGATTGACATCCGGCCTTGTCCTGTGATAAAATACACGTCGCTGACGTATCCCCCTTTTGGAGCGGTGTCCGAGTTGGTCGAAGGAGCACGACTGGAAATCGTGTAGTGGGCTAACGCCTGCTCGTGGGTTCGAATCCCACCCGCTCCGCCATGTTTTGAACTCAAATCAAGGGAAAATCTGAAGCAGTTTCACCTGCCGCCCTGCATAAGACATGCCTGATTCCCTGGAGTTTTTATGTTTGATTTCACAGAAGCCATGGAAGAGCTTGCGGGGCACATTGCGCAGAACTGCCCGGAACTCTCCCACGTGGACCCCGGCAGAATGGTAATCTCCTACACGCATGCGCGCACGCCCGGCACCCTTGGAGTCTACGCCTCTGTCCGCCCGCTCCGGTTCAAGGATGGGGCGGAGACCACCGTGCACAGAGGCCGAACCTACACCATCCCCAGGGTAATGCACAATGGGCGGGATGTGCTCTACATCATCTATTTTGCGCTCCCAAGGTTCCTTAACCTGAATTTTGATACCAAGCTCTCCACCGTCTTTCATGAGCTCTACCACATATCCCCAAAGTTCAACGGCGATATCAGAAGGTTTAAGGGGAAGTACTACGCTCACGGGCACTCAAGAAAACGCTACAATGAACGCGTCTGGGAGCTTGCCCAAAAGTACCTTTCCATGCCGGAATCTGAGCAGTACACGCGGTTTTTACGCTTGGATTTTGATGAGCTGGAACGCAAGTTTGGGAACATTGTTGGAACAAAGGTGCGTCCGCCCAAACCCAAACCTGTCTAAGCGTCGATGCCTTTTAGCAGAGTTTATCCCCCAAAATACTCCGAGCGTTTGAGCTTCTCTCTACATGGGAATTTCCTTTTAAATAACTGATTTTGCGGAGGTATCCCATGGATTGGTTGCATAAGGCAGAATCTTATGAGGATGAAAAGATTAGAAACTATACTTCCGGCATGAAGTTCCCGGCATCCAAGGATGAAGTGGTGACATATGCCAAGTCAAAGCATCTCCCCCCGGATGTTGTATCCCGGCTGGAGAATCTGCCGGATAAGACTTATGATAACGTGGCGGAGATGGTTGTGGCGGCCGCAAAGGGCGGCAAGGATTAGCAATGCGACTCCCTTGGCGCACTAAAGCGCTCTGCGACTGAAGTATCGTCACCATGCTTCGGCAGCGGCGCTTCGCTCTGCGACCGAAGTATCAACCCGGGGGTGCTCAATTACAAAGGCTTTGGCGGCGGCGCCTCCGGCTCTGCGACCGCCTTGGGGGATATTCGCTATCTCGCAGGAGCGGGGCTCTGTGCCCGCCCGTATCAGGCTTCGGCGGCGATATGCACCAGCGGGCCGAAGTGTCACCCTGTTTGACATAGACAAAGCCTTGGAGGATGTCATGGCCGATGAGCGCAATGAGGACCGCGGCTGGCGTGTAGTTGAAGGCCCCGGCACAGAGGATACGGATAAGCCCGAAGGCCCGCAGGGGCGCGATCTGGGCAAGCCCCCAGTCCTTGGAGCCGGATACGGCGCAAGCACCGGCGGAGTGGAGGGAGAACCGGGCGTGCCCGGCCCGGCCCCCGGAGAGGTTCCGGATCACATGGGCCCGCTGCCCATGGGCGGGGAGAAGGAATCGTATACCCCGGAGGATAGCTACCGCGACGATGCTCCATAAAACAAAAAGGGTCCATCCATCAAGAATGGGCCCTTTCCTGCAACCATCTGCAAGGTAAGATGTGTATACTCCTCTGCTTTAAGCTGGCGGCAGGGCGTTATGCACCGCCTCTAAATCCGGCCAGGAGCCTGCCGAATACAAAGATAAGGTACAGCCCGGAGAGGCCTACCAGCGCGTATATTACCCGGGATATGGCGTTTCTTTCGCCAAATATGGCGGCCACCAGGTTCCAGTTAAAGAACCCAATCAGACCCCAGTTGATTGCGCCGATAATTGTAAGAATCAACGCAATCACGGCTACTGTTTTCATATCGCCACACTCCTTTCACAGGGTTTTCCAGCATCATATTGTTGCCCCCTGCATGGTTGCGCTAAACCTGCGGGTGTGTTTAAAAGGCTTCAAGGGCGTTTTTTATTTCAAGAGCAGCATCAGGGTTGGGTTCGCGCGCAAGCGCCGCAAGAAGCGCATCCCCGGCCTCTCTGCCGCCAATCTTTGCAAGCGCCCATGCGGAGTGCCCGCGGATAATGGGCGAAGGGTCTGCCAGCGCCGCAAGAAGCGCCGGTATTGCGGCAGAATCTCCAATATTCCCCAGCGCCACCGCCGCGTTTCTTCTTATCCGGGTGCGGCCTATCCATCCTGCAGTTGTGGGGCTCACCCGCTTTTTAAACTCTGCATTTGTCATCTGAAGGAGTGGGATGAGTTCCGGAGCCTCTCCAATCCCACTTGTTTGGGCAAACTCTTTCAGGCCGCCGCACCCGGCCTTTGCATTTAGCGGGCAGGCGTTTTGGCAGGTATCGCATCCGTATATGCGGGCGCCCATCTTCTCCCGGAGCGGGGGCGGGATGAACCCTTTCATTTGCGTAACCTGGGAGAGACAGAGCCTTAAATCTACGGTATAGGGGCGGGAGATGGCGCCGGTTGGGCAGGCTTTTATGCACTTGTTACAATCTCCGCAGAGCCTTGGGGGCGCGGGCGCATCCGGGGCAAGGGGGAGGTCTGTTATAATCTCTCCCAGAACAACCCATGAACCCCAGTCTTTTGTGTAGAGGCAGGTGTTCTTTCCCTGGAAGCCCACCCCGGCACGGACGGCAACTGCGCGGTCTGCAAACGGCCCCGTATCCGCCGCCTGAAGCACCCGGCACGGGCGGCCGGCTATCTCCCTTATGCGGGCGGAGAGTTGGGAGAGGCGTTCTTGCATGATAGGGTGATAATCCATCCCGCGGGAGAAACGGGCCACTAGTCCGCGCGGCCCGGAGCCTGTTTGTGGGGCGGGTGCATCTTCCGTGAGGTAGGAGAGCGCAACGGAGATTATAGACCGGGCGCCCGGAAGGGTCTTGTGCGGGTGGGTGTAGAGATTTATTACTTCCGGGTTGTAGCCGGAACCTGTAAGGAGGCCGCCCTCCCACTTCTCTTTAAGCGTCTCCTGCGCCTTGTAAAAGGGCTGGGCGGTAGTTATTCCCACTGCGTGGAACCCGGCCTTGTATGCTGCTGATTTTATGTCATCTGTGATTGGCATATTTTCCAGGTTACTGCTTCTGTCCTCTTTTAAATGCTGCTGCAGCTTCTTCGTAGACTCTCCGCACGGGGACTCCCGCAATTTCTGCCGCTTTTTTACAGTCTTCGTACTCCGGGGAGACGGTGAGGTCCTCCCCTCTGAGTGAGCCTACCTTTACCTTTACCGTGCCAAACTCTGTCTCTGCATCAACCCATCTGCGGTCAAGGCACCGCCGTTCCCCGCTGGTTACCCGCACGCCAAAGGATGTGGTCTCCCGGAGCACTACTTCAGAGACGGCACCCGCCTTTTCTTCCGGGCAGATAACTGTGAGCAGCGCCCCCGGCCTGTTCTTCTTCATGCATATGGGGGTGGTGAATACATCCAGCGCACCTGCCAGAAAGAGCTTCTGCATGGCGGAGTTGTAGAACTCCGGGTTCATATCGTCTATGTTTGTCTCCACAATGGAGACCTTGTGGAAGGGGACGCTTGAATCTGTCTCGCCCACAAAGACCCTGAGCAGGTTGGGGAAGGGGAACTCTGTGTTTCCGGCGCCGTAGCCTGTATTCTGCACCCGCATCTGCGGCATGTGTCCAAAGCTGTGGGCAAGGGTTTTTACAATGGCCGCGCCGGTGGGGGTTACAAGCTCTCCTTCCACATTGGCGGAGTAGACGGGGGCGCCTTTAAGTATTTCTACCGTGGCGGGTGCCGGAAGCGGAATCCTTCCGTGCTGGCACTCTACCCAGCCGTGCCCCATGGGGAGCGGGGAGACTACCACCCGTTCAACGCCCAGCAGATGGAGCCCCACGCATGCGCCCACAATATCTACTATTGCATCAACCGCCCCCACCTCATGGAAGTGCACGCTCTCTGCCGTGGTGCCGTGCACCCGGGCCTCTGCCTCTGCCAGCACGCGGAAGATGCTTGTTGCCTTCTGCTTTACGCTCTCTGCAAGGGCGCTTTCTTCTATGATTCTGGTGATATCTGAAAGGTGCCTGTGGTGGTGTTCGTGCTTAATTTTAACCTGTACGTCCGTTGCCTGTATGCCCCGGCGCACCACCTTTTTTATCTCAAGATCAAACTCTATGCCGCCAATCTTTGAAAGTTCCTTCCGGAACAGAGTTTCATCTGCCCCCGCATCCAGGATGGCTCCAAGGGTCATGTCGCCGCTTATACCGGCAAAACAATCAAAAAAGGCAACTTTCATCTAATATCTCCCTGCTTACTTGTTTATAAGGTGCGCAAAATATCCGGCGCCGAAGCCGTTATCTATATTCATAACGGCCACGCCCTCTGCGCAGGTGTTGAGCATGGAAAGGAGCGCGGCAAGCCCCCCAAAACTTGCGCCGTAACCTATGCTTGTGGGCACGGCAATAACGGGTTTGCTTACAAGCCCGCCTACAACAGATGCAAGCGCGCCCTCCATCCCGGCCACAACTATTATGGCGTTGGCGTTATCTATCTTATCTTTCTGATCAAGGAGCCTGTGCAGCCCCGCCACGCCTACGTCAAAGGCGCGTTCCACCCGGCTTCCCATGGCCTCTGCAGTAACGGCCGCCTCTTCAGCTATGGGAATGTCCGCCGTGCCGGCAGAGATAACAAGTATGTATTTATCCGGGTCTTTGGGGCTCTTGGGCGCATCCGGGCGTCTGGCTTCAATTATGCAGGCGTCCTGGTGGTAGACGGCATGGGGAAGCACTCCTTGCACGGCTGCGTAAACATCCGGCTGGGCCTTTGTGGCAAGCACCACGGGGTTGCGCGCAGAGAGCCTGAGCATAATCTCCGCCACTTGCTCCTTCTTCTTTCCGCGGCAAAAGACTACCTCCGGGAAGCCGGTTCTAATGCGCCGGTGATGATCTATCTTTGCAAAACCTGTGTCTTCATAGGGGAGGTTTTTCAGGCGCAGAAGAGCATCATTAACGCTAAGGCTGCCGGAACTTACGGCATTAAGGATCTCTTTTATTGCATCCTTATTCATTCTTTTTCTCCAGTACGGCGTTCATGCTTCCGGTACGGTAGCCTTCAAGATCAAGGGCTGCGTACAGAAAACCGGCCGCTTTTATTCCATCCAAAACCTTCTGCCTTACTTCCGGCCTAAGCAGGCGGGGGATATCTTCTTTTTCTACTTCTATACGAGCTATTGTGCCGTGGTGCCGCACCCTTAACTGGCGGAACCCTAGCGCCCTTACGCAGCTCTCCGCCTCTTCCACCTGGCGGAGTGCCTCCCGCGTTATGGTGTTGCCGTAGGGGAACCTGGATGCAAGGCAGGCTAGCGACGGTTTGTTCCACGTGGGAAGCCCCATCTCTTTTGAGAGTGCGCGAATCATGTCTTTGGTGAACCCCGCCTCCTGAAGCGGGGCGCGGACACCCATCTCTTCCGCCGCCTTCAGGCCCGGGCGCCAATCCCTCAGATCGTCCACATTGTTGCCGTGCACAAGGTGCTTAAACCCCTGCTCATCCGCCACCCTTTTAAGCTTGCCGAAGAGTTCCCGCTTGCAGTGGTAGCATCTGTTGGGAGAGTTGCGGGTGAACGCTTTATGTGAGAGTTCGTCCGTGTGCAGCTCTGTTACGGGTATGCCAAGGGATTTGGCAATGTCCAGCGCAGATTCAAGCTCCAGAGAAGGATAAGTGGGTGAAGAGGCTATCACTCCTGCGGCCCGCTCCCCCAGAACATCGCGCGCAACTTTAAGCAGAAACGTGCTATCCACCCCGCCGGAGTACGCCACAAGCACGCTCTCCATGCTGCGGAGCAGCTCTTTTAGATTATCCAGTCCCTTTTGCATTGAAAAACCTGAGTCTCTTTAAGTGAATAAAGTATAACCGGGGCAGAGGGTTGAAATCAACCCTGCGGCCAGAGAGGATTAGTGGCGTGTAAACTTAAATATGTCCTGTATGCTTCAGTCCGCCGCAGAGACCCGCCCCCAAGATAGCAAATCCCCGCTGAATCAGGCTGCCACGTATGCCTGCAAGCGCCTATGAGAAGCAATCACATGCCTATTCTGCCTTGTAATGATTAGTTTCTCTCATTCATGGGTATAAAATAACCGGATGGCACTGGTCGGGATACATCCCAATTATACGGGGGATGATATGCAGACGGCAGGATTCTTGGTAAAAAATGCAGGGCGCATCTGTCTTTGGGCTAAGGGAATCCTTCTTGTGGCATTTGCCATTGCTCTGTTTGTTACAGGGATAAGATTTGGCGGTTCCGAAATCCAAGAGCCTTCATTTGCAGTTACAACTGTTACCGTGGGGAAGGGCGATACCCTTTGGAGCCTTGCAAAAAAATATGGAGACCCTGATATTTATATCCTGCAGAGAATCCACCAGTTGCAGAGCATAAACAGCATAAGGGACCGGGATGCCCTGCAGATAGGGCAGGAGCTGCTGGTTCCTGTGGGTAGAGATGATTCAAAGCTGATCTACGGGGGCGGCCATGAAAAAAGGGAGAGGCAGAACGCTAAAAGTGATGACTGCCGTTTTCCAGCCAAAATCGGGCCCGGCAGGGATAGGGGTTCTGGCGCCTGATGTAGAGGTTTCGCAAATGGGGAGCCTGTACGAAGAGGCAAGCGGATTGAGCAGCGAAGAACTCTCTTTTTTGGGAGTTCAAAGAGCGTTGGAACTTGCGCGCAGCCTTGAATCTATGCGCGTGATAGTGCTCCTGGCCGATGAAAAGGCGGTGCGTCTGATAAACCGGGAGACGCCCATTCTTCCCGGAAGCCTTCTGGCACTCTATTACATAAAAATCCGGGCGCTTATGTATACATTTAAATCTGCGCAAATTGTAGCCGTGCCGCGCGGGCGGGTTCGTCCGGCTATAAAGCTTGCGGCAGCCCATGGAAGAATATCTGAACGCAGAACAGCTATTCAGAAAACCCTTTTTAATGGATAAACCTTGCCAAAGTTTGTGAAGGGTAGCGCGTAATGCACCTGACAACCCCTCACCTCCGGCCCCTCTCCCAGATCTGGGAGAGGGGAGGCCGGATGCAAATGTTTTAATGTGCAACTCCTCTTCTAATATTACATTTTAACCAGCTTAAAATCATCAAACCAGGCTGTCCCTCCTCCTGAGGTAGCTATTGTCAGGCCTATGTTAACTGCATCCTTAGGTATCACAGATGTTACCGTCACTTCTTTCCAATCCACTCCAGCCTGAATATTGCTTTCGGTGATGCCTACCTGAACGCCTTTATCATTAAGCAGCCGTATGCCTATCTTTCCACCTATTCCAGCCCCGTCCGTCTTTATCCAGGCAGTAAAGCTGTATTTCTCACCTGCCTTAACCCTGGGCAGCCTGCTGCCGCTAGGAGCATTTCGACCTATGTTAGACATGGAACTGACTGCCGGAATACCGGTATCAAAACCGGGATTGCTTAGTTTGATGGAGTACCGGCCCTCCCGTTTTACCTGATAATCCTTCTCCGTGCTGGCAAAGGAGGTGCTGAGCCATCCATTTGTCCAGTAACCAAGGCTATCTATAGAATCCATTCGCATCCCTGCCGAGCGGCCGGTATTTGCAGATGGCTTGGCCGATGGGACAAGTCTTTGCGTATCAGACCAGGCGCCTTCCCGGCCGCTTATTGCATCTACGGCCT
>CALNCU010000126.1 GCA_937875395.1 uncultured Armatimonadota bacterium | reverse complement strand
ATGTATGAGTGATCTTAATTGTCCACCGTCTGGGCAGGAAGTCCTCTATGTCTATTTTATAAGATATGTCACGGTGGCCGTAGCATTTACGGTTACCGTCCCCGGCATAATAGGCGTAGATGCGCCGGCAGACAGGGCTTCGGCTCTAAACGTAACGGGCGGCGGAACTACACCGGTTCCACCCGCCTGCACATTCTGTACCTGCACAAGCGTAAGTCCCAGTGATGCAGCCAGTGTTCTGGCGTTATTTTGGGCGTTTGCAACAGCCTGCCTAAGCGCCGTCTGCCTGGCCGCGGCATCATCCTTAAGCCCAAACACAACAGCATCTACGCGGTTTGCGCCGGCCCTTACCCCCTCATCTATAATACTTGGGGCCAAATCCAACTGGCTGGTGCGTACCGTTATAATATTTGTTACATCATATCCCACTATAGGAGGCACGCCCTGCTGCCCGCTGGTATCAAACCTGCGTACAGGGTCTATGGTAAAAACTGATGTGGTGATTGATGATTCCGGAATGCCAAGAGACTTCAGGGCGCTAATGACGCGCGCTGCCCGCGCGGCATTCTGCTGCCGGGCGGCGGATGCAGTAGCGGCATCTATCTCTACCCCCAACCGCACTTCCAACTGGTCCGGCGGCACCCTTACCTCTGCTGTACCGGATGTTGTAAGCAGTCTTTGACGCATCATCTGCATCATATCTGTTTGCGCAAGCGCAGAGTGCTTTGGTATAAGCATAAGGCATGCAAAAAAGATTGCGGCAGCATGTAAGGTACCTTTATATCTAACCATAATCATACCTCCAAAACTGTATGATGTGCGTGGAATACCTGTAGTCATATACCCGGCCGCCCAAACGGCACAAACTGAACGTTTACAATAAAATATGAAGTCTTTCAAATACAAAAAGGCCGGAACAGCAAATATCTGTCCCGGCCCTGCAGTTGCAATTAGGTATTACTTGTGAACGGATTCGTTTTTCAAAAAAACACGTTTGATGGTTGAACATGGCTGGCGGGGCTATTTGCATACAATTTAGTATTCCCGCCGGTTTAAATATTCAAACCTCACATAAGGCATCGTCCTCCGGTTCTATATGCGTAAGAACGAACACATTATCAAGCTCTGCGCGGATTTTATCTTCCACCTGTTCTGCAAGGTTATGGGCTTCGCTCAAACTCATCTCGTTAGGCATAAAGAGATGTACGTCTACATGCCTGTGAGCGCCGGATTTGCGTGTTCTTAACTTGTGAAAACCTACTACCTTCTCTTCCGAATGTATTATCTGCACTATCCGTTCCAGTTCTGTAGCGGGAAGTTGAACATCAAGCAGCGGGGAGACGGCCCTTTTGGAGAGCTCTATTCCTATCCAGCCTATCCACAAACCCACTGCAAGCCCCAGCAGCCTGTCTATTATGGTGTAACCGGTGGCAAGCACCAGCAGCAGTCCCACAAGTATTCCGGCAGAGGTATAGACATCAAGGCGCAGATGGTGCCCGTCTGCCTCCAGCGCTATGGAATCCGTCTTTTTGGCTACCCTGAAGAGCCTTTGGGAGACAATAATGTTTGCAACCACGGAGATAAACATTACAACTACGCCTATCCCCAGGCTGAAGGTTTCTATAGGCGCATCGTGGAGGATTTTCATTACGGCCTCATAGACGATATACACCGCTGCCAGAACAATAAGCACCGCCTCTATAGACCCGGAGACGTTCTCATACTTGCCGTGCCCGTACGGATGATCTTCATCCGGGGGGTTATCCGCAACCTTGACGGCAAAAAAGGCAATTAAGGCGGCTATAAGATCAACCCCGGAATGGACGGCTTCTGCAAGAATACTTACAGAACCGGCAAAAAATCCCACAACAGCCTTAAGCAGTACAAGGAGCGTATTAGAGACTATAGAGGCGGCGGCTGCCCCTCTTTTTTCACCGTTTACCATAAAAACCCTCATAAAAAAGACCCGCGGGTCTATATTATTAGTCCCGCAGGTCTCACCTGCTGCCATAGACGGCCCGGCGCTCCAAAAAAACAGGAACAACCTGATCTAAGTATAAGCCTGCGCAAAATCAGGCTATAATGCTTGCATTATAACTTTTCCATCGGTTGCAGTCAATGATTATGTTTTGGGGCACTGGCTGCTGGGAATATAATTTTTTAGCAGCATAACAAAGTAAATCTCAAAACAGGAGGACAAGCCAATGAGAGTTGCCGATATAATGACTACGGATGTAACAAGTTGCAAGCAGACAGACAGCCTGGCCCTTTGCGCTACTCATATGAGAGACCTTAACGTGGGCGCAATGCCGGTTATGGATGTAGACAACAACCTTGTAGGGATTCTAACCGACCGGGACATCACAGTTCGCGCCGTCTCTCAGGGTATTGATCCAGATGATGCACTTGTAGAAGATTTTATGTCGCCCAACCCAATTACCATTAACCTGGATATGGATGTTGACGATGCGGCAGAGATTATGGCGGATAACCAGATACGCCGCCTGCCCATAGTTGATAACACGGATCGTCTGATAGGTATTATATCTCTAGGCGACCTTGCCGTTGATGTGGGTGAGGAAGATGTAGTTGCCGAAACCCTTGAAGAGATCTCCATACCGGTAAGATAACAGCATATACCGGATATTTCGGCCCATGAGCCGGAGGCGCCGCCGAAGTAAGGGGCATCACCCCCGGTGCGATGCTTCGGTCGCAAAGCCGAAGGCGTCGCTGCCAAAGCCCTGTTTGAACTTGCAAATTCAAATTTACAGAGTATCATCCGGCCTTGGGTGAAGTGCAGCCAAAGTTTTATTTCACCCAAGGCTCGCTCCTCCCATGATGAAACGCTACCAACAAAAGGGCCGCATATGTTATAATAATGCAACTATTTTAACGGTAAGCTTATCATCTGGAGGGAAAGAGTGGCAAAGTCAACAACCCCCTGCTACAGGGTTGCTATAACATGCAAGTATAAGAACGAACCTGGACGCCTGGCCGCATTAACGCAAGCTTTGGCAAAAGCCGGCGGAAGTCTGGGAGAGATAAAAACCATTCAACTTAACCGCGGTTTTATAACAAGAGAGATTCAGGTAGACTGCTCCTCTCTTGAGCAGGAAAAGGATGTTGTAGCCGCCGTACGCAGCACAGAGGGCATAGAACTGCTCTCTGCCTGCGACAGCACATTTGCCATGCATCTTGGTGGAAAGATAGAGATAAAATCCAAATCCCCCCTTGAGACTCGCGATGACCTCTCCATGGCATACACTCCGGGGGTCGCCCGAGTCTGTAACGCCATAGCAGCCGATCCCATCCGTTCGTTCGGCCTCACCATAAGGCGGAACATGGTTGCGGTTGTAAGCGATGGGAGCGCGGTACTTGGCCTGGGCAACATAGGTGCGCTTGGGGCAATGCCGGTTATGGAAGGCAAGGCAATACTGTTTAAAGAGTTTGGCGGCGTGGACGCCTTCCCCATCTGCCTGGACACCCAGGATACAGAAGAGATAATAAAAGCCGTAAAGCAGCTTGCACCCACATTCGGCGGCATAAACCTTGAAGATATCTCCGCCCCGCGATGCTTTGAGATAGAAGACAGGCTGCGGAGAGAACTGGATATCCCCGTCTTTCATGACGATCAGCACGGCACGGCTGCGGTTGTGCTTGCCGCGCTTATAAACGCAGTAAAGATTGTAGGCAAGAACCTTAAAGATATGAAGGCCGTTGTAAGCGGCGCCGGCGCGGCGGGAGTGGCCTGCACAAAGGCTCTCCTTGCGCTTGGCATGGGCGATGTTATAGTATGCGACACAAAGGGCGCCATCTACAAGGGCCGGTCCGCCGGCATGAACCCGGCCAAGGAATGGCTTGCGGAAAACACCAATAAGGAGAGGCTGGAGGGTTCGCTTCTGCAGGCGCTTGCAGGGGCGGATATGATTCTTGGAGTCTCCGGCCCGGGTCTGCTTAAGGGGAGAGATCTTACTGTAATGGCAAAAGACCCTATTGTCTTTGCGCTCTCCAACCCCGTACCGGAGATAATGCCGGAGGAGGCCGCCCCCTACGTGCGGGTGATGGCTACCGGCCGGTCGGATTACCCCAACCAGATAAACAACGTGCTCTGCTTCCCCGGGCTCTTCCGAGGGCTTCTGGACTGCTCATCAAAGAAGGTTACGGAAGAGATGGTAGTGGCCGCCGCACGCGCAATTGCATCAAACGTAAGGGAAGACGAACTTTGTGAGGACTTTATAATCCCCAGCGTCTTTAACAGAGACGTGGCGCCTTCCGTGGCATCGGCTGTGAGGAGTATTGCAGAGAAATCCGGCCTTGCCAGAGTCATCCCGTCAGACCTTTGCAACCCAGAGACGCTGAACGTTTAATACCGGATGAGTATGTGGGCGGGCGCAAAACCCCGCCCCCTTCTTTCAATAGTACACCAGCTCCGTCTCCTTGCCCCGCTCCACAAGGAGGGCGGAGAGGTCTTCCACCACCCTTCTCCGCAGGGACACGGAATCCGGGAGGCTTATGTTCTGGTGCGCCGGGTTGCGCGCCGTCCCCACCATAAACCGGATGCCGTCTGCCGCAAGCAAAAAATCAAGCAGCACGGTGGCCGCATCCTGCCTCCCCTCCGGGATGCCGGATTTTAAATATTGGGCGGCGCGGCTTAATGTTAGAATCCCCTCCGTCACCAGGTCTATCCCCAAAAGCTTTGCGGAAGGTGGCAGGTCTGAATCTAAAAAGCGCTCATCCATCTGCAACTCTTCATTCAAATAATCCGCAACCAGGTGTGATGTGGTGCCTCCGCAGACTATTCTGGTACCCTTCTGAGAGACAAAATCCTTTATCATTTTGGAAACCAGAGTTCTGTCAGAGGGAGGGCCGGTTAGAAGCGTGGCTATATTGGCCCTTCTGTATTTGGCGGCAAGCACGGTTCCATCGTCCCCTGGGTTCCCCTTCCAGTAAGAGAGAGCCTTATCCGCTACCAAATCAGACAGCTCCGTAACATCCCCGGCGGAGACGGGTAAAACCTCTGATACGTAAGATAGAATCCCCTCTTCCTGCCACCCCATGCTAAGCCCTTCGCCCACCCCGGCATAGGCAATACCGTCAGAGTAGAGCAGCAGCATATCACCGGAGAGCATTCTAAAATGCGCCTCCTGAAGAGGCTTGCCGCACACCTCAAAGTCTTCTCCCTTGACTATCTGTGCGTGGCCGTGGCGGGATATGTGTACGGCGCCGGGGGAATCATACTGGGCAATGGCAACCTGTCCGGTATCGTAGATTCGAACGGCGCAGAATGTGGAGTAGGCAATGTTCCGCCACTTGCAGACGGGGAGCGTGGCAATAAGCGTCTCCATAATCTCATGCACAGAGAGGTTGCCCTGAAAGAGTCCGCAGGCAATCTCCACCGTAAGCGTGGCCAGGACGTTGGCCTTTACACCGCTCCCCAGCCCGTCCGAGACGACTATTATTGTTGAATCCGGGGTGCGCACCACTTTTACAGCATCCCCAAAGGTATCTTCGCCTTTTTTTGCAAACTGGCGGACGGCAACATCTACAGCAAATTTTTTCATGGTTCTGTAGGAACATCTGCAGCCGGGGTATCAGATTCCTTCATAAGCTCCGTAAGTTTTCTTAAGAGGACGCGGGTTTCGCTTGTGGTTTCGCCAAGGATGCTTGCAATCTCTTGAGCCATAAGCATCTGCTTCCCTATTACCTGCTCTGCGTTGGCAAGGGTTTCTGCGCGTATCTGATCCAGGCGGTTTAGCCCTTCCGTTGATTTATTTACGTTAGAGATAATTCCCACCACCAGGTCTTCATCCTCCAGCCTGTATACGTTAAGGCTGCCGCTTACATGGTAGTTAGGGTATGATACTAGTTTATTGGTTACGCGGTCAACAGCGCGGGCAAGCACCTTCTCAAAATCCTCCGGGTCCATAATACAGGAGAGCGGCTTCCCCACAAGCCCCGGAGTGCAAGAAAAAATTTGCGCAAAGGCCGGGTTAAACTCGTAGACTCTCAGGCCTTCATCTATTATTACAATGGCGTTGGGGCTGGCATCTATTATCTGGTCTGCCTTGCGTTCAGCAAGTTTTCTCATCCAGGGGATGCACATGGCATCTTCTGCCATGCCGGAAAGGAGCGCAATTGCGTTGTCTTTGCAGGAGTGATACCCGCAGGCGCCGCAGTTAAGTTCGTCCTCCTCCGTGCGCTTCCCTATTCTAATAAGAACCGCTCTTACCTCTTCCGGGGTGTACTGCGGCTGCTCTACCGGGCGGGGTATTATTGTGCGTCCCAACTCCACGCCGGATGAAGCCTGCAGAAAGGTTTCTACAGACGGAGGGTGCGGGGAACGTTTTTCATGCTGAAGAATTCGGTTTTTGCGGTGGTAGATATCCCGCCCATCCCCAAAGGATGCGCCGTTTATGCACCCGGACGGGCAGAAGAGCGCCTCAAACAGGCGGATTGTAGAGCCGTCCTTGAGGGTTTTGAGCATCTCATGAACTTCATCGCACCCTGAAACGGCGGCAAAATCCTGCCGGAGCATATCCGGCGCCATTGATGCTGCACGCGCCAATCCGCCCTCCAGCGGAAAGAGGCGGGCGCTTGCCGCCGGTATATCATCAAATACGCAGGATCGGAGCGTATCCTTCCTTATGCCTGACTCTTCCATCCACAGGCGCAGTTCATTAAAAGTAAGGACGGCATCTACCGCGCCTAAAACATCCGGCTCTTCTGCCTCTGCTTTTTTTGCCGGGCACGGGCCTATAAATACAACCTGCGCATCCTCCCCGTAGATGCGCTTAAGATACCGCCCGTGCGCAATCATTGGGGATACAAGGGGGGCGAGCTTTTCTATGGCCCACGGATAATATTGCGCAATAAGACTTACTATCACCGGGCAGGCAGATGCAATATGGCTCTCCGGTTCGTCTGCCACAAGCCGGGCGGTTGCAGCAGCCACCATCTCCGCGCCCACGGCAGTCTCTGTTACCATATCAAATCCCAGGCGTTTAAGAAATGCAGGGAAGAGCCCGCCCCCAAGGTTTGGGAAGGCTGCTACATATGATGGGGCAACAGAGGCTATTAAAAGGCAGTGACCCGCCCTCAGCTCTTTTACTAAAGACAGGTCACTGCGTACTTGCTTGGCTTTTTGGGGGCATTCGCGCACACAGGTGCCGCAGACTATGCAGCGCTCCCTGTATACCTGCGCCTGCCCATCTGATATTCTAATCGCCTTTACGGGGCATACCCGCACGCAACGGTAACAATCCCGGCACCGTGCCTTGTTGGTGGTTACAACCCCCAGGTTAGGCATCGTCAACCCTCACAAGGATTCTCTGACGGAAGAACTCCTCTGCCTTATCCGGCGTAATTCCTCCGTAGACAGAACCATCCACCAGCACGTTGGGCGCTTTCAGGCAGCCCTCCAGACACAGGTCTGCAGACAGGTCTACTTTGCCGGAGAGTTCATACTCATCAATAAGATCCCTGAAGGTTTTCAGAGTCTGGACGCCACCTTTTATGTGGCATGAACTTCCAACGCAAACCTTGACTGCTACCATAGGCCTTAAGCCTCCGTTGCTACAGTCTCTCTCCCTTCCAGCGCCGGAATAACGGTCTCGCGGAAGAATGTCTCCGCGGTATCCGGGGTGACTTCGCCGTGGATGGTCTCCCCTACCTTCACGTTGGGGCTCTTCTTGCATCGCTCAAAACAGAAGGTCGCCTTGAAATCCAGCCTGTCCGCCAAGCCCGCTTCCTGGGCCAGCGCCGAAAGTTTCTGCAGGGTATCGTAAGAACCTTTCAGATAGCAGTTTGTGCCTACGCACACTGCTACGCATAGTTTCTTTTTGCTTTCTGTGCGGCTTAGTTGCACCTGCTCGCCGGTGATTCTGCGCCTGGAATGATACGATGTATGCAGCAGCTTGTGGGCCACCGCGCTGTTAGGCTTCTGCAGAAGCGTGGCATATGCCTCTTTAACGTAAGGGTTGTTTGCGGCATTGTGCAGCGGCTGCATGGCATCGCAATTGTAGAGCACGTCTTTGCGTATCTCTCTTGCGGCCATATCGTTGGGGAGCGGCTGACCGCCTCCGCCTATGCATCCGCCGCGGCAGGCCATTACCTCTATGATATCATAGTAGACTTCGCCCTTCTGCAGCTTATCCATTACGCGCTGAACATTTGCAAGTCCGCTTATAACGGCAAGCTTTATGGTGGTTCCATCAAGGTTTACGCTGGCTTCTTTTACGCCTTCAAGACCGCGGACTTCTTTGAACTCTATTATCTGGTTATCCGTCTCGTCCTTGGCGGCGGCCAACCGGAGCACAGCCTCTGCTACTCCACCGCTTGCCCCAAATATTATACCCGCCCCGGTCTTGAATCCAAACGGAAGATCCAGAGAATCTAACGGAAGTTCCGTAAGCTTTACGCCGGACTGGTCAATCATGCGGATAAGTTCCTGGCTTGATAGAACTGCATCTACATCCGGGTTGCCGTCTACGGAGAACTCCGGCCGCTCGGCCTCAAACTTCTTTGCCGTGCAGGGCATGACTGAGACCAGGTAGATGTTCTTTCTATCTATATTATGCCGCTCTGAGAGCAGCTTCTTTACCAGCGAACCAAACATCTGCTGCGGGCTCTTGCAGGTGGAAAGGTTGTTAAGGTAGTTGGGATACAGCTGCTCGCAGAGTTTTACCCATGCCGGGCAGCAGCTTGTGAAGTGCGGCAGACGCTTTCCTTCTGCAACTCGTCCCAAAAACTCTGTTGCCTCTTCAACGGTGCACAGATCGGCCGTGAAGCTTGTATCGTACACCTTGTCAAAGCCTATGCGCCGGAGGGCGGTGACGGTTTTGCTCATTGCATGCTCGCCATCCGTAATGCCGTACTCCAGGGCAATGGCTGCGCGGACAGCGGGGGCAATCTGCACAACCACCATTTTATCCGGGTTATGGATGGCCTTCCATACTTCGTCCACTTTGTTTTTTATGGTAAGGGCGCCGGTTGGGCACACAGATGCGCACTGCCCGCAAAAGACGCACTCCACTTCTTTAAGTTCTTTGCCGAACGCCGGAGTAACCTGTACGTTGCTGCCGCGGCCTGCAAAATCCAGCACGCCTATCCCCTGTATCTCTTTGCACATGCGGACACAGTCTCCGCAGAGGATGCACTTGTTGGGATCGCGAACAATAGATTGGTTTGTGGTTTCAACAGGCAGCAGTTCGCGCGATTCTTCAAAACGCACGGTCTTTACGCCAAGCCTGTCTGCAAGCTCCTGCAGGCGGCAGTGCATGTTCTTATCACATGTCTGGCAGTTGCCATGGTGGTTGGAGAGCAGAAGCTCAAGCGCCATCCGGCGTATCCTCATGGTGGCCGGTGTGTTTATCTTTACCACCATGCCGTCTTCCGGCGGGGTTGAACATGCGGCCTGAAGCCCGCGCCCTTCTATTTCTACAATGCACATGCGGCAGGCGCCGTATACGGAGAGTTCGGAGTTGTAGCAGAAGGTAGGCAGGTCTACACCGGACTCTCGGATAACTTCAAGAAGATTTTTCTTATCGTTAATAGGGGTTTTAACCCCGTCTATGGTTATATATCCCATTCCTTATACTCCTTATATCTCCACTGCGTTAAAGCGGCAGGCATCGTAGCAGGCGCCGCATTTTATGCACTTTTCAACGTCTATTGTATGGGGTTCTTTCTTCTGGCCGGATACGGCCCCTACTGGGCACTTTCGTGCGCAGAGTCCGCACCCTATACACTTTTCTGCGTTTATGGAGTAGTTGCGGAAGGCCTCGCAGGCGCCCGATGGGCAGACTTTGTCTACCACGTGCGATAGGTATTCATTGCGGAAGTACTTCAGCGTGGAGAGCACCGGGTTAGGCGCGGTCTTTCCAAGCCCGCAGAGCGAGCCGTCGCGCACAGCCAGCGCAACCTCTTCAAGAAGGTCTATATCTTCCACTTTGCCGTTGCCGGAGACTATCTTCTCAAGTATCTCCAGCATGCGTTTTGTACCCTCTCGGCAAAGGACGCACTTTCCGCAGGATTCTTTCTGTGTGAACTGCATGAAGAACCGGGCTACTTCTACCATACAGGTGTCTTCATCCATAACTACAAGCCCGCCGGAGCCTACCATTGCCCCTACGCTTTTAAGGTAATCGTAGTCCAGCGGCAGGTCTATATGCTCTGTGGTAAGGCATGCGCCGGAGGGGCCGCCAATCTGCACGGCCTTGAACTTTTTGCCGGTTCTAATTCCGCCGCCTATCTTGAAGACGACATCGCCCAGGGTTGTTCCCATGGGTACTTCTATAAGCCCGGTGTTTGTAATATCACCGGTGAGCGCAAAGACCTTTGTGCCGGGTGACTTGGGGGTGCCAAAACCCTTAAACCACTCTGCGCCGTTTAAGATGATCTTTGCAACGTTGGCGTATGTTTCTACGTTGTTTACGACTGTAGGCTTGTTCCAGAGCCCGGAGTTTGCCGGGAAGGGCGGCTTGGGACGCGGCATTCCGCGCTTGCCTTCTATGGATGCTATAAGTGCGGTCTCTTCTCCGCAGACAAATGCTCCGGCGCCCTCTTTTATGCGTATATCAAAGGAGAATGCGCCGCCCAGTATCCTGTTGCCAAGGAGGTTTGCCGCCTTGGCCTGTTCTATGGCCGTGCGCAGCCGTTCTATGGCAAGCGGATACTCTGCGCGGACGTAGATGTATCCTTCATCTGCGCCTATTGCGTAGCCTGCAATGGTCATGCCTTCAAGAAGCGCATGGGGGTTGCCTTCCATAACGCTCTCATCCATGAAGGCGCCCGGGTCGCCCTCATCTGCGTTGCAGATGACGTACTTCTTGGGGCTCTGCACTCTCTGGGTGAACTCCCACTTCTTGCCTGTGGGGAACCCGCCGCCGCCGCGGCCTCTTAAGCCGGATGCGCTTATCTCTGCTACAATCGCCTCCGGGGTAAGCCCAAAGACAGCCTCTGCAAGGGCGCGGTAACCATCGTTTGCAATGTACTCGCGGATATCGCCCGGCTCAATTATGCCGCAATCCGCAAGCACTATGTTTACCTGATCCTTGTAGAACGGGATTTCGTTTCTTTTTGCGTAGGTTTTCCCCTGGTCGTCCTTGAAGAGGAGCCTTTCTACTGTGCGGCCATTTAGAACCGTCTCGTTAACTATGTCTGCTGCATCGGCCGGGGTTACGTGCGTGTACAGGTAGTCTGCCGGGAGGATGCGCACTATGGGGCCCATCTGGCAGAAGCCGGGGCAGCCGCTGTATCCTAACTTAACACTGCCTTCTCCCTTCTCATCCAGAAGGTCTACCCGCACGGGTATCTTTTGGCCGTCAAGCTCTGCCTGTATAGCCGCCATTACTTCCGGGGCGCCGTTTGCCATGCATCCGGTACCGCCGCATACCAGCACGCGGGTACAGCCGGATGCAAGCGCAGCCTGCATCTTTTCTTTAATCTGTTGTAGTTCCTTAGGAGAGGTTATTGCTGCCATACCTATTTCTCCTCCTTCTCGGCGGCTTCAAGTTCATCTAATGCCTTGATAGCCTTCTCTGCTGTCATCTGCCCGTGCACTTTGCCGTCTATAACAATAGCAGGGGCAAGTGCGCATGCGCCTATGCAGCTTACAATCTCCAGAGTGAAGCGCATATCTTCCGTGGTCGTCTCTCCATCTGCAAGGCCAAGCCGTTTCTTGAGGGCGGCTATAAGCGCGGCATTCTTTCTGACGTGGCACGCGGTGCCGTCGCAAACCCTGACAACGTACTTTCCTTTGGGCTCAAGAGAAAACTGCGCATAGAATGTTGCCACTCCGTAGACCGTAGCCGGAGGAAGCTGAAGCGCCGTAGCAACAAAGGTGAGAATCTCTTCAGGCAGATATCTGTACTCTGCCTGCACCTTCTGCAAGATAGGTATAAGGGCACTCTCCGTTGCCCCGTATTCTTCTATAATGGACTGGATTTTGTCAAAGTGCCTGGCTCGGGATCCTATGTCCATGGCTGTTTTTGTGGGCACCAATTTACGCATAACCTCCAATTTTTTGTTGCGGCGTCTTACTGCGCCGGCCTAGTTCTATGCGAAAGGGTGATTAGCCCCCATGCAAGTGATTGGTTTTCAACTGCCACAGTCTCCGGCATGTTGAGTCTCACAGGTACAAAGTTCCATATGGCTTTTACGCCCGCGTTCTGCACTATGTCTGCAACCTCTTGAGCTGCAGAGGCGGGAACGGTGATAACGGCCATTTCTATGCCCTGTGTCTTTATTACACCAAAAATTTCTGCTATGCTGCGCACGCGCAGCCCGGCAAAATCCGTACCTACAATGGAAGGGTCGTTGTCAAAGATGGCTGCCAGTTTGTATCCGCCGCGGCTCCACATGTTGCTGCCCGCAAGCGCCCGGCCAAGATTGCCGAAACCTATTATGCAGGCGGGCTTTTCTCTGTCTAAATCAAAAAGATCGCGTATAAGGGCAATAAGGCGGGTAACCTCGTAGCCTACTTTTGGACGCCCGGCGCTCCCCAGGCCGAATAAGTCTTGACGCACGTTCCCAGGTGCAATACCAAGGGCGCTGCCTATATCGGAACTTGTAACGTATTGGCGGCCTTCTTTTTGGAATTGTTCAATTATCTCAAGGTAGAGCTCAAGTCGCAGAACACAGGATCTTGAAAGACGCTTGGGTTTTACCATTGTTTTCACCGCCCGGATTAGTCGTTAAATTGTTAACAACACCATTGTAAAGCGGCACCTGCAAAAAGTCAACTAGTTACGTTAAAAACTTCACAAATAAATAGCCGGCCGGGCAAAAGGTTTGCTCGCTGTAATACTGCATTTGTACGGGTAAGATGATAAAGAATTCTGAACAATATGTTTTGGAGGCAGCAAGTGAAGTATCTAAAAGCAGCAGCACCTATTTTGGTTACAATTGGTGCATTGAACTGGGGGCTTGTAGGTTCTGCCAGGTTTGATGCCGTGGCGCGCCTTACGGGGAATATGAGTGCAATCAGCCGGGCTATATACGGGTTGGTGGGACTCTCCGGGCTCTATTTTCTTGCAACAATCCCCAGACAGGTGAAGGAAGAGACCGGCGTTAAGGCAGCTGCGTAGGATTTTCGGGCGGGCGCCCTGCCCGCCCATGTTTGGCGCAAGGCTAAATGTGCTTGCCGGTGCTCCCCAGGCAAGGTTTGCAGCCATGGCAAGCGCGTGACCGGTTGCCGGGCCAGTTTTTATGTGAGTTTATCCTGCTCTGCCAAATAAAAAGGGCCGGTGCATAAGACCGGCCCTTTTCTTACAGAACATCTATCCGCACTTGGAGTAACCGCAGAACCGGCAGACCAGGCAGCCGCTCTCGTGTTCTACGGCGCCGCCGCAGTCCGGGCATGCGCCTACCATGTTATCCAGCGTGCTGGACCATTTGCTTACGGTATCCGATGCCTGGCCCGTCTGCTTAAACTGGACGTAATGTTCCAGCGCAATTCCAATTGCGTCCGGGCAGGAGAGTACCCGCCCGCCTGCATCCCATCCGGGGGACGGGCAGACATTGCCTCTTAGCTGTTTGATGATGGATTCCGGCTTGACGCCTGCTCTGAGCGCAGTTGAGATAACCCTTGAAACGGCATCTAGTTGCGATGATGCGCATCCGCCGGATTTACCCATGCGGGCAAAGACTTCGCACAGGCCCTCGCCGTCCTCATTTATGGTGACGTACAGGCTGCCGCATCCCGTGCGGACTTTTTCTGTGACGCCCTTTGTGCGGACCGGCCTTGGTCTTGGCGCAAGCGCCCCCACTTCTGATGCCTGCTCTGCGCCTTCCTTCTTTTTGTTTGAACCTACGCTCAGCACCTGCTCGTCCCGGCTGCCGTCGCGGTAGACTGTAACCCCCTTGCATCCAAGCCTGTATGCAAGCTTGTAGACTTCTGTAACTTCATCCGTGGTGGCGCTGTTGGCAAAGTTTACGGTCTTGGATACGGCATTATCTACATGCTTCTGGAATGCCGCCTGCATCTTTATATGCCATACCGGCGCAATATCGTGGGCAGTTACAAAGATCCTCTGAACATCCTGCGGGACATCATCCATGCCTTTTATGGTGCCGTTACGGGCTATATCCTTCATCAGCATTTCGCTGTAGAATTCCCTGTCGTTGGCAATGCGTTCAAAGAGGGGGTTTGCTTCCACAAGTTCCGTGCCGTCCAGCACGTTTCTTACGTAGCAGACGGCAAAGAGCGGTTCCACTCCGCTGGAACACCCTGCAATAATGGAGAGCGTGCCGGTTGGGGCTATTGTGGTTACTGTGGCGTTTCTCATCTTGGGGCTATCAGGCACATCGTATATACTGCCTTTAAAGTGGGGGAATTCCCCTCTTTCTTTGGCCAGCTCTATAGAGGTCTGCCTGGCTTCCGTCTCTATAAATTTCATAACCTCTTCTGCAATAGAGATTGCCTGCTCGGAATCATACGGTATGCCAAGCTCTATAAGCATGTCCGCAAAGCCCATTACGCCAAGGCCTATCTTGCGGTTGCCGTGAACCATTTCCGCTATCTGATCAAGCGGGTATCTGCTTATGTCTATTACATCATCCAAGAATCGGACGGCCATGTGAACGGTTTTGGAGAGCTTCATAAAGTCTACGGCTGTACCGTCCGGGGTCTGCATAATCATTTTGGACAGGTTTATAGACCCAAGGTTGCATGCCTCATAGGGCAAAAGCGGCTGCTCTCCGCACGGGTTGGTGCTCTCTATCTCTCCAAGGGCGGGCGTGGGATTGTCACGGTTTATTCTGTCTATGAAGATAATCCCCGGCTCGCCGTTGCGCCAGGCCATGTTTACTATAAGGTCAAAGACTTTGCGGGCGTTCAGCTTTTTCACCTGCTCTCCCGTGCGGGGATTCATAAGATCATAATCCTCGCCCGCTTCTACGGCCTTCATAAATTCTTCGGTAAGGAGTACGGAGATGTTGAAGTTGGTCAGCCGCTCGCCGTCTTTCTTGGCGCTTATGAAGCTTAGGATATCCGGGTGATCCACCCTGAGACAGCCCATGTTTGCGCCGCGCCGGGTGCCGCCCTGTTTTATGGCTTCGGTGGCGGAGTTGAACACTTCCATAAAGGAGATGGGGCCGCTTGATATGCCGTTTGTGGATTGAACTACGTCTGATGCGGGGCGCAGCCGGGAGAAGGAGAAACCCGTACCTCCGCCGCTCTTGTGTATGAGTGCCGTCTGTTTTATGGTCTCAAAGATGCTTTCCATGGAATCTTGTATGGGCAGTACAAAACAGGCCGCCAGCTGCCCCAGTTCCCTGCCGGCATTCATAAGCGTGGGACTGTTGGGCAGAAACTCCAGATCATACATCATCCTGAAGAACTCTGCCTCTGTCTCTTTTACCTGTGTCTCCGTGGCGCCGTATGCCGCCTCTGCAGCAGCAATGGCCTCTGCCACCCTGTGAAACATCCCCTCGGGAGTCTCTATCAGATTGCCCTGATCGTCCTTTGTAAGGTACCGCCGTTCCAGAACAGTAATTGCGTTTTTGGTAAGCATCTTCCCTCCTAGAGTAGGAACCGGTCTTTCTGCCGGTTAAGTAATTTTATGATGGATATAACATGCCTGCAGGTTGAATCCCCTGCCCGGCTTATTACCTATGGAGTATCCAGAACATCTACAATCTCTTTAAACTGCGTAACATCTTCAAACTGCCTGTATACGGAGGCAAATCTTACGTAGGCTACCTGATCCAGCTGACGCAGTTTTTGGATTACCATTTCGCCCACCTGGTTGCTGGTTAGTTCCCTTTCGTCCAGGTTATAAACGGCGCGTTCAATTTGGTATGAGGCTTCTTCCAGCTGATCCATGCTTACCGGCCGCTTCTCGCAGGCTGTGACCATTCCTTTAAGAACTTTTGAACGATCAAACATTTCTCTGCGCTGATCCTTCTTTACTACCAGGACGCGCATCTCTTCTATCTGCTCATAAGTGGTGAAGCGGCGGCCGCACCCATTGCACTCCCTGCGGCGACGAATTCCTTCATCGTCTCTTATGGAGCGGGAGTCTAAAACCTTATCATCTTTATGGCCGCAGTAAGGACATTTCATGTTTGAATATTTAACACCTATTGCACTATATATTGTGTGACGTTGAATTGTACCACACTACATATCCCCAGTCAAGCGATATTTCACACATGAATTTGGCGCATTTTATTAACATTCGGCAAGCAGACTTATTCTTATTCAAATTCAGCCTCCATAGCCCAATATCACATAAAAATCTTGAAACTTCAGGACTTTAAAAAGATTGACAGCGGATGTGTAACCTGATATAATGTCGGAGCATTAAACATGGCCCGTTCGTCTAGCGGTTAGGATACCTGGTTCTCAGCCAGGGGATCAGGGGTTCGAATCCCCTACGGGCTACCAGAAGTAAAGCGGAAAACTCGCCCATGGGTTTTCCGCTTTTTTTATTTATATATACATACTGCCGGTGGATAAAAGAATACAACAATCAGAAATAGACCGGTAAAAAAGATTAAAGGGCCATGCCAACAGAGCCATATGTAGGCAAAAAATTTATTTCACTTATCAAAAGCCTCCTAGCAAATTTACCGCTGAATAGTTTTAGGGCATATTCGCTGAACAGTAACACAATATAACAAAAGCTGTTGACAAACCAGCCAGTGTATTGTATGATAAATTGCAGTGTTACTATGTGGAATGCAATACTATGACACACTGGGGATAATTACTATGATAACAGAGAGAACAGACCCTTCTATTCACATGAAGTACCTGCAGATACGCTCAGATATAGCTGATGGGTTGAAGGATGGCCGGTATCCCGCCGGGCAGAAGATTCCATCCGTAAGAAACCTTTCTGCAGAATTCAATGTAAGTATTGCAACCGTACGCCATGCACTCTCTCTTCTTGTGCAGGAAGGCTTGATAGTAAAAGTCCCTGGCCGTGGAATGTTTGCCACGCAGTCGGACCCTGCCGGGAATAATAGCAACAATGCATCATGCAGCACTATAGCACTGGTAATTGTGGATAATCTCATTCATAATCCGTTCGGTGAGCTTGCGCCAAGACATGTTGAAGACTGGATAAGGACTCTTGATAAGCACCTGGCAAAGTACGGAAGATCGCTCATAGTTGCGCATACAGATACATACAGTCTTTCGGAAGGAAAACTCCCAACGGCATTGGAAAACGGGCTTGCAGGTGGAGTGCTTGTCTCCGGCTTTGTAGAAGATTACCATATCTCACAGCTACAAAATACCGGCCTGCCGGTAGTGGAAATTGGTAATCGCCCTATCTTGTTGCCTGTAAGCAAGGTATCTATAGACTGTTTCAAAACATCTTATTTGGTAACCCAGGCACTTCTTTCAGCAAGCACTGGGCTTGTGCATTTCTTTACAGCGCCAATGGAACTCTACTACGAGCGGCAGATTCTCCAGGGTTACTACCAGGCATGCCATGACTTAGAGCGGGATGCCAGCGTTGTTATGTTTGACTATACAACCAGAGGCGCCGCAAGGTTACGCAATGCAATATCAAAACTGGAAGATGACTGCGCATTGGTGCTCAACTATGGAATAGGTTATTTGCTTGGAGATACCACCCAGGGCCGGCAGTTGGATCTTGGCCAGCTTCCCGTAGCTGCTTTCGATGTGCCATACGGCATAAATCCTTCACTAATCCGGCGGTTAAACATAAATAAATTGGGGGCAGGCTTGCCAGAGGAAATAGCGGTAGAAATTATGGAGGAACTGCTTGCGGGCGGAGAGCCGCGAACAGTAAATCTGGAGCCGGAAATAATTACCCGTGAGTCTGATGGCATATTACAGTTGGACCTTATTTTCAGAAAACCTGAGTAGAGATATGTTGAAGCTATATAGGAACGACAAAACTTAAATACAGTTAAGGAGGTAAATTGTAATGAAAAGCAATAGACTACCAACTATTTTTTATGCAGGGCGTAGCAAAGGGTTCACCCTGATAGAACTTCTCGTGGTTATAGCCATTATAGCAATCCTGGCAGCCATACTCTTCCCGGTCTTTTCAAAGGCCAGGGAGAGGGCCAAGATG
>CALNCU010000125.1 GCA_937875395.1 uncultured Armatimonadota bacterium | reverse complement strand
TTTGTGATTCATTGTACTCCCTCCTGATTGTTTATTTGAAATTATTTTGTTAATAGCCTGATATTATGCCTCTTTGCATGGGGCGCATGAATCTCTAACTACAAGGCGAACGTCTAGTTCTTGCTGTCTCTCCGCGGGATTGCCGGTATCAAGTATCATCTCCTCAAGCATTTCACAGGCGCTGCGGCCCATCTCGTAGCGGGGGGGGTATATGGTTGTTAATGCCGGGGAGAGTGCGCCGGCAATGGGCAGGTCGTTGTATCCAATTACGGATAAATCTCCCGGTATGGACAGGCCTTTCATGGCAGCGGCTTTGTAGACTCCGGCGGCGAACCTATCGTCACCCATTATTATGGCTGTGGGCGGCGTGTTGCCAGATAATATTTTATGCGCCAGGTTTGCTGCATTATGGCCGGAGTAGTCGCACTCTACCACCCAGTCCGGGGATATACGGGTGCCGTGCTCTGCCATTGCGGCGCGGAAGGCGGTTAGGGCGCGTAGGGATGCATAGTATTTGGAGTACTGACCGCCCATATAAGCTATTTTTGTATGCCCCAGCTCATGTAGGTATGCAATTGACTGGCGGACTCCGCTTTCATGGTTGTAGCAGACGTATGCTATGGGTCTGTCCGGGTATGGCGGCACGCGTGTAAGTACAAATGGAAACTCTCCGGAGAGCAGGTAGCATATCTCCCGCTCACTTAATTCTTCTGATACCACCAGCAGGCCGTGCAGCTCTTTTTGCTCTACCATGCATCGGCAAAACGTTCCTTCGCTTATACCCGGTGTTTCATCATCAAACGGGATAATTATTATATTGGCCCGCTCTACTTCTACTGCATCGGTAATGCCTCTTAGCAGATCCGGGAAGAACCATTGTTCCTTAAGCGCCGGGCCGTAGATCATTACGCCTATGTTTACGGGAGAGAGCTTTTCATCAACCCTGGCTACAAACGTACCCCTCCCCTGCATGCGGACAAGCCAGCCTTCCTGCACAAGGGATTTCATTGCCTGCTGTACGGTCTGGCGGCTGATATGATATTTTTCTGATAGTTCCCTCTCTGGAGGAAGGGCAGCGCCAAGGGTGTACCTGCCGCGTCTTATATCTTCTTCAAGCAGCAGGCGGAACTGGTGGTATTTGGGTATGGGACTGGCTGATTTTATTATGCTTGACATTAATCTTTTTCCTGTTTCTACATAGCTTTCGGCTCTTGCATATTATATTATTCTGCATAAATTCTAAAACTCCTTCTAAATTGGGCTGCAAATACAAACATTTTTATAAATATTTTAGGAGATCAAAACATATGCAATTGTACATGGCGCTCTATCAAAAAGTTTTAGTGGTTAATAAGGCTTCGGCAGCGGCGTGCTTTGCACTCTGCGACCGAAGTATCGCACCGGGGGATTAATTTGATGGGGTAATAGTCTATCTGTTTATTCTGCTTAATAACCTTCTGCGGATTGCTGCATGGTCTGCAATTGCGAATATTAGTATTATCAATTAATAATCAGCAATAAATCCAGGCAGGGCAGGTGATAGGCAAAAAATGTATCGCTTGATCTATCACCTGCGGATTAGGAGGAACAAACTATTTTGAGGATATGTGTAAGCAGCACGCCGTGGGTGCTATGCTTTGTGTATGGCCTCTCCGTATACATCTAGGGCGGCCTCTTTCACCACCTCTGAGAGCGTGGGGTGCGCGTGGATGGCTCTACCTATGGTCTCTACGGTAGCCTCCGCCGCCATGGCAATTACAATCTCATGAATCATATCCGTCACATGCGGGCCAACCATGTGGCAGCCAAGGACTTCGCCGTATTTTGCGTCTGAGATAATCTTGACCATGCCCTCATTCTCTCCAAGAGCCATGGCCTTGCCGTTGGGGCGGAACTGGAACCGGCCTACCTTATAGTCTATCCCCTTCTCTTTTACAGCCTGCTCGCTCATGCCCACGGCGGCGACTTCCGGTGTAGTGTAGACCGCTGCCGGAAGTACGTTGTAATTCATGCGGGTCTTTTTGCCCATAACGTTCTCTGATGCCGCTACGCCCTCTTCGCTTGCCTTGTGTGCAAGGAGCATGCCGCCTGTTACATCACCTATGGCATAGATACCGGGGACACTGGTCTCCATTCTATCATTTACCAGGATGCGGCCGCGCTCCGTTTTCACCCCAAGCTCCTCAAGGCCCATCCCGCCGGAGACCGGGCGGCGGCCCACCGCTACCAGAATCTTCCGGCTCTCTATCTGCTGTGCGCCTGCACCGGCGGCATCCGTAATGGTGGAGACCATCATGCCGCCCTTTGATTCTACGCCCGTCACCTTGCGGCCGGTCATTATCTTGATGCCGGCTTTTTTAAGAGACCTTGCAAGCTCATCGGCAATCTCGGAATCGTTCTGTGGCAGTATGTGCTCCATAAGCTCCACCACCGTGACGTCCGAACCGAATTTCTTGAAGATATATGCCCACTCAAGCCCTATTGCACCGGCGCCTATTATAAGAATGCTCTCCGGCACAGAATTTGCGGCAAGGGCGCCGTCGCTATCCCAAACATTCTCTCCCTCAAGCCCGGGAATGGGTACTTTCACAGGCTCGGAGCCGGATGCTATTATAATGTTCTTTGCAGAGACCGTCTCTTTTGACCCATCCGCCCCGGTAACTTCTACTGTAGTATTAGAAACCAGCCGCCCGGTGCCGTTCTTTACCTGAATGTTGTTCTTCTTCATCAGGTAGCCCACGCCGGCAACAAGGGTTTTAACCACCTTCTGCCGCCGAGCAATCACCTTTGTATAGTCCAGGGAGATGCCGGAGACTGTGACGCCGTACTCCTCACTTCTGTTTGCAATTGTATTGTAAACATCTGCAGCGGAGAGCATGGCCTTTGTGGGTATGCAACCCCTGTTCAAACAGACTCCGCCAAGCGAATCCTTCTCTACAAGAACCACTTTGCCGCCCAGCTGGGCCGCTCTTATGGCCGCCACATAGCCGCCGGGGCCGCCGCCTATTACTATTACATCCGCTGCTGCGGAACCTGTTTGATTCATGATATCTCCCCTTACCTGTGTTTTTTACAAACCGTTTCTATATATTTGAAGTTCTAAGATGATTTTATACCCTGAAAACAAGAAGCGCTACCGTGGCAGGTGTAAAAGATTACACTCTCTTAAGACCGGATGGTAACTTGCAGAACTAACATATACTAACTCTATCAAAAAAGGAAAACTGGTGTCAACCTGAGCCTGCTTTAGGAATTCCCTAAAGCAGAAAAAGATGAGGCTCCTTGGGGATATTAGCATTCCGCAGGGCCTAGGTATCCGCCCGTGTCCGGCATCGGCAGCGGCGCCTTCGGCTCTGCGACCGAAGCATCCGCCCCGGGGGTTGATGTCCCAGACTCCCTGGATTAGTCTAGCGGCTCACCAAATTATGGTTGTTCGGTCGCAGAGTGCCTTGGCACGCCGCTGCCGAAGCATGGCTAAAATCATAACTTTTGGTGAAGTAGCCTCTCACCGGATGGCTGGCTCTCTGGGGGAGGCTCCTAGAAGAAGCGTTTTGCCAGTTTAAGGATGCCCTGGTTCCAGGGAACGCGGTGAGATACCCCGCTGGTGTGCTCAAAGCTATCCAGGTTATCCAGATACCACCGGAAGTTTCTAATCAGGGCGTCCTTGTTGGAATACCTGGGGGCGAACCCCAGCACCTTTCGGGCCTTTTCAATGGAGACAAAGGAATCCGTAGACGCAGTATCATACACCCACTTGTAGAGCGGAGAGAGTTTCAACTTCTCTAAAACCTTAAGCACGCATACCAGCGGGCCTGCAGGGAAGCACTTAATCTTCTTGCCGAACCCGGCATAATCCAGCACCGACTGAAAATCTTCCTTCATAGTCCCAAACTCCGCCGCACCAATGTTGAACACATCGTTCACCTGGCTGCACGGCTGGGTGAGGCATATCCATACGGCATCGCATAAATCTTCCACATCAAGGAGTTGATACCGGTTCTTCCCGTTGCCTAGAAGCGGAAACCCTCTGCCGTCCTTGGCCCAATCGTAGAGCAGGGCGAACACCCCAAGCCTTTCCGGGCCGATGAAGGATTTTGGGCGAAGCACCGGCACGCATAATCCTCCATGTCTAAATTTGGCGCAGACCTCTTCTGCCTCTATCTTTGCCTGGCCGTAATCCCCCACGCCCACAAGCCCGTCCGTCTCATATATGGGATGGTGATCCGGGACTCCGTACACGGCGGTGGAGGAGATATGCACCACCCGCTCTACCCCAAGCGCCTCTGCCGATGCAAGGACGTTTTGCACGCCGTCAACATCGGTGGAGTATATATCATCCCTGCTGTAAAGAGGGAGCGCCGCAGCGCAGTGAACCGCCGCCGTGCAGCCCTCCATAGCCTTCAAAACAGCTTCTGCATTCCGCACATCGCCAACTATGCCGGCAACCTTATCTGCCTCTGGGTAATCGAACGGGGCTATATCATAAGAGACAACGCTGCATCCCCGGTTTAAGAGATGCCGGATAAGGTTTATCCCAAGAAATCCGCTGCCGCCGGTAACAAACACCTTGCTAATCTCTGGCACTTTATATCCTCCTGCGTAAACTATTCTGCGTGGAACCTATAGTACACCGCCTGGGCTACGGATTTGGTCATGCCCGGAACAGCGGCAAGCTCGTCAAGTGATGCGGTTTTCACCCCTGCCACAGAGCCGAACCTGCGCACAAGAGCCTTTCTTCTGGTATCCCCCACCCCGGCTATGCCGTCTAACACAGATTTCCGGACGGATTTATCTCTTAGGTTTCTATGGTAGGTAACGGCAAAGCGATGGGCTTCGTCCCTTGTCCGCTGTAAAAGCCTGAGCGCCCTGGAATCTCTGGGAAGAAGCATTGGGCGGCTGTTCCCCGGCGTGTATATCTCCTCAAACTTCTTTGCAAGGGAGACTACGTTCACCTGCATTCCGGACTGGCTGATTGCAAGAAGCGCCGCGTTAAGCTGGCCCTTTCCGCCGTCTATCACCATAAGGTCCGGCAGGCGGGTGAACTTTTTATCGCCGGATGCAGCGGCGGCAAGGCGCCTTTTTATTACCTCTTTCATAGATGCAAAATCATCTGCGCCTTCCACGGTCTTTATCTTAAAACGGCGGTACTCGCCTCTGGCGGGAACCCCCTTCTGAAAGACTACCATAGACCCCACAGATTCCCGGCCCTGCGTGTTGGAGATATCGTAGGTCTCTATGCGCATGGGCAAATCCGGCATGCCCAGCACCTTTTTAAGCTCTTCCAGGTCTGCGGCGGCTTCTTGCGCGTTCTCTGCCCTGCGCAAGCTCTCTCTTTCCACCGTCTCTTTGGCGTTCTCCCGAGCCATTGCAACCAGGCTGCGCTTGAACCCCCGTTTGGGCATGGTTATACTTACCCTGAAACCGCATCTCTCTATAAGCCAATCTTCAAGTATCCCCTTTTCCGACGGTTCATGGGAGACCAGTATCTCTTTTGGTATGTGGACGGCATCGCGGTAGTACTGCTTGATGAACTCAAATACGGCCGTCTCCGGCAACTCGT
>CALNCU010000124.1 GCA_937875395.1 uncultured Armatimonadota bacterium | reverse complement strand
ATAAACCATGATGAAAGCGATACGGAATTGGGTAAGGAATTAAGGAAAACAGAAGCGCAGCCAGGGGGATTTAAGCATAGAGGTTAATCTATGCGTCTAAAGCTGCCTTACCCGTATGCAGCAAAAACTAAGAGCGCCGTGTCAGGATGCCGCCCAGGGTTAAGTTTTCTGTATTTGCATCCTACTAACTAAATAGAATATCATTTAAAGTAGAAAAATCTTGTATATGTGCAGTCCCAGTCATGAGATTGCTTATAAATACCAATCCAGCATAAAGGAGGGATAGCGGAATGTGGCAGCGGTTCACTGAGAGAGCGCGAAGAGTAATCTTCTTTGCTCAGGAAGAAGCTGGACGCCTTGGCGAAAACTTTGTCACTACAGAACACCTGCTCCTGGGCCTTGTCCGGGAGAGTGACAGCGTGGCAGCCAGAATACTCGACCGGATGGGCGTAAGCATGAACAGAGTTCGGTCTGAAGTAGAACGGCAGGTTACACGCGGCGAAGGCCGCCTTGGTCAGGATATGCAGCTAACCCCGCGCGCAAAGCGCGTTATAGACCTGGCGTATGATGAAGCCAGGCAGTTAAACAACAACTACATAGGAACAGAACACCTGCTCCTGGGCCTTATACGTGAAGGCGAAGGGCTTGCCGCCAGGGTGCTTACCAAGCTGGGGGTAGACCTTGAGCGCACTCGCAAAGAAGTTGTTAACCTTCAGGATAACGACACAACGGTAACATCGGTGGCAAAGGCGCGTTCACGCACGCCCACCCTGGATGAGTTTGCCCGCGATCTTACCGATATGGCCAGGCAGGACAAGCTGGACCCGGTGGTGGGCAGAAACAGCGAGATAGAGAGGGTTATCCAGATTCTCTCCAGAAGGACAAAGAACAACCCAGTGCTCATTGGGGAACCGGGCGTAGGCAAAACGGCAATAGCCGAGGGACTTGCAGAGCGCATAGTTACGGGCGACATCCCGGAGATGCTCAAAGACAAGCGCATTGTGTCACTGGACCTTGCCGGAGTGGTAGCCGGCACAAAATACCGCGGCGAGTTTGAAGAGCGGATGAAACGCATACTGGAAGAAGTTCGCAAGGCCAGCGGCGAAGTAATCCTGTTCATAGACGAGCTGCACACCCTTGTGGGCGCAGGCGCGGCAGAGGGCGCCATAGACGCCTCCAACATAATGAAGCCGGCCCTTGCAAGGGGAGAACTGCAGTGCATAGGCGCAACAACAATAGATGAGTTCCGCAAGCATATAGAACGCGATGCCGCACTGGAACGCAGATTCCAGTCTGTGCAAGTCCGCGAACCCTCTGTTGAAGAAGCCATAGAAATATTAAAAGGTCTTAGAAAAAGGTATGAGGATCACCACGGCGTTACTATTAGAGACGATGCCGTTTTTGCATCCGCCCGCCTGGCAGACCGGTATATAAGCGACAGGTGCCTGCCCGATAAGGCCATAGACCTTATTGACGAAGCTGCATCAAGGGTGCGCCTGCAAAGAGCGCTCCCCCCTGCAGAGCTAAGGGCGGCCAAGGCAGAGTTAAGGGAAGTCACAAAGCAGCTGGAACTGCTGCCCAGCACCTATGAATACGACCGAGCCATTGAGCTTCAGGCGCAGGAGCGGTACCTAAGCGAGAAGGTGGCCGATCTTAACCAGGAGTGGCAGGAGAGCAAAAGCTCATCAGAGCCTGTAGTAACAGAGGATGAGATTGCTCATATAGTATTCAGCTGGACGGGAATCCCCGTCTCCCGGCTTGTTGAAACGGAGACGGCAAAGCTTCTTAACATGGAGCAGAGCCTGCACGAGCGGATAATAGGTCAGGATGAGGCAATTACTGCGGTCTCCCGTGCAATCCGCCGTTCCAGATCCGGCCTTAAAGACCCAAAGAGGCCCACGGGCTCCTTTGTCTTTCTTGGCCCCACC
>CALNCU010000123.1 GCA_937875395.1 uncultured Armatimonadota bacterium | reverse complement strand
ACCCTTTCGGTAACATTTTTATCTGATGCATCACGGCCACCTGCAGCCTATGGTTGACATGATTGCATTTTCCAAACTAATATTAAGTGTATATGTGCATGGAAGCCGGGAGGAAAATTTTAAATGGCAAGAATAGCAAAGAACATAATTGAACTGGTGGGCGGCACGCCCCTTGTCTACCTAAACAAGGTTCCGGGGGATACCTTTGCCCGGATTGCCGCAAAGGTAGAATCTTTTAATCCCGGCGGGAGCATTAAAGACAGAGTTGCGGTAAGCATGATGAAGGATGCCGCAGAGCGCGGGCTGGTGGGCGAAGGCACGGTTATAATAGAACCCACAAGCGGAAACACCGGCGTGGGCCTTGCGCTTGTGTGCGCGGCACTGGGCTACCGGCTTATCCTCACCATGCCGGAGACCATGAGCATTGAACGCAGAAACCTGCTTAAGGCTTATGGCGCAGAAGTAGTGCTCACCCCCGGCGCAGAGGGTATGTGCGGCGCCATAGATAAAGCCAATCAACTTGCCAAGAACCTTCCAAGCGCCTTTATCCCCATGCAGTTTGATAACCCGGCAAACCCCAGGGCGCACTACAAGACAACCGGCCCGGAGATATGGGAAGATACCGGCGGAGCTGTAGATATTGTGGTGTGCGGCGTGGGCACCGGCGGCACAATTACGGGGATAGCGGAGTATATAAAGCCAAAGAAGCCGGAGTTCAAGGCGGTGGCCGTAGAGCCGTCGGAATCTCCCGTGCTCTCCGGCGGCAAACCCGGCCCGCACAAGCTTCAGGGTATAGGCGCAGGTTTTATCCCCAAAGTTTACAAAAGTGAGCTTATAGATGAAGTTATGCAGGTGGCCGCCGAAGATGCCTTCTCAACCGCCCGCCGTCTGGCACGGGAAGAGGGGATTCTTTGCGGAATCTCTTCCGGCGCGGCTGTGTGGGCTGCAATAGAGGTTGCCCGCCGAGAGGAGATGCGGGACAAGCTTATAGTCGTTATTCTCCCGGATACCGGCGAGCGGTACCTTAGCACCCCCTTGTTCTCTGAATAAATCATCCTTCCCGGGAGGGCGGGGCGGCCCTCCCGCCTCATTTCAAACATCCATCCCTCAGAGAACCCATCATTAGGTGAGAGGCTGCTACTTCACCCAAAAAGTTATGATGTTTAACAGTGCTTCGGCAGCGGCGTGCTTTGCACTCTGCGACCGAAGTATTATCCCGGGGGTTATGCCCCTCGCTTCGGCAGCGCCTCCGGCTCTGCGGCCGGAGTATCCGGGACATATTTAAGTTTACACCTAGCTGCTCCTGTTGTACCTTAAGAATATTCCGCTCCCTGATTCGGTTTCCAGGTATATGTGATCATAAGGCTTTTGGGCATTCTGTTCTACGTAGATGGTTCTGCCGCCTGCGCTGTCGCCGGAATCCTTAAGGTTTGTATTATCTCCTGCCACGACCTGCCTTGTAACCTTCCACTGGGCATTGTCATATTGCAGTTCGCCCGGCAGGTTCACTTGCTGCATGTTGTTTGTAGATTGCGGAGTCTGCCCGCCCTTTGGCACCACTATCACATTGGGTTGCTTATGATCTTTGCTTACGTAGATGTTCACATTGGTTCCCGGCTGTTGTTCTGCCGGCGCGGGCTGCGATGGAGCAGGCCCGGTGGTGGTTGGCGGCGTTGTTTCCTGGCTGCCGCCCGGAACTACCACAGTCTCTCTGGGGCTCTGGGCTGCAATGGCAAACCATATCACAAAGACAAGAAGAATTGCTGCAAGCACAATAAGCACCCACACCCAGGGCGCGGTGCCGCGTCTGACAACAGGAGACATAATTCTGTATCCTCCTCAAGCTTTTTGTTATTGTTACCCCCGGCTGAATACTTACGAAACGAGGATAAAAGTATCTCCGGCCACCCCAATTTATGCCGGGGCTTTTCCGGTGGTTTACGTTATGGTACAATATGGTTTCAATTATGCCGATGGGCAGCATTTTACTGATTTGGGAGAAGGCTATGGATTATAAAAACAAGGGAATTGTGCTTACCTGTCAGGGCTATAATGCAGTACAGAAGGAACTGGACGATATAATAAAGGTTCGGCGGCCGGCAGTAGTAGACAGAATCAGGGAGGCCACCGCCCTTGGCGACCTGAGCGAGAACTTTGACTATCACGATGCAAAACGCGAGCAGGGCTTCCTTGAGGCGCGGATTATGCAGCTTAAAGACATCCTTGACTACTGCACCGTTATAGAGCGTGATGCAGAGGATGGATGCGTAGGGTTCGGCTCCAGGGTAAAAGTGAGGGATATAGAGGACGGCTGCGAGGATGAATACGTAATTGTGGGCCCGCCGGAAGCAGATCCTTCAGAAGGGAAGATCTCTTACGAGTCTGCCGTGGGGGCCGCGCTCCTTGACCGCAGGGCGGGCGAGACTATCTCTGTAACCACTCCGGCTGGCACTCTTGAGTATGAGATAGTCTCTGTAGAGTAGTTTTAACGGTGTCTGCGGGACGGCTGTAGACCGTCCTGCCTAGCCTTCTTCATGCGTGCGGGCAAACTGGTCTATCCTTCTTACGGTAATCATAGAGGATTGCCGGCGTTCAATCGCCTGGGCAATCTTTATGCTCATAAGGTCGTACACATCTATGCCGGGGATGTTCTTTTCTACATAATCAAACGCCCCCCGCTTCATGCTCTCTACGGCATTTGCAATGTTGCCGTATGCAGTAAGAATAATGACTTCGGTAAAGATATCCGCTTCCATGGCGGCTTTAAGAACGTTTAAGCCGCTGTCCGGGTTTTCCATTACCATATCCGTCATTACCACGTCATAGGGCTTTTCTGCTCCCATAATCTTTTCTATGGCATCAGATTCGCCTGCAGCAGCATGCACGTTCAGGCCGTCTCTTTTTAAGCGGCGTTCAATTGCCGCGCGTACGGATTCTTCATCATCTACAATAAGGACTCTGCACAAATTTGCACCTCCTGTGATGTTTTACTTAAAGACCGGTTGCCGGTAGAAAGATGATAAACCTGGCCCCCATGCCCAGGGTTCCCGCCTCGCAAATCCGGCCGCGGTGCGCTTCTATTATTCCCTTTACAATGGAGAGCCCAAGCCCCATTCCTTTTGCTCTGGACGTAAAGAACGGGTTGAATATCTTCTCTTTATCATCATCTGGAACGCCCGGCCCGGCATCTGAAAACTCTATTTTTATGTATTTTCGCTTTGGAGAGAGCCCGCAGAGTTCCTGCGCCTCTTTTGCGGCTGCCAGCCCGGTGCTTACTCGCAGAAGCCCTCCGTCAAGCTGAAAACTTACGGCGTTTTCTATAAGCTCTGCAAAACATCTTTTAAGCTTGCCCGAATCTGCCTGCACTTTGGGCAGCTCTGTTGTGTAGATGGCTTCAAGGCGTACTTTTGATCTTTTTGGGAAGAACTCTTTTACGGATTCCTTCACCATCTGGTTTGTATCCTGCTCCAGAAGGGAGAGCTGAGTTGCCAAAACGAAGTCGCGGAACTCTTGCAGCATCTCTTCAAGCCTGGAGACGCCCCCTCTTACGCTCTCCACCAGGCCCCGATAATCCTCACGGTTGTCCTCTGGTTGAAGCAACTGGTAGTCCAGCTCGTTCAGATCGCCCTTTATGGCAAAAATTCGGTTGCCCATCATGTGGGCGGAACGGGCGGACATCTCTCCCCAGGCGGCCATGCGCTCTGCGCCCACCACTCTATCCATAAGGCGGAGGTTTTGCACCATGGAACCTACCTGGCTTGCTATACTTGCAAGCACGCTTTCATCTTCCGTTGTGAAACTGTGTTGAAACCAGGGGAACCTGGTCTTTCTGCGAAGCACTCTGAGCACGCCTATTATGCCATCCCGGCTCTCTATGGGCACTCCCAGGTATGCAGCCATATCATCCGTGGGCACTTCGCGGTAGAGCCCCCGCCATCGCGGATCGTTTCTGGGGTCTGTAGTGCGTATGGGCTGCCCGTGCTCTGCAATCCAGCCGGTAAGTCCTTCGCCCAAACGGTAAGATGCATCGCCCACCTCATCCTTTAAGGGACTGCTTGAAGCCTCAAGCACCAGCGTGTGGCGGTCTTTATCCAGAAGAAAGACGGAGCAGTCTTCAAAGCGCAGTACCTCGGCGGCTACCCGTATTACCCTTGAAAGCAGCACTGGTATATCCGGGCTTGCGGCCAGTTCTGTGCCTATTTCCACAAATGCGCGTTCCCTGCTGCGATGGTCGTCTATAGAGAATCCCAGGCTTGCTATGTTTGCAAGCGCCAGAAGAAGCGCCTCGTGGTGTTCCAGAAAAGCGTTCTTCTTTGGGCTTTCTACGTTTATAACGCCTCTTGTCCGTCCGTAGGCGTCTACAATGGGTACTGCAAGTTCGCTTGCAACATCATCAAAATACTTTATATAGTAGGGGTCTTTGCTGACATCTCCGGTGCAGTGCGGCTTGCCGGTTGCTGCAACAAAGGTAGTTATTCCCTTCTGCTCGCTGGCATGCAACTGAAGGCGCTGGTGCATCTTTTCTGCATCCCAACCCTCGCCGGCACTGCATTTGATAAGAAGTTCTCCGCGGTCAAAATCTACAAGGGCTACAAATCCCCTGTTGGCATCTACTGATACAATCACCTTGTCAAGAATGGCCTGCAAAAGCTCATCAAGGCTGCTTGCGGCAGAGGCAAGGGCGCTTATCTGCCGTATAAGGCAGAGTTCCGGCTGAGAGAGCGTGTTTTGATAGGATTTCATAGACAGAGAACTCCATATTAGTCTTGTCGGCGGGTTTCAGCACTCCGCCAAAAAGTTTTTGATGTCAACCAGACTTCGGCAGCGGCGTGCTTTGCACTCTGCGACCGAAGTATCGCCCCGGGGATTGATATCCCTTCACAACCGTGCTTCGGCAGCGGCGCCTCCGGCTCTGCGACCGAAGTATCGCCCCGGGGGATGATGCCTCTTGCTCCGGCAAACATCGTTATCCCATAGATAATGGGGCTCTGTGCCCACCTTAAGCTCCGTCAGCGGCGTACTAAAGTGCTCTGCGGGCGTTGTATTGCCTGCCCCCTGTAATTAATTTACACGCCATTGGCTTCAGATTCGGCTATTTCGGGGTTTGTGTCATAGACATGTCTAAGTGCCAGCGGGCCGATGACGGGGATTTTATACGTCTCGCCATAGTAAGCCCGGTACATCATGGATATGCTGAAATAAAGGGCAAGCAGACCGGGCGCCCACCACAGGAACCATATTCCATGAACCAGCTTTATAAGCAGCCATAGTATACCCAGCAGGGCAAATCCAAGCATGGATTGAAGGGCATGAAACTTTACAAAAGCGCTTCTTTTTTCAATCCAGAAGAGAAGAATTGGGCCGGCTATACATATATATGATGCTGCTGCAACAATGTTTTCATCTAAACCGGTGCTGGATTTACCGTAATCATCCATCTTGCCAGTAGTACTCCAAAATACAATATTTGCGTCTGCGGGTGCGGTGTGCAATCTTCTTCTTTACTCCTGGCAAGTATAACAAAACATCCCTATAAATATCAAGGATATTGATGATAAATATTCAGATGCCCCGCTGGCGTTAGAAGGGGTGCGGAGGGTTGCATATTGTATGAGGCGAGCCTCTGAATAAGGCGGATATGTGCGTTAGAGCGAAGCGGTTTTACTTGGAAACATCTGGCGGACAAGCTCCCTTGTGGCATTTGGATCCATGTGTACATAGTTCCCGCCGTCTTCAAGCGCCGGGAGTGTTTCCATCCTTATGCCGTTCTGTTTGGAGAGTTTTTTTATGAAATGCAGCAGGCAGAGCTGCTGGCCGGACGAGAGATTGCTCTGCACATCTTTGCGGATGATATCCAGGATCATGGGCGCCCGCATAAGGGTGGAACGGCAGCACAGCCGCTTTTTTGCGGATTTCATGAACTCCTGCTGGCGGCTGATTCTTACAAAATCTGTCTCAGCATCTCCGTCTTTGCTCTTTCTGTAGCGTACAAACCCCATGGCCTGGTTTCCGGTGAGCTTCTGCCGCCCCGGTTTAAGGTGTATATGCAGGTTGCCCCAGTTGTCATCATAGTCCATCTGTTTGTCTACGTTTATTATAAGGCCGCCCATGGCATCAATCGCCTTTTCAAAGCCCTGCAGGTTGACCAGGATATACCTGTCAGGATCTATCCCCAAAAGCTGGGAGACGGTGGCTGCGGTAAGTTCCGGCCCGCCGAGCGCGTTGGCAGAGTTTATTCTCCTGCGCCCGCCGTAGCCGGGGATGCGGACAAGGGTGTCTCTTGGAATGGAAAGGATGTTTGCCGTGCGCTCCCTGAAGTTGAACCGGGCGAGCATAATGGCATCCGTGCGTCCGCGGGTGTGTACCACCTGTCCGTGCTCATTACGGTCAAAGTCACGGCCAAGGAGGAGGATATCTACGCTGTCTTTGCCTGCGAAGGCTTTTTGGGGGCTGTAGCCGCGGGTGAGCAGAATCCCAATCCCGGCCCGCATAGTCGGCGAGGCAGCAACGTAGTAGCTGAAGATGCATCCAAATACGGCTAAAAAGAGCAGAATTAAAGACTTGGAGAGCTTTGTGAAATTAATCCTTACCTTGCGGCGGGTCTTTTGCATATTATCTTGTCTCAAATATAAAAGCTGTATGATTTGAATAAGTGCAGGCTCTAATCTCTGCGGCACGGCGGCAGATAAATGGGCAGCCAACCGCTCAATTATAACGGGCTGATCTTTTTGCGTCAACCAAACAGCTGTTCTGGGTGCGGCCGCGCAAAGCGGGCAGACGGCAGCCATATCTTCTAGAAAAGCCTTGCCGGCTTTCTTGCCTTGACAGCAAGCTTTATATGTCATAGAATTTGTTGATTTATCTACAAAGCTTTAAGGATTGTTTTCTTGGCAACCATTCGTTATACTCTATCCATAAAAGAACTGCCCTCTCATGAGCGCCCCAGAGAGCGCCTTATCAGGGAAGGGGCAGAGGCACTCTCCAACGCAGAACTCCTTGCCATTATACTGCGAGTGGGTTCCACGGAATACTCCGCAATAGGCCTTGCAGAGCATCTGCTGGGGGCCTTTGGCGGATTGCGCGGAATTGCGGCTACAGAGGTAGAAGAACTGGCCCGGATCAAGGGGCTTGGGCTTGTAAAAGCCTCGCAGATAAGGGCCATGGTGGAGCTTGGCAGAAGGATTGCTGCAAGTACGGGGGAGGGCCGGTATACCATAAGCTCGCCACAGGATGCGGTTGATATTCTTATGCCTGATCTAAGGCATGAACCCCAGGAAAACTTTGTGGGCCTCTTCTTAAACAACAGGAACGAGCTTATAAAGCGCCGCATAATTACAGTAGGCAGCCTTAACGCCAGCATAATTACGCCCAGAGAACTCTTTAGAGAAGCCATAAGTTGCAACAGCGCAGCAGTAATTATTGCCCACAACCACCCCTCCGGCATCCCTGAACCCTCCAGGGATGATATAAATGTTACCAAGCGTCTTGCAGAGGCCGGTCGTACCATAGGTATTGATATTCTGGATCATCTGGTAATAGGCGACGGGCAATGGGTTAGCTTGAAGGAGAGGAACCTCATGTAGATTTGCGGCGTGTTAAAAGAATATCCAGCCGGGTATAGATGAAATATACAAACTACCTGCGGAGAAGGCCATGGGCAAAAACGCCGAGTTCTCTACCCATCTTACAGAATGCAAAGGGATGCCTATTATCCATCTTTCCGGCGAAATAGATCTTTGTACCGTGCCTAAGTTTCAGCAGGCCCTTCGTGCCGGGATAGATGCGGGCGCACCTATAATTATTGTAGATTTGACTAATGTGCAGTATATAGACAGCGCAGGCCTGAGCGTTATTATTGCAGCGTACAAGGAACTCTCCTCCCTAAAAAGGCGCCTTTTTGTTGTAGCGCCGCAGAACCATCTTGGGGTTTCGCGCGTGCTTGAGATTTCAAGATTAAACACCATTATCGCCATAAGGGGCTCCCTTGAGGAAGTTATTACGGAGATAGATGCGTTAAAGGCTGCCTAAACTTATCCCCCCAAGTTTAGCCGGTGCCTGCCGGGGGTAGTAAACCTTACACCCAAAGCCATGCCGGACTCTTTGCCGGGTGTTGGGGGAACCACATGTCCAAGGAAGCCTACCCAGATACATGTTCCGTGCATTTGCAGAAGATGGAGGGGAGCACTGTTATAGATATAGCAGGCGAGATAGATATGGCTTCCGCTCCGCTTATTGCAAAAGCCCTGGATAAGGCCGTGCATGAGGAAGGGGCCGATGTGGTTTTAAATGCCCGGGAACTCTTCTACATAGACAGCAGCGGAATCCAGATACTGGTTTCCGCAGGGCGCAAGCTCTCTGATGAGGGCCGCCGTCTCTTTGTGGTGGGCTGTCACGGAATCTTCTACAAGCTGGTTCAGCTTATGCGCCTGGATAGGGAATTCTGCCTCTACCCAGATATTAAAGATGCGCTCCTGGCTCTTAACCCTGACAGCCGGCCGGGGAGAGAATGCTCATCCGGTTAACACTTAATTACAGTGTGCGTCCCACCGCCTGCGACACCCGTGAAAGCTGTTCCATAAGGTCTTTAAACTGCTCAGGCCGAAGGGATTGAGCGCCATCGCATAAAGCGTGTTTGGGATTGTTATGCACCTCTATCAGAAGGCCGTCCGCCCCTGCCGCCACTGCCGCTCTTGATACGGATGCCACATACCGCCAGTCGCCCGTGGCGTGGCTTGGGTCAAGGATTATGGGCAGGTGAGTCCAGTGCTTAAGCACCGGGATGGCATTTATATCGGTTGTGTTTCTGGTGGAATCTTCAAAGGTGGTGATACCCCTCTCGCACAGGATAACCTTCTCGTTCCCCTCCGCCATCATATACTCGGCAGACATAATGAGGTCCCGGATTTTGCAACCCTGCCCCCTCTTTAATATTACGGGCTTCCCGGTCTGCCCCACGCGTTTCAAGAGAGAATAGTTCTGCATATTCCGGGTGCCTATCTGCAGAACATTGGCATAGCTTGCAACAAGTTCCACATCTGCAGTATCCATAACCTCTGTAACAATTGGGAGACCGGTAACTTCGCCGGCCTTTGCAAGAAACTTAAGACCGTCCTCCCCAAGCCCCTGGAAGGCATAAGGCGATGTTCTGGGCTTAAATGCGCCGCCCCTAAGAAACTGCGCGCCCTCTGCCTTAACCTTCTCTGCCACCTCTATAATCTGCGCCTCAGACTCCACGCTGCACGGCCCAGCGATAACTGCTATCGCCTCTCCGCCTATTTTAATCCCTGCAATATCAAAGACAGAATCCGACGGGTGATACTCCCTGGATGCCAGTTTCCAAAGGTGGGAGATAAGATCTACCCTCTCCACCCCCGGAAAGGAATAAAAGTGTTCCAGAAGAGCAGCCTTCTTTGCATCCAGTTCTCCTAAAACCGCTATAACCTTTCTCTCCACGCCCGGATTAATAAAGGGCCGGAAGCCAATGCGCTGGATATCGTCCCTTACAGTCTTTACCTGCTCCGGGGTTGCCTGTCTTTGCATAACAATAAACATATTTTGATTCTCCTGGAAGCCTTTTGTTTAGATGCCTGTCAGAATTATAACAAATATCCGGAATCTGTTCCCGGTGTTTCATTTGCGCAGACTCGCGGGATAAATAAAATAATTATTTCGATATACAGGGAACTTTTTCCTCTATTAAGCAATCTAAAAATCATGGTCTTTTTACGGCAACAGGAGTACAGGGGTGATAAGAGTTATAACTTATAACATAAAAGCCGGTCTTGGAATGGATGGCAGGCGGTCAATTAGGCGAGCGGCTGATGTGCTTGCGCCCCTTGAGCCGGATATTGTATGCCTGCAAGAAGTAGATCAACATATTCCAAGAAGCTGGCTTGCAAACCAGCCCAAATACCTCTCCGTCCGGCTTGGCATGCAGGCCTACTTTCAGCGCAATATAAGTTACGGCCCGGGAGGTTTTGGAAACTGCGTGCTTGTGCGGGCATCCGGGGCGCACTGCCGTTGCCACCAACTGCCGGGCAGGGGGGAGGCGCGCGGGGTGCTTGAGGTTGCCGCCAAGATAGATAATCAGAAGGTGTCCGTTTTCTGCACCCACCTTTCTACGGAAGAGGATGTCCGCATAGAACAATCCGCCCGCGTCTGCCAAATAGTAAAGAAAGAAAAGCGGCCAAAAATACTCTGCGGCGATATGAACGATGTTATGGCATCTTTAACAATTGCAAACCTTCTGGACGACCTGGCCATAAGGGATACTGCACTTGAATTTAATGCAAACCATGTGCCAACGCTTTGCAGGCATGAAAAAAGAGTGGATTTTGTGCTTGCAGACCTCCGCTTTGAAGTTAAATCCTATTCAGTGCTTAAATCAAACGCTTCAGATCATCTCCCTGTGATGGTAGATTTGCAGCCTTCAACATATTAGCGGAAACCTTTCCCTATATTTTCCAAAATTCTCATTACATGATATGACAGATATACAAACACCCTTTAGAATAAGCACAGACTTGGTTGCAAATACGTCAATAGCCGGGAGGATAAAATGTACTGTTTTGATTGCAATACGGATACTGGAGATTTGTCTGAGTGCTGCAGTATCTGTGGCAAGCCGTTTGATAAAGATCCAGACCGGCACTTTAAATACGGCATGGAGGCAATGGCTGCCGGAGATATAGATAAGGCAATCATCCTCTTCAGGGAGTGTGCCAACCTGAGCCCAGGACATTCAAGCTGCCGTTACAACCTGGGGCTTGCGCTCTCTCTTACAGATAAATGCGATGAGGCTATAAAACATTATGAAGCCATACTGTGCCGTGATCCAAACTACCCGGGTATCTACACTGCGCTGGGCCAGGCATCGTTCGGCAGCTACCTGGAACATATAGCAGGGGCAGAATCCAGCCGAAAGCAGATGATAGAATTTCTTATGCGTGCGGTAGAGCAGGACCCGGACGATGTAGATGCGCTCTTCTCTCTTGGCAATGTCTACATTGCCGTTGGTAATGCAGAGACTGCGCTGCCCTGGCTTAAAAGCGCCCTGCGAATACAGCCAAACTCGCCTGCAATCTACTTTACAATAGCAAAAGCATTCAAAATGCTTAAAAAAAAGCCGGAAGCAAGCGTAATGGCCAGAAAATCCATGCAGCTCTCAAGCCCGAACGATCCCTTCTGGGAAGATATAAAGCGCCTGGTCTGCGAGCTTCAATAAACTCACAATTTTACAAAGCGTGTGAACACCAATCACTCAAATGTGGGCCGGAAGGTCGGAGCTTACCGGCCCCTCCCCCTCTCCATCACAGAGAGGGGGATTTTTTAAAAAAGGGGTTAGTTATATATCCAATTATTGGGAAGTGTATCCTTAATATTTATAGTATTCTTAAGCAATAATTATTTGCCAGCATCCCAATCTTTGGGCATTTTGCGCAAGGAATTCCCAATACCTCATAAGCATAATCCAAGAAGTAAAAAGGGGCCCGGAGGCCCCGTTATGTTCAGGCTGCACTTACTGGGGGCATGCAGAGCCCACGCCACCCTGCTCTATACCAGGCATTGAGGCTGTCGGCATAAAGACAATGGCTGAAACAACCACATCCGTCTGTGCGCTTAGGTTTCCAATGGAGGGATTCAGTGCAGAAGAGGCATTAAGCTGCCATATATTGCCTGCGCCGGTAATTGCCACAGACTGCGTCCTGGCAACGGAGGCCGGAGACCCTACCACCTGCGCAGCACCTATGACCTGGTTGTTATCAACAGAGTAAAGTGGAACAAACTTTGTACCTGCATTTGCAGAAAGCGCCAAATTCTGCGAAGAAAGAGCAGAATTCACATTATTGTTCCATTGAGAAGTCATCTGGTTTACAGAACTTGCAACCATGCTTCCCATCTGCATGCTGCCCGAAGGCAGGATTGACTGAGGTATGCCCACCAGGCCTACATTATCAACCCGGGTAAGGGCGCCCGACGGAGAAGTGCCTGTGATGGGCACAAAAGTCCAGACCAGGTTGCCGTTTGATGTAGACTGGAGCACAACTACCGAATTAACCTGGCCAAGCGCGCTCTGCGGGCCCGCAACAATTGCGTTGCCCAGAGTGGTGCCATTCTGGCTGAAGAGCGGAACCGTAGAAGTAGGCGAAGTACTCCACATCATACCCAGCTCCTGCTGCGTTCCTGCCACAGCCTGCAAAGAAGGGGTCATTGCCACCCTGGTATTTGTTGCCCAGCGTTCGGCCAGGGCCATAGAAGTGGTGCCGAAAGCACAAGCAGACATTGCATCCACAGTTGCAATAGGCATGTTGCGAGCCATAATCACAACCGATCTGCCAGACCGTCCAACCCGCAATTCATTTGCGCTTATGCCTGCCGCAAACGCATTATTCAACCTGTCACGAATAATCTGCGCCCGCTGCATAGGGGAGAGTCCGCCCGCCGAAGATGCAATACGCATAGCCAGCCTGCCATTTATAAGAACATCGGCAGAAGCCGGATATCCTGCTGCCACAATTGGCCCGGGCTGCACGGTGGCACGCAACGTGGTAGCGGTTTGCATATTTTGGTCAGCCTGCCCGTTCTGTGCCACGGAAATCCCCGCAGATGTAAACACAAGACAGGCCGCCAATACAATATTTAGAATCCTCATATCGCTTCTAACCTCCTATACTGAAACATTGGCACAATTTAGAATTTCCCCCGGGGTCAATAATAACAAACAGAAAATTGCACTCTTCAACTGCATATAAAATGAATTCGCGCGCACGCGAAGCCTCCCATATTTTTTGAAGAAAAAGTTGAAAAAAGAGTTGACTTCACACGCGAACGTGGTATAATAAACGTCCGCCTGGAGGTGAGGCCCGGCTGAAGAAGATAAGTTCCCGGATGGGGAAACATTCTTACCGAAGAGCCGAAAAACACCTTGACAGCGGGCGCCGCATCTGGTAACATATGCGAGTTGCCTGCGCGAAGGGCCCGGCAAAAAGGGAATCCGGATGCCGGAAAGAACCTGAAAAAGTCCTTGACAAAGCCCATCGCATCTGGTATACTAAATGTCCTGTTGAGGTAACGGTGAAGTCCAAAAGACCAAACCAAGCTTTTTTCAAAGAGTTTTGAAAAAAAGTCCTTGACAAACGGATTTGCGAATGATATACTATCCTTCGCGCCTGGAGGAAGCTCCTCCGGGAAACCTTGACAACTGAACAGTGCAAGCGAGCAAACGTCAACAAATTTGATGTTGCCAAGTGGGTCAAACTAGGACTATCTCAAAAGGATAGATCCACCATTCTCTTATGAAAGCTTAAACTGGATGCTTTCCTCTAAGGACCGTTCCCACGGGAACCTTACTTAAGGAAAATGTGTTCGGTTTTTTGTTTTTTTTAATGGAGAGTTTGATCCTGGCTCAGGACGAACGCTTGCGGCGTGCCTAAGAAATGCAAGTCGAGCGAGATTTTACGCTGTCCAAAGCTTCGGCAGAGGACTTGTAAAATCTAGCGGCGAACGGTCGCGTAACACGTAGGCAACCTGCCCTAAAGTATGGGATAGCCCGCCGAAAGGCGGATTAATACCGTATGTGAATACTCTTTCGCATGTTTGAGTATTTAAAGCAGCAATGCGCTTTAGGATGGGCTTGCGGCCTATCAGCTAGTTGGTGAGGTAACGGCTTACCAAGGCGACGACGGGTAGCTGGTCTGAGAGGACGATCAGCCGGATTGGGACTGAGATACGGCCCAGACTCCTACGGGGGGCAGCAATTAGGAATCTTGCGCAATGGGGGAAACCCTGACGCAGCGACGCCGCGTGAATGATGAAGTCTCTAGGGATGTAAAATTCTGTCCTACAGGGAAGAAACAAATGACGGTACCTGTAGAGAAAGCCCCGGCTAACTACGTGCCAGCAGCCGCGGTAATACGTAGGGGGCGAGCGTT
>CALNCU010000122.1 GCA_937875395.1 uncultured Armatimonadota bacterium | reverse complement strand
TTGTGCCTTGTTCTCAAGTTCATTACAGACAGATTCATCATCATATTTATACAGGCGTTATAAAAAAATCAGGACTTTTTTGGGGGAACAGATGTCGTCCGATGGTGTGTATAAGCGTGTAGGGAAGAGTGGCCGTATAAGTTGGAGATGGATAGCTGACGGCGGTAGAGATGAAAATGGCAAGCGAATTACGGAGACCGGCACTTGCCCATCGGAGAAGGATGCCCGGGAGGCACGGCTTAAGGCCGCCCAGCGCCTTCGTGCCGGGTTGGTTCCCGTGTCCAAGCAAACCAGCCTTACACTTGCAGCATGGCTTAGGCGCTGGATAAAAGGCAGAGTGGATCTGGGGGAGAAAACCCGCCACCGCTATAGCCAGGTCATTGAGACACAGATAATACCGCACATAGGTCATTACCATCTATCAAGCCTGTCAAGCAGCACCATTCAGGGGTTTTACTCAGACCTCCTTCTTAACGGCCGTACAACCGCAGAGGGAGGCCTGGCGCCAGCATCCGTACTGCTTGTTCACCACATATTAAACAAGGCCTTGAAGGACGCCGTCGCGGCTGATGATGTTAGGTTGTTGCGCAATCCGATGATCAGCGGCATCAATCTTCCCAGAGTAGAAACTACTGAGTTGAACCTGCCAAGCCGGGAGGAACTGGCACAAATAATATCGTCTGCAAAGGATACCACCTGGGAAGCTTTGGTAATCGTAGCAGTCTTCACGGGGGCAAGACGGGGTGAATTGCTGGCTCTGCGCTGGGATGATGTTGACTTAGCTACAGGGCATCTTACAATCCAGCGCAGCCTGGGCCAGGTTGGCAGGCAGGCCTTTATAAAGGAGCCCAAGACACAATCAGGTAGAAGAACCCTGATTTTGCCTAAGATCGCGATTGATGCATTGCGGAGGCAACTCGCACGGCAGAATGCTTGCAGAAAGAAGCTGGGCGAAGGATACCAGGAGTCCGGGTTAATATTCACGCAGAACGATGGTAGTACAATACTTCCCGACAGCATCAGTTGCAACTTTCATAGGCTCTGCGATAAGGCAAAGGTTAAGAGAATACGGTTCCATGATCTGCGGCACATGCAGGCGGTGATGCTGTTAGAGCAAGGGGTAAACCCTAAGGTTATCCAAAACAGGCTTGGTCATAGGGACATCCGCACTACTCTTCAAAGGTACAGCCATGTTACAGACTGGATGCAGCAGGATGCAGCCGACCGACTGGACGGGGTGCTGCCGGTACCGGCGGATCTGGATTCTCCAATAGTTAAGAACTAGACAGGTATTTCGCTGAAGGTTGGGAGCAAACATTGCTCCCAACCTCTGTGTACAAGGGTTCACTGTGTTAGACAACGCTAGTCCTTCGGCCTCGGGTGTGCCTCCTTGAAGGCCTTCTTCAGCTCCTTTACGCGTGCTTCCACCCTATCTGCCTCATCCGTTTCACCCAGCGACCTGAGGATGATTCCCAGGTTCTGCAGCGCGGGTACCAGGGAACTTTGTTCGATACGGGACCGCTCAAGGGCTTCTACCGCTTGCTCGGCATACTTCCTGGCTTCCACAAAATCGCCTCTCTCACGGATGCAGACAGAGACTGCGTCCAGCGTGTCCCCCAGCATACAGTTCATGCTAGAGACCTGCTTGCGCCATACTGCAAGTGCAGCATCCAGTACGGATTCTGCCTGCGCGAAGTCCCCGATACGCATAAGCATGTCACCGTAATCCTTCAAAGCGGCTGCCACCTGTGAGCTCTCGGTGCCGTAGAGGTCTTTCTTGACGATGACGGCTTTGTTGTAAGCATCACTCGCTATGCCGTGCTCCTCTGCCAGGTTGGCGTTGATTGCCAGGATATCCAGCACCTCCTCGAGATCCCGAGGGTCTGGTGCAGCTTTCTTGTCCAGAAACTGCAACGCGGCCTGGGCTTGCGCCATCGTCTTGCCGGGGTTTACGCCGCACGTGACATCATCAAAGTCTTTAAAGTCGGTATTTTCCATTTCTTTTCCTCCATCAAATTTGAAGATCCCTGCCTTCGTCTGTACGAGTTCCCACCTCCTTTACCTTCTATTGACATGCATCTCCATAAGAAAAAAGGGAGCGAGGGCCCAACGCAAAGGAAATAGACCCTGCCACAGCAGATATTATCAGCGCAACAGTGTAAGCGATGCATGCTTTTGGGATCGGCCCTCGGTAGCGAACATGTACCAGAGGAGTGAGACGAGAAGGGAGCGCCGGAGGCGCCCGCTCCGTCCACAGGGCTGGGGGTCGATATATTGCCACCCCCCCATGTATTTAGGGTACACCTGGTGTCTTCAGGCTGTTATCTTGAGTAGTATAGCACACTCTCTAGAAGAGAGCTTGGTCTCACGCCATTCGACAATGGCGTTGATATTTCCAAGCCTCGGGATGGTACCCCTAAAATGGACCAAGTATGGGTTCCTCACAGAAATCTTTGCCGGAAGTGCTAAATAAGGTTGCGGTAATTCGTGTACATAATGGCTTAGGACTGTAAAAGTTGATGCAAAACGTATGCTTGTCCACATTTTCACAGGACGGGAGGCTTCCATCTTCAATAATTTACAAATATGGCAGTATTTCGTTTTATCAGCCATCGCTAACTCACAGGAGTGTTGCCCTGTATCGGTTATACCAATGCCGGAAAGAGCCGCAATGTTAAAGGAGGTTACTATTGACGATAAAGTGTTGTTTAACATGGTGAACGGCGGGACCGGAGAAGTGACAGGGGAGGTACTTTCATCCCCTGTGGATCGCTCCGCATGGAACATTCGCAGGAAATACAAAGGGCTAGTCTGCATTGCAGCCACGACGAAGATGCTGGATACTTTTCTTCAGGGGCTGCGCCGTCGGCAGGACTTCCATTACGTATGGGTATGTCCGTTTCGGCCTATGTGTTCAAGTCAAGGTGAGCCAGCACTACATTTCCATGTCGCAATTGCCGCAAGCTAGGTAAGCGCAAACTAGCCAGGTCGGCTATAATATATAAATCTACCTGGAGGATCTCAGGCCAATGGGATACTATGACCATTACTTCGATATCTCAAAAACCCTGTTAGATAGGGGCAAGTGCGACAGGCGTCTACAGTGCTGGTATTTTTTGACCTCTTACCTCAGTGGTTCCCGGGATTACGATCCGTCGAGTATCCGTGAAGTGCTCGGGATAGTATTCGATATGGAGGATAGAAATACGCACAACATTCTTGTCCATGGAAACAAGGAGTTTTGGGATTATGTGGAAGGAAAGGACCGAACCGATGCCGGCTCGTTCACTCTGTATTCGCCTGAAACAGTGGCGGACAAAATCGGTCTGAAATCCCCAGGCGTAAAGATAGAGCAAAAGCCTTCCGATCTCACTGACTCGACCATGCTGAAGGCCTATTACCTGGCTTGCCGTGCGAAGTACAAGCACGCTGCAAGTCCCATAACCCGGCAGAGATTTCAGGAGCTGACTGGTATCCAGATCCGCGTGCAGCAAATATTCGATGCCAACGCTAGGAAAATAAGTAATTTCATATTAGTTATGCGGGGCACTAAGGAGGCGTGTGAAAAGGCTCTAGGGCAGCAGGGCAATGCGAAAGGATACACAGTACGCAGGGTCAAAATTGTCGATGATACTGGCAACCTCATTCTGCATGAGTACTGCCTACTTAAACAGACCGGCAATACCTATCCGGGGAGCGAGACGAGGAAGTCCAGCCAGTCTAATCTACAGTATATAGGGACGTGGAATGCCAACGGTATATGGGAGGAGAAGACCTCCAGAAAACCATGCAAATCTGTTCACCCATAATTACTTACGTATTAACTTGGGGTTAATACTACTAACCGTAGGTAAGTAACTGGCAGTTACTTAGGTCGGGGTTACGGACGCCTGCCTCATCCCCGTACATGGTGCAGGCTGTCGATTCTGGCGTCCGCCCCGACCTGGGCTACCTACGTTTTCTGGGTAATGAGGCCGACCATCGGGAGGCCCGGCTACTCTTCCTGCGGCTGGCAATTTCGCCGCACTGAAGGCCATTTCTCCAGCCAGCCGCAAGTTGCCTGGTGATATAATTTCTGGTGGTATGCTCCCTGGCGCCTGGCGAACAGGCGGAGACTCCTCGGTATATTGACAAAGATGCCAGGCGGCTGGGCTGCCGGCCGAACTTATTCCTCACGCACTGACCGCAAACTGTTTGCCGGCAGTGGTACAGACTACCGTATTTGAGATATCATAACTCGCCATGTAGGAGGATGTACCGTGCCCGACTGCCAACATGCGGATTGGACGGCCCGAAGACAGTTTCGGGCAGGGCACTCAGCCTGGCCATTGCTTCCGGCACTTATTTCCCGATTGCCATATCATCCAGGAAGCTGGATTTCTTTCTCTTGCATAATCTGCCCTGGGATGTACGCTTAACACAATAGCTCAGGTACAGACTGCTGGCAGCTCTGGTCATACCGACATAGCAGATCCGTCTCTCTTCTTCTAGGTCACCGTTTGATGAACCAGTTCTGCATGGTAGGCAGCCCTCTTCCATCGCCGGCATGAACACTGTTTCGAATGACTTGCCTTTGGACTTATGAATAGTCATCAGCTGGAGCTCATCACTCCCTGCTGCAAGGTACTGGTCGAAGGTTTGTATGAGCCTCTGAACCCCGGCTGGCGCCGGGCCTGTATACTGCAGAGCAATCTTATGTAAGTCCTGAAGACTTCCTTCTTTCTCCTCTGCATCAGATGAGTTCTTTATAAATCTCTTCATGCTCCAGCATCTACTTGCAGTCTCGACCATGTCAGCGGTGGTACAGGCCGCTGACATGGTAACTCGAAGACTGTCTGCGTCTGTAACAAGGTGGTGAAACGAATCCCACTTTACAGATGAAACCCCCTCGGGCTGGACATTTGTGTGGAGTGCGGAGAGCAGGCCAGTGCCTCCTATTGAATCTATCAGTTTGTCAATTACTTTGCTATCGAACCGGCTCCACAGGGTGCGCAGCAGGTTCTGAGCAGCTTCATCGTCACCAGGATTGTTCGCAAGTTTCAACAGGTTTATGACGGAGCGGACCTCTGGCAGGTTATAATACGCAGCATTGTGGTCATCATCGAGCGCATATGGGATTCTCCTGGCTATCAGGGCCGTCTCTATGGGTCGTGCTAAGGCTTTTATCCTGAATAGTATGGCGATGGCAGAATTCTTTGTGCCCGATCCTGTCAGCGTTTCAATAAGGCTGGCTATACCGTCTGCCTCTTTGCGTTCATTGGCATAGGAAGTTACAGTTACCTTGCCATCAGATGCTCCAGCGGGTGTACTAATACTTCTATGTCGGTTTGTGCTGGCGGCCATCAGGCGGTTACTTGTTTCGACGATTTGCTTCGTGGATCGGTGGTTTATGCATAGCTTATGGGAGATTGTGCCTCTGTGCAATTTTTTGAATTGCTCGATGAGGCGGGGGTCAGCTCCGCGCCAGCCGAAGATCGCCTGCCTTGAATCACCCACCACGCATAGGTTTGGGCAGCCCGTATACAGCAGTCTTACCAGACTGGCTTCAGCGTGGGAGGCATCCTGGTATTCATCTACAAATATGTACGAGAATCCTGTTGCGATCTTCGTGAGCAGTTGCCGATCTTTCTGAAGGCTCAGGACTGCTTCCCTGGTCAGATCGTCGAAGTCATAGCTATCGGCCAGAAGTAATTGCTTTTGGTAGAGCTTGTAGAGTTTCTTGAATCTGGCAGCCTGCTCCGGGTCAGGCAGAGATCTGGCGTAAGCATCCAGGCCCGTCATGGAGCGCTTGAACCTGGAAATCTCTTCTGCTATTGATTCTGTCTCCACAGGCGATGCGTCTTTAGAGAGGGCGGATTTTAAACACCAATAGGCCTCTGATTCTGACAAAATCTTGAAGCCCGGTATTATCAGCCTTCGGTGGTTGTATTCTCCCAGTATATGCCCACAGATCGAGTGAAATGTGCCCACCAACATTGCCGAGATATTTGCATTGGTATAGTTCGCAATTCGTTCCTTCATTTCGTCTGCGGCGTTATTAGTGAAGGTTACGCACATTATCCGTCTGGGAAATATGCCCTTGTCGTTTATCAGATAAGCTACTCGGGAGGCTACCACCTCTGTTTTGCCAGTACCCGGACCGGCATTAATCACCTGCGGGCCATCGGTATTCGCTATGATCTTTTGCAGTTCCTGTGGATCAGGTTTCATCTGCTTTAACTAGTCTCCATAATAGGCACGGCTGAGTATACCAGCTTTACAGTGCACGTGTCACTGCCAGGCAAAAGCCTGATGGATGTGCCAGCAGCGAGCAACCGTGCTTATAGTTAATTAATCAGGTAAACCCCCGGCTCTGCCGGGGGACTCCTGGAGTTTGACAATTACGGGAGTCGTCCATCATTCTATTTCATGAACCGCCCAAGGCTCGTGAAAGGAGAAGAAGATGGACGACTATGCAAGTCTATCGCATACACGCTGGGAATGTAAATACCATGTAGTATTCATTCCCAAGTATCGACGAAAGGTGTTTTACAGCCAGATATACAAAGGCTTGAGTCCAATATTTGTAGACCTTGCCAGGCATAAAGAATACCGGATCGAGACAGGGAGTCTACAACCAGACCATGTACACATGCTGATCAACATACCGCCGAAATATTCGGTAGCACAGGTGATCGGATACATCAAAGGCAAAAGTGCAATTTATATAGCACGGACATATGGCAAGAAGATGCGCAACTTTATAGGAGAGCACTTCTGGGCACGTGGATATTTCGTATCCACCATCGGCAAAGATGAGGATGCAATTCGCGAGTACATACAGCGCCAAGAGCGAGAAGATCAACGTCTGGATCAACTGAACCTGATACCATAGCCTCCTTTAGGAGGCGCAAACCTTAAGAGCAAGTAATCCGCTTTGAGCGGTTCACATTATCAAGCCACCGGCTTTGCCGGTGGTACTCTGACTTGCCAGCAAACCGGCCTCAGAGGCCCAAGAAACGGCTTCTGTGACAGAAATGGACCAGCCTGGTATTAGTGGTGAGTGAGATATTTTAAATAACTTGCGTACACGTGTACTGATACCGCCTTCAGGTCGTGCTATAATAGGCCAGTTGGTTGATTGCAGGGAGGAGGTAGAGATGGCGCAGGACGAAACTTCCAGCCCAACTCAGGAAGAGATCATCGAGGACATCGTCGGCAAGTGGAAGGACGCACCGGAATCCGAGAAAAAGTGGCTGTTGGGCGATAGTGTCAATGAACTTAAGGAGCCGGGCGTTAGCGACTATCCTCGGTGGCTGCTTGAGGGCCTGGAAGCGAGGATCAGTGTGCAGTGCGACACGGTAAGACAGATCGCCTGGGTCGCTGATAAGATTCCGGAAGACTTGCGAGGAATGTGCGATATGAAGTGGGGCCACTATAGAGCAGCAGCCGGTACTGACGATGCCAAGATGTGGCTTACTGCCGCTCATGCAGGTAGCTGGAGTGTCGCCATGTTTCGAGACGAGGTGAACTCAAATAAGATGCACGGGAAGCCGTGCTTGGGTTGTGGGAAGCCGACATGTGGTGAGGGATCATACAGAGTGCATCCGCAGGGAGAAAAGGTCATCCACTTCTGCTCCGCCCGATGTGCAGCAGATTGGTTTGCTGTTCGTTCATAGTAAGCTCCAGGGGGAGAAATGGTGTGTGAGGCCAGACCGGCTAAAGATCTTTGATAAACCCATAAAACTGGAGTTCTTGGGCAGGCAGTTGATAGAAAAGAAGAAGCTCAGACTTTCAAATCACCCATCAATTACACCCCATTCAGAGCGCATTCACTTAAGGATTGCTTGCCAGCGGAATCGCGCCTCACGCCGCCAGCCAGATGCATGTTTACGAGTAAAAGGCAGCAAAAAACAGCCGGATCACCTATTTAGGGCCTTCTCCCATGAGGGAAAGACTACGACCCCTTACTCAACGGCCTACGCGGGCGGGCAGGATGGAGTTTTTTATAGTCTACGGCACTCACTCTGCACAGATTTACGATTGACTTCTATGGGTGCAGGTTATAAAATGCCTACATGTTACTGTGATCGAGCAACATCGCAGGCGCACACGGAGCGCTGGATACAGCACATGTACGCCTTTTAGGGTAGAGCACCTGAGTGGTCTTGGCTGGAAGCCAAGCAGCTTACCGGCCGGCTGGATTCCATAAGAGTCCTGGCTGCGATGAGCAGTACCATCCAAGGAAAAGGGGGAGCGTTGATTAGCAGGAACGCTCTCCCTTTTTTAGTAGAGAGCCTACAGCCTCCGAATGCAGGTCTAAGGTATAGATGTGCGTTCGGCCCGTAGAATATTGACAGAACGTATGTTGGGTTACTATAATACAAACATACCAAGCGTACTATTCCCCGGGAGGTTGCACACCGAACATGCGTTCCGTAATGTGCTTATATGTTTCAGGCTTCTGCGCATCCATTGAGCAGTTGAGGGATGAGGCGCTTGCCGGGAAGCCGGTGGTGGTCACGCAGGTCTACGGCAGCGTGGAGAGCGTTGTCTCGGCCTCCCCCGAGGCCGCGAAGGAAGGCGTCCGCGAGCATATGACCAGGCGGCATGCCATGCACTACTGCCCGGACGGCGTCTTCCTTTCCGCAGACTGGGATTACTACAATACGGTATGGGAGAGGGTGCTCGATATACTTGCGGGATATACTCCCCTCCTTGAGCCCTGTGGGGCCGGCAGGGCATATCTCGACTTGGGAGGCTCTGCCGCCCTCTTCGGCCCTCCCATGACCATGGCATGCGGCATGGTGCGCAGGATACGCTCGGAGACGGGTCTCTACGCTCGTGCAGGGATCGCCGGGAGCAAGCTTGCATCCTGTGCCGCGGCGGCAAGATGCAGGCCCGGCACGTGCCTTAAGGTGCAGGAAGGGTCGGAGGCAAGGCTCCTTTCCATACTCCCGGTGGGCAGCCTGCCCGGGGTAGGCGAGAAGACGGAGAGGCGGCTTAAGACCCTTGGTGTGCGCACGGTGGGGGATCTGGCATCCATTCCTGAGGAGATGCTCTCCCGCCAGTTTGGAGGCGCAGGGGCAAGGTTCCGCAGGCTCGCGACGGGAGTAGACTTTGACCCGGTTCTTCCAGCCTACCCGCCGGACACAATCACCGAGGAGCATGCCTTTGCCCCTGACGGGGATGCGCCGTGCGAACCTGCGGAAGTGGAGAGGCACCTGTTTTGCATGTGCGAGAGCCTCTCTTCAAGGCTTGCGAGTTGCAGAAGAAGATGCGGGAGGGTTACTCTAACGCTCTCCTTTGCGGAAGGCACGGTGGTGAGCGCTTCGCACACGCCCAAAGCCCCCATCTCGGCGGCGCATGACCTCCACCTTGCGGCAGCAAGAACGCTCCGGGAGCAGATGCACGGCGAGGATGTTGCGGCCGTAAAAATCACTCTCGGCAGCCTCTCCTTTGAGCAGGGTGTGCAGCTTGGGCTCCTTGGCGGCCCGCAGATGAGGGCCGGGATACCGATGCTCTTTAAGACTCTGCAACACCGCTTTGGACCTAAGGCGCTCATGTACTGCCGGGCACTCGGCACGGAGGAGATGCGATGCTGATGCAAGGTAGAACTCATGCTGCAGAGAAGGTGC
>CALNCU010000121.1 GCA_937875395.1 uncultured Armatimonadota bacterium | reverse complement strand
GGTGCCATAGGCGAAGGCCTTGGCATAGAGTGCCACTCCGTGGCGTTGATTTTTAAGTAAGCTTGGATATCCATAACTTATGATACTGAGTTTGATGCTATTCTATATGTTTCCAAATGTCTTGGCATATCAAGGTATCAATACTTAGGCAAACATAAGGTTTTTTCTTGCAAACCGTTTTGGTTGCTTCATCCGCAGTCACGCCATACCTGTAGATTAAAATGAATCCAAATAACGCCTTTATGGTAAAGCAGCAAAAAAAGGGCGGGTGGGGTACCCGCCCGTGTAATTTTCTGTTATCTGGCCCGCACGCGGCTTCTTTGGCAGGCAGGGCAAAGCCCGGCGCCAAAGGCCCGCATGCTGTAATCAAACTGGCCCTTTGTCATCTCCTTATGGCACTCCGTACATGCAAGGTGTTCATCTTCAATGGCAGAAGAACCCATCTTGCTCCCCGCCATAAACGGTTCGCCTATGGGGAGAGGGGAATCTACCAGCCGCTCCCCCTCATCCAGTTCCGGGGTGAACTGGGTGCCGAACCCGCATACGGCAAGCGCGCGCCCAATGGAACCCGTCTCAGCCTTCTCTACATAATCTGCAAAACCGCGGGCGGTCTCCATCTTGGTACCCTTTGCCATAAGTTTACCTTCGCCGTTATACACAAAGGCCTCATAGACTGCATAGCCCTTGTCTACATTAAGCTCTACCGGGCGGGTCTCTATCCCCCAATCCGGGTGTGACTCTCGGAACCAGACCAGCCTGCTCGCCACGGGCAGATACTCTTTTCCGCCCTGTACTCTTATCAAATGCTTCTTCACATCAAACGACATCTCTTGTTACCCTTTCTATTCTCTCCAGCAGGCGCCATATAAATATCGGCCGCCTGCAGCGAAGCATTACCATCTTATGCAGCCGTCTCAGCTGCGTCCTTTTCATCGGCAGAGGGGACGCGCCCGTCCGCCGAAGCTCTTACAATCTCTTCTATCTCCTGCATCACCTCAGGATGCTCGGAAAGAAACTCTTTTGCATTCTCCCGTCCCTGTCCAAGCTTCTCCCCGTTATAGGCAAACCATGCGCCCGTCTTTTCCACAATGCCGGCTTCTACTCCCATATCCAGCACGGCGCCGGTTCTGGAGATGCCTTTGCCAAACATTATGTCAAACTCTGCCTGGCGGAAGGGCGGGGCAACCTTATTTTTTACTACCTTTACGCGTACCCGGTTGCCTACCATCTGCGTACCCTGCTTAAGCGTATCCACCCTGCGAACCTCCAGCCGGACGCTTGCCCAGAATTTAAGGGCACGACCGCCGGGTGTAGTCTCCGGGTTGCCAAACATTACGCCTATCTTTTCTC
>CALNCU010000120.1 GCA_937875395.1 uncultured Armatimonadota bacterium | reverse complement strand
ACGCTCTGATGGTAGCACTGATCGCTATTGCATGTATTGTTGCAGTACAGGCCCTGGGCGGCAAGGTAAGCGATAAGTTCAACCAGGTTGGACAAAACCTTCAATAGCGATGCATGAGTGGATCAACCATGTATTCTGTAACAAGCCTGCATGGTTGATCCACTGCTTTTAACTGTAGCTCTTTAATACACATGATTATACTAAAATATGCCGGCATCGTAATACTTGCGGTCATGTTGGCCGTGGCCCTCTATACTGATCTGCGCTGGTGCAGAATCTACAACAAGCTTACGTTACCTTGCATACTTATTGGCCTGATCTTAAACACCTTATACTTGGGTACTCACGGATTTCTACTGAGCATCGGCGGAATAGGCCTTATCTTTCTACTATATGTTACCCTGGCCCCTGCTGCGGGAATTGGCGGCGGCGATGTTAAGCTTATGATGGCAGTCGGTTCGTTAATGGGCGCCGGATTCCTTATCAATGCACTCCTTCTAACTGCAATTATCGGCGGAATCATGTCGCTCATAGTTATGATGAAGCACAGAATACTGGGCAGTACCACAAAACGCATGGCAACAAATTTATACATGAAGCTTATCCTTCGTGCGCCTGCAGATATGGCAACTGGTACCAGCGGAGTAAAATTCAGGTACAGCCTGGCAATAACCCTTGGCTGCATACTTGCATTCTTCATAAAGTTTTAGATTTGCAGATAACCAAAGAATTATACGCCCACGGAGCAGAAGATGCCTAGAAGAGTTCTTGAAAATAAAGGAACAGCGCTGGTAGAGTTCTCCATAGTTGCCATACTGCTTCTGGTTCTGGCATTTGGTGTTATAGAGATGGGCTTCCTTATGAAGGACTACCTTACCTTGAACCAGGCCGCAAGGGAGGGGGCCAGATCTGCTGCTTTGGGCTGGTCGACTACCATGATTAAGCAGCGGGTGCAGTCGGCAGCCGTGGGCATGACTGTTGTGATAGATGATATTCATCTGATAAAATGGCCAGAGGGAACAACACCGCCGACGGATTGGTCTTCCTGGCTGCCGCTTGGCGATGGATCAGTCTACAATGATGCAGCGGCGGGCGATTACGTCCGCACACACGTAGAGTACGAGCACCGCTGGATCACAAAGATAATTTTAAGCGCGCCAATAAAGATTAAATCAGATATGGTTATGCGCAGGGAATAAAATACACCATTGCGCACGGTGCATTTGACTAGTCATCCGTTACTTTAATTCTGCCAGGCATTCTTAAAAATACTCGTTTAAAATCTTGATTTTGCACAAAGACCTTAGAAACAGCAGCCGGGCCAACGTGCCCTATACGGCAGAAATGGAGGCTGGAATTATGGCAAGATGCATGAGAGTTCAAGACAAACAAGGCTCAGTGCTTATCCTTTTTGCCCTGATCATAGACCTGCTTCTGGGAGTAGCCGCCCTTGCGTTGGACTTAGGCCTGGTCTACGTTGCAAAACAGCGAGTGCAAGGCGTATGCGACGCATCGGCGCTTGCAGGGGCCAGGCTTATGTCAAGTTATGGAAGCATCGACGCTACCCTTGCGTCTGCCACCCAGGCTGCAAACAGCTGTGCCGCAGCCAACAATGGAGTTTCAGAAAAATGGGATGTGTTCTCCCCGGAGACAAATCAATCGGGAGTAAAAGTCTCCTTCCCAACCCAGGTTACCACAGCAGCCGGCCAGACCATACAGGTTGCATACGGCCAGGCGTTGCGGGTTGACGGCTACATGGATGTCAACCTGATCTTCCCCAGTTTTATAGGCCGGTCAT
>CALNCU010000119.1 GCA_937875395.1 uncultured Armatimonadota bacterium | reverse complement strand
AGATCAGATACGTAGCAGAAGCTCCTTGTCTGCCTGCCATCGCCCTGAATGGTCAGGGGTTCATCTTTTATTGCCTGGCAGATGAGCGTGGGCACAACTCTGCCGTCGCCAGCTCGCATGCGCGGGCCGTATGTATTAAATATGCGCACTATCTTTGTATCTACGCCGTGCTCTTTGCGGTAGGCCGTTGCCATAGCCTCTGCAAACCGTTTTGCCTCATCATAGACGCCTCTAGGCCCTACTGGGTTTACGTTTCCCCAGTATTCTTCCGTCTGTGGATGAATCAGCGGGTCTCCGTAGACTTCTGATGTTGAGGCAAGCACGTATACGGATTTCTCCCTGGCTGCCAGTCCCAGGGTCTTGTGCGTGCCAAGGGAGCCTACCTTAAGAGTCTGTATAGGGTATTTCAGGTAATCCATAGGGCTGGCAGGGGACGCAAAATGAAATAAATAATCAATCCTTTCCTTAAGATACAGGTATTCCGTGACATCATATTTAATAAAAGTAAACCGGGGGTTTTTCTGGTGATGCACAATATTTTGGGTAGTGCCGGTTATAAGATTATCCATGGCGGTTACCTGGTATCCCCGTGAAAGTAGAAAATCGCAAAGATGAGATCCCAGGAATCCGGCGCCGCCCGTAATAAGAACCCTCTCCATTATTCCTCCTTTTGGCGTGCAACTATGCAAGCTGCTGGTATTATGAATTGCAGGCCTTAGAGAAGGGTGGTATTTTAGTTCTTCCCTTATGGCGCAACTCTGAAACCTGTGCAACTGCCGGAGCCCGTGTTTAGGAGGCTTGGAGAACAGGCTATATATGGGTAGTGGCGGTTTGACAAGGGTTTTCGCCCAGTGTTAAACTTGTAAAGGTTAAAGTAGCTGGAGGTTTGTTGATGATTCTGGTGACCGGCGGAGCGGGATATATAGGCTCTCATACAGTTAAGGCGCTTCTTCTTGAAGGCCGGGACGTTGTTGTGTTTGATAGCCTGGAACTTGGGCACAGGGATGCTGTGCTTGGCGGAGAGTTGGTAGAAGGCAATCTGCTTGATAAAGACGCCGTGGATGCCGTTTTTAATAAATATTCCATTGATGCCGTTGTCCACTTTGCTGCATATGCTTCGGTAGGGGATTCCATGGTCAGCCCGGATAAGTATTTTACAAACAACATTGAGGGCGGGCTGAACCTTGTAAACGCCATGCGGGAGCACGGTGTAGGACGGATAATCTTCTCTTCAAGCGCCGCAACCTACGGGGAGCCCATGGGGGTTCCCATAGATGAATCCCATCCGCAGAACCCTACAAACCCTTACGGCGAAACAAAGCTTATGTTTGAGAAGATTCTAAAGTGGTATGATGTTGCGTACGGGATTAAATCCGTCTCCCTGCGCTATTTTAATGCCGCCGGTGCAGACCCGGAAGGGAAGATAGGCGAAGACCACACCCCGGAAGGGCATCTTATCCCCATAATCCTTCAGACCCTGCTTGGCCAGCGGGAGAACGTAAAGGTCTTTGGCTGCGACTGGGATACCCCGGACGGCACCTGCGTTAGAGATTATATCCACGTAACAGACCTGGCGGATGCGCATCTCAGGGCGCTTGCGGCGCTGGAACGGGGTGCGGAGACGGGGGCCTACAATCTTGGCAACGGAGACGGCCAGTCCGTAAAGCAGATGATAGATGCTGCAGAAGAGGTCACCGGGAAGAAGGTTCCGTGGATGGCCGCCCCCAGAAGGCCGGGCGATCCGGCAAAGCTGGTTGCAAGCTCTAAAAAGCTTAAGAACGAGCTTGGATGGCAGCCCAAATATCCTGATGTCCGCACAATTATAGAACATGCGTGGCGCTGGCATTCCACACATCCCCAGGGGTATGCGGGGTAAATACAGCAAGGCTGGTATGCTAAGGTGCCATAGTAAAGAACATGTGGCTTAGGGTAACTATTTTGTTTTTTGAGCCTCCCAAAGAGAGGCGTAATAACCAGGAGTAATTTTTTTGGGTGCCAGCAAGTTATCGCAAATGATATGGAACCGCCGGAGTGAGCTTCTGGTGGTTGCTTTAATGAACGTAATCTACGCCTTCTCCTACTTCCAAA
>CALNCU010000118.1 GCA_937875395.1 uncultured Armatimonadota bacterium | reverse complement strand
CGGAGTGGTTTTAGAGACAGAGATACAGATGGCAGGGGAGTGGCGGTAGGTTGAAAAGGTTAAAAGTAGCAGTTCTTATGGGCGGAAAATCAACAGAGCGTGAGGTCTCCCTCTCTACGGGGCGCATGATTCTTGGCGCAATAGATAGTTGCAAGTACCATGCGTTTGCGGTAGACACCGGAACCTTTGGAGAAGCGGTGCCCGCCTCCGGCGGAAAGCCCATCCGCATGGCGGAAGGGGCGGTAGATCTCTCCGCCGTTATAAGCGGCGGGCCGGAGTATCGACCGGACGTGGCGTTTATTGCGCTGCACGGCAGATTTGGTGAGGACGGCACAATTCAGGGCCTGATGGAGCTTCTGGGGATTCCGTATGTTGGCTCCGGCGTCCTTGCCAGCGCCCTTGCCATGGATAAGATAATGACAAACCGGGTGCTCGCCTGCCGGGGTATACGCGTCCCCAAAAACCTGGTGGCCCGCGCGCCTGTTAATATGGATGCCCTTAAATCTGCCGCAAAACAGGAGTTAGGCTTCCCCGTGGTGGTAAAGCCAAACAGGCAGGGGTCTACCATAGGGCTGGGCATAGCTAAGACAGAGGAATATTTTGAACGTGCGGTAGAGGCGGCCCTTGCTCATGATGGAGAACTCCTTCTGGAAGAGTTTATTAAGGGATGTGAGGTTACATGCCCCGTCCTGGGGAACGGCACCTGCCAGGCACTACCCGTTATAGAGATAATTCCGGCAAGCGGATTTTATGATTATCACGCAAAATACACCCCCGGCGCTACGGAAGAGATAGTCCCGGCGCGCCTCCCCAAAGACATATACACGAAGGTTCAGGAGATTGCCAAGGAATGCCACGCGGCCCTATCTTGCCGCGGCATGTCCAGAACTGATATGATTGTAGGAGAGGGTGGAGTAACCGTGCTGGAGGTAAACACAATCCCCGGCATGACGCCTACAAGCCTTCTGCCCCGCGCAGCAGAGGCCGCAGGTATAAAATTCCCTAATCTTATAGACAGGCTTATACAGTACGCGCTTGAAAAGGAATAACAATATGGGCAGGCGACGGCGGCCCGTACCCGCCAGCAGACGTACCGGACGGCGCCGCAAAACATACCATATAAATGGAAAGCGGCTGGCTCTTGTGCTGCTCTCTATTGTGCTTGCAATAGAGGTTGTGGTAGCCGCGCGCACGTCTCCCTGTTTCTACATTAAAGAGACCAGAGTTGTTGGGCTTAAGACGCTAAATGAAAAAGATGTAAGAAAAAGGCTCCGCATTCTCCCCCAGACAAATATCTTCAGCATAAAAGAAAAAAATGTGGCGGAAAAGCTTAAAGGCGATCCCGTTATACTAAATGCCCGCGTGCACAGAAAGCTCCCCGGCACCCTTATTCTGTGCATTACGGAACGCAGCGCGGACTTTGTGCTCTCTACCCGCGGCGCCAGAATGGATGTAGATTCAGAGGGAATCCCGTTCCGCCTTTCAAAAGATAACAATAGTCTCCCCGCGCTCTTATGCGATCTGCCCAGGGGCGTGGTTCTTGGCGCAAAGCTTAAAGACCGCTCTTTTACAATTGCATGGCAGTGCCTGAAGACCGCAAGAGCCGTAGGTATTTCAAAGATTTCGGAAATATCGGTTGACCAAAACGATCAATTATGCTTAAATGTGTCTGATGAGTTTGAGATCAGGCTGGGCCGTCCAGAGCAGCTAAGAGAAAAGCTTGATATAGCGGCAAAAGCCCTCCTTCAAGTGCCGGAACTCCGCAGCCGGAAGGGGTATATAGATGTTACCTGTGTGGAGGCCCCTGCATTAAAACTCAACGACTAGGCAGGTGGAACCTAGGCTATACGGCGGAGGCTGTTAAGCACAACCGCATACCTCTTTTTGCTACTTGATCCTCGCTTGTTTCCGGTTTTCATCTGCTGTTACGGAATACCCGGTGCAGAATGGTCTGCCGGTTTTATCTCTTATTGCGCGTGCTACGGAGGCTGATGTGGGCATAAAATCGCTACTTAATGTAAAGAGCAGCAGTTGGGTGTGGCAGGTGACGATGCTCAGTTTTATACTGGGCATGCTCCTGGCCGCCGCCCTTAAAACACAGATAATGGTAAAGACGGCCTCCGGAATCCCCACCACGCGGTTCTCCAGCCTGGCGCAGGTTCTTCTTGATGAAAAAGATCGCAGCAAACTGCTTCAGGCAGAGATTACAGACCTTAGAGCCAAGCTGGATAAATACGAAGCATCCCGCGGGCAGGATACCGCAAAAGCAAAGTTTCTGAGCAGCGAACTTAAAGATACCAAGCTGCTTGCCGGGCTGGTTCCCGTCCAGGGCGAAGGCGTTGAAATTACCTTATGCGATGTTCCCGGCGGGCCTCCTTCCGGAACACCTGCCGTGCTTCAGGCAGAGTACATAATACACGATATAGACCTTAGAAACATAATCAACGAACTCTTTGCCAACGGCGCAGAGGCCGTATCCGTAAGCGATGGAGATACGGAGCAGAGAATAATTGCAGTAACGGCAGTCCGCTGCGTAGGCGGGCCCATACAGGTGAACCGGGTGCCCATGTCGCCCCCGTTTCTTGTTAAGGCCGTAGGCCCCCCCGGTACTATGGCGGGAGGCCTTAAAATGCCTAACGGCCTGATAGATAACTGGCACGCGCTCCCAGGGCTTGGAAGAAAGATGGTAAAGATAAAAAAGAGCAGTCAAATAACCATCCCCGCATTCTCGGGGAATACCAGTTCCATATTCCTGTATGCAAGACCGGTTGAATCCAAGGGGAGGTCAATGTAATGGTGTTTCTGCCCTTAATAGGTCTTGTTTTAGGCTTTGCGCTTATTTATCTTGCAAACATAACCGTTCCCGGAGACTATGCCAGCTACCTGTCCCTTGCCACGCTTGCCGGTCTTGATGCTGTTATAGGCGGCGTCCGGGCGGGGATAGAAGAAAAGTTTAAATCAGATATCTTTATCTCCGGTTTTCTGGTAAACACGCTCCTGGCCGTTCTTCTGGCATATCTTGGAGAACAGGTTGGCGTAGACCTGTTCCTTGCAGCCGTGGTTGTGATAGGCGGCAGGATTTTCCTTAACCTGTCTCTTATAAGGCGCTACTGGCTTACAAAGATTGCGCTCTCAAGAAAGGAAGCATAGGCCGCAGGAGAACGCCCGTGATATTCTTAGCGCCGGTATAAGCCCGTGCACCGGTTAAAAAAGGGAGCTGTGGCAGATACCCAAGCTTGAAGTATTGATGCATATAGTAGCGGGGCTATCCACGTTAGTGCAGAATGTGGTAAAATATATAAGTATGCCGGAAATTAAAGAGACAGCATCAAAAGTAACGGCATTCCGGCAAGAACAGGCCAGCCGCTCTTTGCAGACAGGCCGGCAGAGTTTGTATCTGATCGTAGTTGCGCAACTGTTGTAGGTCTGCTATTATATTGCATCAGGTATAATAAAAATGTACTGGCGGCGAGTGCCAAGGCGCTCATAGGCCGAAGCATCCAGACTAGTAGTAAGCCAAATTAATTGTGGTTGTTGATACTTAGGTAGCAGAGCCGTAGACGCCGGGGGCGCTTGCGAGGGGCGATACTTCGGTCGCAGAGCGAAGCGTCGCTGCCGAAGCCTTGTTAAACATCATAACTTTTTTGGTGAAGTAGTATATCACGTTTATTAAATTGATTAAGCATACTCACATACAATAGGGGGAGCGATATGGCATATTCGGCAAAGGGTAATCACGGCGCTTCAATAAAGGTCGTGGGAATCGGCGGCGGCGGCTCCAATGCAGTGAACCGCATGATAGAGTGCGGCGTCTCCGGAGTTGAATTTATCGCAATGAATACGGACCTTCAAGTCCTTCAAACGGCATCTGCCGAGGAAAAAGTACAGCTTGGCGAAGACCTTACAAGGGGTCTGGGCGCCGGCGGCGACCCGGAAGTAGGCAAGTCTTCCGCAGAAGAGAGCAAACAAGAGATCAAGCGTGTGCTTGAAGGCGCTGATATGGTATTTATCACGGCAGGCATGGGCGGCGGCACCGGCACCGGCGCGGCTCCCGTGGTTGCAGAGGTGGCAAAAGAGATGGGCGCCCTCACCGTTGGCGTTGTAACCCGTCCCTTCAGCTTTGAGGGGCCGCGGCGCGCCCGTTCTGCAGAAGAGGGGATAGATATCTTCCGTGACAAGGTTGACACCATAATAGTTATCCCCAACGACCGCCTTCTCAGCGTAACAGAGAAGAAATCCACCCTGCTGGAAGCCTTCCGCATGGCGGACGATGTTCTGCGGCAGGGCGTTCAGGGTATCTCTGATATCATTACCGTCCCCGGTATGATAAACGTAGATTTTGCAGACGTTAAGGCCGTTGTTCAGGATGCCGGCTCTGCGCTTATGGGAATAGGTTATGCCACCGGTGAGAACCGCGCGGCAGAGGCTGCCCAGGCGGCCATAAACAGCCCGCTTCTTGAGACAAGCATAGACGGAGCCAGAGGCGTACTCCTGAATATAACCGGCGGCAGCGACCTCACCCTGAGCGAAGTCTATGAAGCTGCAGATGTTATCTTTAAGGCTACTGATGAGAGAGATGCCAACATAATCTTTGGTACAGTTATTGATGACAGGTATGATGGTTCCGTTCAGGTTACCGTTCTTGCCACCGGGTTTGACGGCGGCCGCCCATCGCTCTCAGAGCGGATTCCGGCGGCGCGGGATCGTACGTCTGCACGCAACGGCAGCGGCGAAGAGTTGGATATTCCCGCATTTCTGCGGCGCAGATAATAATCAGCAGCCACAAAAAAGGGTAATAATGAGCAAATCGTGCGGCGCCCGGGCGCATAAGAGCGGCAGGCGGCGTGCGGTTTGCTCATTTTGTTTTAAGGGAGCAGCACTTGGCAAGACGGTTTGCTGAAAAGGTAAGATACCGGCTCTCCAGGGAGAGCGGAACGGTTACAAAGCCGCACGGCGGCCGGGTAAAATTTGCCCTGGCCTTCCCCAGCACCTACTATGTGGGAATGTCCAACCTGGGGCTTCAGATTGTTTACCGCCTTCTAAACAACATGGAAGATGCCGTCTGTGAGAGGGTGTTTCTCCCTGATCCACCGGATTTATTAGAGCTTGAAACTGCAAGAACGCCCCTCTTCACACTTGAATCTCAGACGCCGGTACAGAATTTTGATGTGCTTGCCTTCTCTCTCTCATATGAGATGGATTACCCCAACGTGCTTAAAATCCTCTCGCTCTCCGGGGTGGGGTTAACATCTGCGGAGCGCGATGATGCGCAAGGCTTCGCCCCAATTGTAATAGCCGGAGGGCCCGCCGCCACCTTCAACCCGGAGCCGCTTGCAAATTTTATTGATGCGTTTGTTATAGGAGAGGCGGAACCGGTGCTGCCGGAGATTGTATCTGTGCTCTCTTGCAGCAGAGGGGAGCCGCGCCCGGAGGTGCTTAAAAGACTGGCCGCTATAGAAGGCGTATACGTCCCCAGCTTCTACACGCCGTACTACAAGCCGGATGGAACCTTGCTCTGCACAAAGAACGCCCCCGGCATGCCAAAGAAGGTTAAGCGCAGATTTGAGCCTGATTTAAAGAACTATCCCTCCGTCTCTGCAATAGTAACCCCGGAGACGGAGTTTGCCGATATGATTCTGGCAGAGGTGGCCCGCGGATGCGGCAGGCACTGCCGGTTCTGTGTGGCGGGACACGCCTACCTACCTCCCAGGGCCCGCGCAGAAGCAGATGTTATAAAAGATATTGCAGATATGCGCAAGCTTGTAGAGGAGCACACCGGAAAGGCTCCGCGGGTGGGGCTTCTAAGCGCATCCGTTTTTGATCATCCGTCATCCCTTCTTATCTGCCGGTCGCTCATAGAGGACGAGTTGCACTTCTCCATCTCATCCACAAGGGCTGATACCTTGAATGAAGATATAGTTGCGGCGCTTAGAAGCGGCGGCCACCAGGTAATAACAATAGCCCCGGAATCCGGAACAGACCGTCTGCGAAGAATAATCAACAAGCAGATAACCGGCCGGGAGGTAAGGCAGGCCGCAAGAATAGCCTTTGAGGGAGGGTTCAGAAGGGTAAAGCTCTACTTTATGCTTGGCCTTCCCACGGAGGGGCCGGAAGATGTAGATGCTATCCGCACTCTTGTGGAAGAGATTGCGGTGCTTCATCCGTGGGAGAAGGTGATTGTCTCTGTAAGCTGTTTTGTTCCCAAGCCGTGGACTCCGTTTGAATGGTGTGGCATGAAGGAAGAGAGAGATCTTTCAAAAGACATGGAGCGCCTGCGAAGCGCCTTCTCTCGCATAAAAAGAGTAGAGCTTTTAAGGGAAAGCCCCCGAGAGGCTCTGGTTCAGGGGGTGCTGGCCAGGGGAGACCGCCGCCTTGCCGGGGTAATTGAGGCTGTGTCTAAGGGGATGAACTGGAGGCAGGCATGGCGGGAGGGCGGCATAGATCCCGGTTTTTATGCAACAAGGGAGCGCCCGGAGGATGAAGTGTTCCCCTGGGATCATATAGACCTTGGCATATCAAAGAAACACCTGTGGCATGAGTATGAGCTTGGCCTTGCGGAGGCCTCCTCTGCTGCATGCATGGTAGGCCCCTGCCGCCGCTGCGGCGTCTGCCGCTGAACCGGATAAAATCAACCTTCGGGACGATACTTTTGATCTGCCGTGGAAAGGGCTGTGACAAATCCCCTGAGGAGATACTTCGGTCGCAGAGCCGGAGGCGCCGCTGCCGAAGCCAGGTGCATCAACCCCGGGACGATACTTCGGTCGCAGAGTGCAAAGCACGCCGCTGCCGAAGCTTAATCAGGTGGACACAGAGACCCGCCCCTGCGGGATAGCGAATATCCCCAATTGTTGACAGGCCCGGGCGGGATGGGGCGCATCCTAACCCCTTATCTCCTTTGGCGCCGTAATTATCCGGCCTTTTATATAATGGTACAGGTCATGGCTTGGCGTGCATTCAATCCCCATTTTTATGGAAGGGGTGCGCTTCCCCTGTATAAAGAGCAGATGGCTCTCTATAAGCGTAAGGTCGTGATTGGTATTTATTGCCATAAGGTGCCTTAGAGAACTATCCGGCACATCTATGGGCGCCTTCCCCGGTATGGCCGAATAGTACGCAAGCTGCCTTGCATTAGACTTATCTACATCCAGCGCCCGGTAGTTTTCTGCTATAAACTGCGCCAGCTCATCATCCTGGTCAGAGTAGACGGGCACGTACTTTTCAAGCGTGTCTATGGCATCTGAAAGAAAGACTCCAATAGCGGTTCCATACCCCCAGATTAATCCGGCTGCAATAATTGCCGCATCGTCAGAGGCGCCTCTACCCCTTCTGTGGCGTATGTACATATAATCTAAATCTCCGCCATCGGTACCGTAGTCGGCGGCTATAAGGCCCGTGTCTCTGTAATACTCAAGCATGTCCTCATGGGATGAGTGGGCCAGAACGTCTCCGTTAAGCCCCATGCCTTCCATGACGGATGTGTTGACAAGATAGCATTTCCCGCCGCCTATGGTAATGCCGTATTGCTGTTCCATATCAAAGCGTATAGCGGTATCATCGCGCAGCCCTCCAAGATAGATTCCGCGCAGAACGTCATGCCCGCTGATATCCATGCCATTGAACATGCCGGAACCAAGAAGTCCCACGCCGTCACCATTTGAGAGGGGCGGGCGGCTCTCTCCGGCTATAACCTGGGAAACATACTCTTTTATTTCATCTATAAGCTGCTGCCGGGCTGCGCGTACCCATGCAGGATTAAGCCGGAGCGCCCTTGATATATCGTCCAGCCGGGTGTTGGGGTACTTGCGGCGAAAGACGCCGTGTCCTTCATGCGCGTGCCCCTGCACGGATTGTATAAGGATAAGGCGTTCTACATCCCATGTGGTGCGCAGGCGCAGGGCGGAATCCAGCTTCCTGAAGTCTTCCTGCACCATATCGAACGGGGCAGTATGAGAGAGTACATGTTTCATGGCTATACCTTCCTTAACAGTATCTGCACGGCAGAGCTTACTATAAAACCTTTCGATATATCTAAAAATATCCCTCCTTGCCGCTGTTAAAAATTGCATTTATGGCCGCCTAAGTGATGTATAATTAGCAGGAGTAGTGTTGACGCAGAAGCGGATGGCTGATATAGTTTAACCTGTTCAAGTTTACAGTTGGAGGGTTTTTATGGGTAAAGCCAAATACATTCTGGGGCCTACGCGTCCCCGGTTTTTATTTCTTAATCCTGTATGCGTGGCGGTAGGCGTAAGTACGGCGGCGCTTGTTACAGGGCGGTTGAATATCTTTCATGTATTCCTGGCGCTTGCCGGTGCGGTGGCAGCGCATATAAGCGTTAACGTTTTTAATGAATACACAGATTATAAGAGCGGACTGGATGAGCGCACAACCCGCACCCCCTTCAGCGGCGGTACCGGAACCCTTCCGGCGCATCCGGAAGTAGCCAATGCCGCGCTTATAGCAGGGCTTGTTGCGTTTGCGTTAACCGGGCTTATAGGCATATATTTTGCCTTCCTCAGAGGGTTTGCCATTGTTCCGCTAGGCCTGCTTGGGCTGGTGGTAATTGCAGCATACACGCCGTTTATTACTCGCCACCCGGCCATCTGCCTTATAGCGCCCGGCCTGGGTTTTGGGGTGCTCATGGTGATGGGAACGCACTTTGTGCTTACCGGGGGATACTCATTTCCATCATTTGTAGCTTCGCTTGTGCCGTTCTTCCTGGTGAGCAACCTGCTTTTAATAAACCAGTTCCCGGATGTAGAGGCGGATAAAACCGTGGGCCGCAGAACACCTCCCATAATCTGGGGGCTGCATTATGCGGCGGTCATATATACAACCTTTCTGATACTGGCTTACGTTACAATTATAGCAGCCGCCGCCGCCGGGATTCTGCCTGCGCTCAGTCTTTTGGGGCTTGCTACCATACCACTGGCCATACCTGTAGCCCGCAGCACATTCCTTTATGCAAAGGATGTAGAAAAGCTTAAACCGTATCTTGGGATGAACGTTATTGTTGTTCTTGTAACCCCGTTTTTAATGGCGGTGGGGATATTTATAGGAAGGTGATAACAGGAAAAAGCCTTAAAACCTTGTGTAGTACTCCGCAAGGAACTGCGTATCGTTGGGGCTTCCGTTCACCTCTTCAAAGAGAACGGTGAAGGCAAGCTGATCTGTTATAAGATAGCTTAAAGAGATTGTATCCAGCGTGCCGACGCCTATAAGCGTGCGGCTGTAGTTTAATGTTACTCGGTCGGCCAGGAGCGCAGTTGCGCTTATCTGCAGCGGAATCTCAAGACCCGGCTCCAGTGCAAGCGTCAAGCCGCCAAACTCAATAGGCTGGAATATCCCCGGTATGACGTACCCCAGCAGCAATTCTCCTATCTGCTGCTGGAATATCTGTTCAAACGGCTGGCCGCGGAGAAGCGCCTCAAGAGCATTTCCGCCAAGTACCAGTGTAAGCGCCTCCATATCTGAGAGGCCCGGCGGACTGCTTCTTACGCCTATGTTAAGGTCTCCAATGGGCCCTTCAAAGTTTAGCGTTACCGTGTAGCGCGTAAGTCGTCCGGAAATAGTAGATGCCGCCGTAATCCTGGTCTGCGCCGATGCATTTACGGTGATGCAGGAGACGGGGGCTGTAAAACAAAGGATGCCGTCCCTCCCCGGAGGAGTTCCAGCGAACGGTTGGCATAGTTTAACCGCCCGGTAATTATCTGAACTGTTCCGGCGGCAATGGGGCGCCCGGCCGTTCCCGCAAGGGTTACCGGCCCCTGCACCTGGGCGCGCAATCCCCCGCGTTCCACTACCACGTTTTGCGCAAGATCCAGCGTGACTGCAATCCTGGGGTTTACGGGAAGAGCGGCAGGTTGCAGGGTTGTAGTAACAGAGGTTGCAGGCATGGATAATACGGCATCCCGCACTACAAGGCGTCCCTGCACAAGCGGGCTTTTAATGCTCTCCGTTATAGATAGCTGGCCGGTTGCCACAAGGGATATGCTCTCCCCGGCTCCCACAAGGTTCTGTGCCGATATGCCAAGGGAGTTAAGGGAGGCAAAGGCGTTAACTATTCCTGTTTGCGGGCCGGAAAGAAGCACTGTGCCGCCTATGTTAAAACTGCCGCCCCCGGTGGATGAGCCCGTCAGGCTGCCTATAGTTACAGTACTCCCCTGCAGTGTGGCGGAGAGGCTTATGTTTGTAAAATCGTTCCGGAAATCGGACAGCTTTAACCGTCCGTTCTGCAAAGAGATATCCCCCTGCAGGATGGGATTATTTATTGTGCCGTTAACTGCAATATTTGCTGCAAAATCTCCGCCGGCTTCTTCTATTGCGGGAACTAAAGAGTGCGCAAGTGAAAAGTTAGGGTCAGACACCTTAATTGCAAGCATCAAAGGCTGATCCGGCGGAATAAACGGTCGTTTCCATACAAACGGCGCCGATCCAAAGATAACCGCGCTGCCGCTATCGCTTGCTATGTTCAAGCTCTCTGCAGATATGCGCCCGCCCGCTATAATAAGCCTCTGGGTAGATACAGTGTTGAGCAATACCCCTGATGCAGATACATCTCTGGCTGTGAAGGCAGTCTCTACCAGCGGATTGCTTATAGTTCCGCCGGCCCTGAATGTAAAATCTGCCGTACCGGATATCTTTTGCCTGGGGAACAGGATATTGGCAATGGATAGGGGCACGGCAGACCCCTGCCCAGTAAGGGATATAAGCCCGTTCAGTCCGATGCTCCCTGCCACGGTTGCCTGCGCGCCGTCCCTTGAAATAATGAATTGATTAAGTGTTATGGTCTGCCCCAGCAGATTTGCCTGTGCGTTTATGTTTCCCACCGGATTTTCTGCAAGCGAGACTCCGGCGGCGGCAAGGGAGAGGGTGCCGGTGCCGTTATCCTGCAGATTCTCCGCGGTAACATTGGCAGAGATTAATCCGGCTGCAGGCGCAGGCAGCCCGGCTGCAAAGTCTTGCAGGCGACGTCCAAAAGGGATAAGTGAGAGCCCCGGTATGTTGCGCATCACGCTCACAAGTGCGGGGACTGTGGTATCCGCCAGGTTTGCCGTCAGCCCGTCAATCTTTCCAGCCTTAATTTGCATTGATGCAGACAGGTTTATCCCCGGCCCGGCAAGGGTTGCATCCGTAATGTTCAGCCGGTCGCCGGAGGTATTAAAGGCAAGTTGCGCTCTCTCTAATGTTGCCGCGCCCATGGAGACTCCTGCGGCGGAGATTGTGCCCTGTGCTTTTGCCGATGCAATGGGGCCGCTTACCGCCAGATTGGCGTTTAAAGTCCCTGAAAACGGGCTTGGGAGGGTTTGCAGGAACCGGAGCAATCCCTGACCTTCAGGACGGCCCAGAACAGGGCTGTTTCTAAGCATGGCAATCACTGTTCCTACGGGCAAATTTCTTATCTCAACGCTGCCGTCCGCATATCGCACAGCAGGATTAAAAACCATAGAGGGAATCCGGATAGATGCGTCGCCTTCCACTGCGGATGCATCCCTTACGGTCAGCCGGGTTCCATCCCATATAATGCTCCCGGAGAGGGAATCAAGGGGCCTCCTGTTTACCACGGGGTCGCTTGAAGATAATTCAGCCTGCACCACCGGCTTCCGCAGTGTGCCGCCAATCCGCCCGGAGAGGGCGGCCGGGCCGGAGAGCGTTATATACGGATAGACAATGTTGTCCAGCATGTTAAGGTTCAGGTTATATGCAGCAAAGTTTACTGCAATCTCCCCGTTTGCCTGAATGACGCCGCTCCCCGTGACGGATGTGCTGCCCCTTTGCGCCGTAAGTTCCGTAATAACGGTGGCGCGTCCCCTGGATTCCAGGGTGATTTGCGCCAGGTTGAAATCAATACCGTCAAATACCGCATTCTCCACTGCGGCTGTGCCGGAAATGGCGGGCATGGGCAGGCTCCCTATAACTGTTAAATCCAGACTTGCCGTGCCCCTGATCCTCTCCCTTATGCCCAGGCTTTGGGCCAATCCGCCTATATCTATATTCCTGCCCGCAAGCCGTAAATCCAGGCGCACCGGCGCTCCCGCCGGAATAGTAATGCTGCCGGTTGCGGCAAGCCTGGATGGGCCGGATACAATAAGCGCATCCTGCAGAACTACTTCTTTTTGCGATGCGGTTATACGTGCGGAGAGCAGTGTGTATTTTATATCTCTTAGAGTGCCGTCCTTTGCCGTAACCGAGCCCGTGAGCACGGGGCGGGCGAAGGTTCCCGTAAGCCTGCCGGTAAGATTTGCAAGCCCGGTTATCTGCGTGTAGCCGAATGGAAGAAGAATTGTGCGCAGGTTAACATCATCTGCAGAGACACGCAGGTTTATTGGGCCGCCTATCACCGCCGTGCCCGCCGCGTTAAATGCTGCATCCGGGCCTCTTGCAATCAGCCTCTCAACGTTTATCCTTGAACCGGTAATGGCCATGTTTGCAGCAGCGGAGGTAAACGTGACGCCGGAGATTCGCGCCCCCGCGCTCTCTGCGGCAAGAGTTAAAGCCCCAATACCCCCGGCGTATGATGTGCGTATGCTCCCGGAGAATGCGCCGGATGCCTTAAGCGTGGAGGGGAGCGGCAGCAGTCCAAGATTTATGTTTTGCGCCGTGCCGGAGGCGCGTATGCTAAACCGCGGCACGCCTATAACAGCTTGAAATGAGACTCTGCCGCCTGCAGATGCCGCTGCGGCTCTTGAGATTTCAATAACGCCGTTTCTGTATACCCCTGCGGCAGAGAGTCCTTTAAAGCTAACACCATCTAGCTGCCCCCCGGCGCCTGCTATATCCGCCGTAACGTTAGGGTTCTGCGCCCGCCCGTACACCCTGGCGGTAATCTTTGCAGGGGATGTCCACGTTAAGCCGGGAGTAGCAGGGCGCGCGCGCACGGCTGTTTGCAGAGTGGCAAGGTTCATTCTGCCGGATGTAACACGCATATCTATCATGGCCTGGGCAAAGCTGTTTATGCGTCCCTGTCCGGTAACCGGAGACCCTGCAAGGGAGGCGCTTGCGTTTAAATTTATGATAGACCTGTCAAATGCAACCTTGGCCGAGAGGGATGTTAAAGGCACCGCAAGAAGGCGGCTTGTTATGCGTCCCTGCCGGATGTTTCCCGTGCCGGAGAGGCGCCCCGGGTTCCCGGCCGGGCGGGTGGCCAGTATTTGAGCATCAAATCTTCCCCGGTCAAGAGTCCATGTCTGTATGTTGGAGAAGTAGTTGAACCAGTATCCGGCGTCTGCATCGGTTATATTCAAGCTGATATGCGTATCTGCCGGATTAATTCCCCACCGGCCGGATGCAGAGAGCCTTAAGATTTGGCCTCCGGTGCCTATGCTCCGGGCGTTTACATTAACCCAGCTTATCGGCCGGAAATCCAGGGAGCCGTTAACGTTGCCAAGAGTGTTTACCGCCGGAAGCCTTGGCAGTTCTGCGGCATAATCTGTTACCGTAAGCCTTCCTCCGCGGATGCTGACAGTGCCGCGGAAGCGCGCCTCAGCGCCCACGGGAGGGCGTTGAAACAGGTCTGCAAAATCCCATATCTTTTTGCGGCTGCGGGTAATATAGAGGGCGGGCTGGTATACCTCTATGGAACGGATGCTCCTTGCAGTGGTCTGGCGTCCCAGCAGAAGGTCTATTAAGCTAAAGCGCACAATTGCCCGCGGCACAAATAGCAGGGTACCGGAGTTCAGGGAGTGCCCTTTTGCAATATAGACATTAGATAAATCTATTCTGCCCGGGTAGATAAACCGTGCTGTGCCTATTTTAACTCCGCGCCCAAGGCGGGTTTCCAACTCCGTATCCAGCACCTCCGGCAGGTGGGCCAGAATTTGATGCCATCTGACAAGTGCTCCAAGCAGCACAATAATGGCAAGCAGAATAATAGCAGCCAATACTATGAAGAAAGGTAATCTGGAACGCATTCACTGCTCCGTTTGCGGTAGAACATGTATATCCGGCACTTGATGCTTAGGCCCACTGCTGCTTAACCATCATAACTTTTTAGCGGGCACCAGCCTGTTTTATCCAAAGGCCTGCTTAATGGAGTTACCCCGTTTTAATCTCGCATAAAACAGATTGCATCTTATACAGTCGGCGTTAAAAGGGCGCAAAAACCTGGTTTGTATACTAAATTCTGTTTGGCGCATACCTGGGAGGGGGTATTGTCACACCAGCAACAGAATGCCGGCCGCAAGTTAGCGTAATTAATAGGAGGAACCACTTATGGCAGTTAATCATGCCGAAGTCCCCGTAGAAGAGCTAAGGCGTTTCTGTGATCCTGATTCCCTTGGTTTTGAAACAACCGCAGAACTTAAACCGCTGGAGGGCACGGTAGGCCAGGACAGGGGCGTCAGCGCCATAGACTTCGGTTTTAACATAGATACGGAGGGCTTTAACCTGTTTGTAGCCGGGCCCACCGGTACGGGGAGAAACTCTACGGTACACGCATTTGTAGAGGAGCAGGCAAAGTCAGAGCCTGTGCCGTGCGATCTGTGCTACGTCAACAACTTTAAGGAGCCGGATAAGCCGAATGCAATTATTCTTCCACCCGGCCTTGGATGCAACTTTGTAAAGGATATGGAATCTCTTGTAGATGCCGCAAGAAGAGAGATTCCCCGCGCATTTGAGAGCGAGAACTATGAGAAACGCAGAAACGACCTGGTAAACGAGGTTCAGCAGACCCGGAACCACATGCTGGACGATTTGCAGAAACGGGCGGAGGAGATGGGCCTTGCCATAGAGATGACGCAGATAGGCATAGCTACCGTTCCCATAAGCCGTGGAAGGCCTATCTCCAGGGAGGAGTTTGAGGGACTTCCCGAGGAGAAGAAAGCAGATTTTCAGAAGAAGAGCGAGGAGCTTCAGGGATACATACAGCAGGCAATGACCAAATCCCGGAAGGCGGAAAAGGAACTTGGCGAGCGTATAGCAGAACTTGACAAAGAGGTTGCGCTCTTTGCCGTGGGGCACCTCCTTGAAGATCTGCAGGAGAGATACAAAGACCACCCGGAGATAGTAGACTATCTTCACCAGGTTCGTGACGATATGATGGACAGCCTGGAGGATTTTAAGGAGAAGGAGGCCGCCAAGCTTCCCATTCCGGGGTTGGAAGAGTTAAGGCAGCAGCCCTCCTTTGACAGGTACAAGGTAAACCTTATTGTAGATAACCGTGAGCAGAAGGGCGCGCCAGTTATAGATGAAAACAACCCCACCTACTACAACCTTATAGGCCGGGTGGATTTTCAGGCAAGGCTGGGCGCGCTTACCACGGATTTCTCTATGATAAAGGCGGGCGCCATTCACAGGGCAAACGGCGGGTATCTTATTTTGCAGGCAATGGACGTTCTTATGAACCCCATGTCGTGGGATGCGCTTAAGAGAACCCTGCGCAGCCGGGAGGTAAGGATAGAGAATATAGCCGAGCACTACGGCCTTATACCAACCTCCACGCTTAAGCCGGAGCCTATCCCTGTAGACTTGAAGGTGGTTCTTATAGGAAACCCCTTAATCTACCATCTGCTTTACGCATATGACGAAGATTTTAGAAAGCTCTTCAAAGTAAAGGCGGATTTTGACATAGAGATGACCCGCACAGATGACCACGTGCGAAAGTATGCGGAGTTTGTGACAAAACTGGTAAGGAAATCCAACCTGAGGGATTTTCACAAGACCGGCATAGCAAAGATAGTGGAATACGGGTCAAGGCTTATACAAGATAACGATAAGCTCTCTACGCGTTTTATAGAGATAGCAGACCTGGTGGCGGAATCCAGCTACTGGGCAACAAAAGACGGCAACGGGTACGTGATGGCGGAGGACGTAGAGAAGGCCATACATGAGAAGGAGTACCGGTCCAACCTTATAGAAGAGAAGATACAGGAGCTAATGGAGAAGGGCATAATCATGATAGATACCGATGGAGCTAAGGCAGGGCAGGTGAACGGCCTCTCCGTCTACTCCATTGGCGACTATAACTTTGGGCGCCCTTCCAGAATAACGGCACGCACCTTTATAGGCAAGGGTTCCGTAACCCAGATAGAGCGAGAAGTAAAGATGAGCGGAAGCATACATGATAAGGGCGTGCTTATTCTCTCTGGTTACATGGCCGGCATCTACGCCCAGGACAAGCCTCTGCCCCTTGGCGCCACGCTTACCTTTGAGCAGTCTTACGAGGGTGTGGAAGGGGATAGCGCATCAAGCACAGAGCTATATGCCCTGCTCTCAAGCCTGTCCGATCTTCCCATAAAGCAGGGGATAGCGGTTACCGGCTCCGTCAACCAGATGGGGGAGGTACAGCCCATAGGCGGCGTCTCCTGGAAGGTTGAGGGCTTCTATGAGGTCTGCAAGGCCAAGGGTCTTACCGGCGACCAGGGCGTTATGATTCCCCACCAGAACATCCCGCACCTGGTCTTAAAGGAAGAGGTGGTAGATGCCGTAAGGAACGGCATGTTCCATATCTGGCCGGTTAAGACTATAGATGAAGGCATAGAGCTTCTTACCGGCGTTTCTGCGGGCGCGCGGTTGGCGGATGGAACGTACCCGGCGGATTCTGTGCACGGGCGCGTAGCCGCAAAGATTGATGAGTTTGCAGAGAAGCTGAAAGAATACACTGTTCCGGAAGAGATTACAGAGAAAGAAGAGGAAGAGCGGAAGGCGGCATAACGCCTTGGGGCATGCAGGGGGCGCGGGCTGATTACCATGGCCCGCGCCCGGCTTTCAACTAAATGCCGCCTATCTTAGAGCAACGCCCATGTAGTACGGCCAGATTATAATTGCCAGCACGGCCTTCCAGAAGGTTAGTTTAACAAAGCCTATTGTAAAGAGCCAGCCGATAAACCAGATGGAGCCGGACAGGGTTCCGGGATTACCGCATTTTACATCACTCATTATATCCCTCCATAGATTTTATCCAAATATCAGGCGGCTATACGGTTTGTGTCTTTTCCTTGAAAGTAATCTAAAATGTTCTC